>NZ_JBEXDX010000031.1:55532-107079 GCF_040605995.1 Streptomyces sp. NPDC005492
ACTCCCCGCCGCGCCCTCACGACGAACCCGCGAGCAGTGTCCGTCGCGGGCGACACCGCGCCAGGCCAGTCGCTGACCGTCTGGGCGATCACGCCGAGGGACGGGCCGTGGGCGGCGGCCGTCGACAGCTACTGGACCTGAGTTCACAACTACCAGCACCGATCGGGCCCTACGACCGGCCGATGGCGGTGTGAGGTCGCCCGTGTGACAGCACCGTCGGCTCAACGGCGGCCGTCCGTTCCCGCGAGCTTTGCCGTCGACAGGGCGACCCGGTTCCAGGTGTTGATGGTCAGGATCAGGGCGAGGACGTGGGCCAGTTCCTGTTCGTCGAACTGGGTGGCCGCCTGGGCGTAGACGTCGTCCGGGACGCCGGCGTCGGCCACGAGGGTCACCGCCTCCGTGAGGGCGAGTGCGGCCTGTTCGCGGTCGGTGAAGAGGTGCCGGGCCTCGCGCCAGAGGGCGACCATGTGCAGCCGGTCCTCGCTCTCGCCGGCCTTGCGGGCGTCGTTGGTGTGCATGTGGAGGCAGTACGCGCAGCGGTTGAGGTGCGAGGCGCGGATCTGGATCAGCTCGATCAGTGAGGGGTCGAGGCCCTCACGGGCGGCGGCGTCGAAGCCGATGAGGGCGCGGAAGACCTTCGGGGCGCATTTCGCGAGGTCGATGCGGGTCGCCGTACCGGTGATGTCGGTCGTGTTCGTCGTCATGTGATGAATCTACGAGCCGGAAAGGCCCACGGTAAGGTGCATTCTTGTGGCGAGGTCATGGGTCAATTCGGCGGAGCGGATCGGTGCCGATCTGTATCTGGAGCTGTCCGGATCGGGCGGACGGCGGGCCGTCCTCAGCGACGCGCTGCGCGCGGCCGTGCGCGACGGGCGGCTCGCCCCGGGCACCCGGCTGCCGCCGTACCGCTCACTCGCCGCGGACCTCGGTGTCGCCCGCAACACGGTCGCGGCCGCGTACGCGGAACTCGTCGCGGAGGGCTGGCTGACCGCGCGCCAGGGCTCGGGCACCCTGGTCGCCGAGCGAGCCCGTCCGCTCCGGGCGCAGCCGGCGCGCCACGCCGGGCACAGCCCGGTTACGGCACCTCCACGCGCGCGTGCGCCCCGGCACGACCTGCGGCACGGCACGCCCGACGCGTCCTCGTTTCCGCGCGCGGCCTGGCTCGCGTCCTACCGGCGCGCGCTCCAGCAGGCACCCGACGAGGTGTTCGGGCCCGGTGACCCGGCCGGCCGGATCGAGTTGCGGCAGGCGCTCACCGAGTACCTGGCACGCGCGCGTGGCGTACGGACCACACCCGACCGGATCGTGATCTGCTCCGGCTTCGCGCACGGGCTGCGGCTGCTGTTCGGTCAGGGCGGCGCCGGGGTGCTGCGCGGGCCGCTGGCCGTGGAGGCGTACGGACTCGGCTTCCACCGGAGTTGCTGCGGACGGCCGGCGTCCGGACCGTACCGCTGCCGATCGACGAACACGGCGCGTGCGTCGAGGAGTTGGCCAAGGAGCGGGCCGTACTGCTCACGCCCGCGCACCAGTTCCCGACCGGCGGCCCGCTGCACGCCGAGCGCCGGGCCGCCGTGATCGACTGGGCACGCGCGCGTGACGGGCTGGTCCTGGAGGACGACTACGACGGGGAGTTCCGCTACGACCGCAAACCCGTCGGCGCCGTCCAGGGGCTCGACCCCGAGCGGGTGATCTTCCTCGGCTCGGTCAGCAAGAGCCTGTCGCCCGCGCTGCGCCTGGGGTGGATGGTGCTGCCGGAGCGATACGTCGAGGGCGCGCTGGCGGCCAAGGGCGAGCGCGAGGCCTGGGTGAGCGTCCTCGACCAACTGAGCCTCGCCGACTTCATTTCGTCGGGTTCCTACGACCGTCATGTGCGGCGGATGCGGCAGCGGTACCGGCGCCGCCGTGACCGTCTGGTCGCGGCGCTCGCAGCGCGGGCCCCGCACATCGAGGTCACCGGGGTCGCCGCGGGCCTGCACGCGGTGCTGCGGCTGCCGCCCGGTACGGAGCGCTCCGCGCTCAAGGCCGCGGCCTGGCAGGGCGTCGCGCTGGACGGACTCGCCGCGTACCGGCACCCGGAGGCGGCACCGGCGAGCGCGACCACAACGGCCACGACAGTGACAGCGACAGCGACAGCGACTGAGGACGGCCTCGTCGTGGGCTACGCGACGCCTTCGGAGGCCGCGTTCGGGGCCGCGCTGGAGGCACTGTGCGAGGTGCTCCCGCCCGACGGGCCGAGGGGTGCCCCCGCTGCCGGATGAGCGGTCGTCGGCGCAGGCGGTCCGGCGGAATCTCGCCGTCGGACCGCCCTCGATCGAGCAGATCTCCTACGCGCTGTGCCTCGGCCACGATTGACACGTGCAAGTCATACAGCGGACGGGATCTGCGGGATCTGATCTACGCAGGATCCCATGGGTGGCAGTGTCGCGATGTGTGTTCAAGTGAGTACCAAAATAAGGAGGTTGAGGAGGGAAAAAGCATTCAGCACAGGCTCGGTCAGGAGAGCAGGAAATCCGCCTCGCCCGCTTTCGCCCCCTCGATGAAGGCCGTCATCTCGTCGGTGGTGTAGATCAGGGCCGGCCCGTCCGGGTCGGTGGACTGACGGACGGCGATCCGGCCGTCGGCGAGCTTCATCGCCTCCAGGCAGTTGCCGCCGTTGCCGCCGCTCCACGGCTTGTGCCAGCCTTCGCTTCCCAAGTCCCGCGCGGGCATACCGTTGTAGACGCTCATACGCGGCTTGATGCGATCCATTCACAGCTCCTTGCGGAGATCCTTGAGGATCTCCTTCGTGCGATGTGCCGTAGCGGCCTGCGCCGCCATGCGGTCCATGACCTCGAGGTGGGTCGCCACCTCTTGGCGCGCGTCCAGATAGACGGCGCCGGTCAGGTACTCGCTGTAGACCATGTCCGGCAGTTCTGACATGGCAAATCGGAACAGCACGAAGGGCCCGTACGTGCCCGGGTGCGGCCCCGAGGAGAACGGGGCGACCTGCAAAGTCACGTTGGGCAGCTTCGTGGCGTCGAGCAGTTTGTCGATCTGGGCACGCATCACCTCCGGGCCGCCGACCGGGCGGCGCAGGGCGGTCTCGTCCATGACGACCCAGAAGCGGGGCGCGTCGGGACGGGTGAGCAGGTCCTGGCGCTGCATGCGCAGCGCCACATGGCGCTCGATGTCGTCGGGGTCGGTCTGGCCGATGGCGCCCGACTTCAGCACACCGCGCGCGTAGTCCTCGGTCTGCAGCAGGCCGGGCACGAAGTGCGGTTCGTACGACCGGATGAGCGCGGCCGCGCCCTCCAGGCTGACGTGCATCGAGAACCAACCGGGCAGGATGTCGTGGAAGCGCTGCCACCAGCCGGGCTTGTTGGCCTCCTCGGCCAGCCGGACGAACGCCTCGGCCTCCTCGTCGGAGATGCCGTAGGACTTCAGCAGGAGTTGGAGGTACGGGATCTTGAGGGAGACCTCGGCCATCTCCATGCGGCGGACCGTGGCGGGCGCGACGCGCAGGACGCGGGCGGCCTCCTCGCGTTTGAGCCCCGCGCGTTCCCGCAGGTCCAGCAGGCGCCGGCCGAGGACGACCTGGCCGACCGTCGGTGCGGACCGCGGCTCGCTCACGCTCGACCTCCCCGAATGATTCCTGTGAGTCCTGATGAGTCCTGACGGCGGACATGTCCCGGCGGCGGACGAGTCCTGGCAGCCCGTGCGTCGTGGCGGCCGGGACCGGGAGCGCCGGCAGCCCGGCGACTGAATCCTGACAGCCCTGCGGCGCCATTCGAAGACTCATTCGAAGATCGGGACAGACCTCCGGAGATCCCAACTGGCGCCGCGCGACTTTCTGTTGCGAGCAGTGTGCCACGACCGTCCAGAGCGTCATACGGCACTCTGCATTTTTCATAGTGACACTTGCCAAGTGTTCACGGCGGGGCGATAGTGGCAAGCGTGATTCCGTCCGCGCCCTTAGGAACAGACGCCGCCGCAGGCCGCCCCGGTCTCGGTGCCGCTGCGGGAGCCGTCCCTGGTGGGGCCGCTGCCGAGCGCCGGTTCCGGTTCGAGCTGGCCGCCCATCCGGGTTCCCCCGCCCAGGCGAGACACCTGACGCGGGCCCGGCTGTCCGGCTGGTCCGTGTGCGAGGACACCTGCGACACGGCGGTTCTGGTCGTCTCCGAGCTCGTCACCAACGCGATCGTGCACACCGCGAGCAGCCACATAGTCTGCGAGCTGCACGACGTCGACGACCTGGTGCGGATAGCCGTCCGTGACGAGGGCTGTGCTCCCGGTGAGCCGCGTCCCTCCCCGCAGCGCCCCGATGAGGAGCACGGGAGGGGACTGCTTCTCATCGACGGGTTGTGCCGCGCCTGGGGTGCTCAGGAACACGGTCCCGGCCTGCTGGTCTGGGCCGACCTGCCGCGGCAGGCGGACCCGGTCACCGGCCACCACCCGGCCCCCGGCCACGACGTTTCCGCACCACGCAACGACCTGGGCTGGGGCGCACGACCCAAGCCGGTGCCGTCGGGCGGTTCGGGCGACGAGGACGAGGCGACGGCACACTTCGGGGCCTTCGAGGATCTGGGCGTATTTCCGGGGCGGGGGCATGGGGATGCCTCCGGCGGGCATGGGGGTGCCCGCGACTTCGGAGGTCTGGACCTCGACGGCTTCGGGGGGCGGGCGCACGAAACCGGGGGTGGTCACGGCAGCGGGGCCGGCTCCGGTACCTGGGGCGGCCTTGGCAACAAGGCCGGCTCCGGAACGCGAGGCCGGGAGGACGCTGGCCGATTCAGGGGGCTGGGCCAGGAGGACATACGTCCTTTCAGGGGGCTGGGCCACCAGGACGCCGGCGACCTCCCGGACTCCGCGGAGACGGGGCGCCCCGTCGGGTTCGGGGACTTCGGGTCGGGGGTCGAATGGGTCTGAGCGGCGTGTCCGGTCCCGGCCAGGTACTCAGTCTCGACACGCTGGTCCGTCTGGGCCGCGCGCTGCACGGTCCCGGCACGCCCCGGCGGCTGCCGGTCCCCGAGGGCATGACCGCTCCGCTCGGCTGTGACGCCGTCGCGGTACCCGCCCGTTTCGGACCGCTGGTCCTGCCCCGCCTGCCACGCGTCGGCTGTGTCTACGCCGACGAGGCGCACTGGTGGTGGATCGTCCCGTCCGACTCCGACTACGCCCTGGACTGGCCCGCCCCGGCCCGCTACACCACCGGCGCACTGGTCCCGGACGCTCCGCGTCCGCCCGGCCTCATCCACAAGCCGGACGGCAAGCTTCCGTACACCCCGCCGATTCCTCTGTATCTCGCGGTGTGCCGGGTGACGGGGGCTACGCCTTCTTGGTCGCGGCCCATCAGCGCGTAGCGCTCCGCGGGTTGGGCGGGTTTTGTCTGCGGGGTTGGTGGGGCATCGCGTGTTTCTCGGCGGTGGGTGGGTTTCGTCTGCCGGTCCGATGGTGGCGGGCTGCGCCCACGCGCCGAAGCCGTACGGCGATACAGCCCGCGCTCCTTTCAGGGCAGCACTCGTGACCCGTCAACACCTCGCCCACACGGCACAGCCGCACGGCCATACAGCGCCGCATCCCTTTCCCTGCGGCACCCGCAGCCCATCGACGCGCCCCCTCCCCCTCCAGCACCCCAGCGAGGTCCTCCCGCCCACTCCGCGCACCCCCCGCCCCCCCTTCAAGGCGTACGCCCGCGCGCCGCACCCTCTCCCTCTCGCGCCCTCCCCCGAACTGCCCCGCCCCGCGATAGTGGCCGTTCGTCCAGGATCGGGGGAGGTCGGTGGTGGAGAGTAAGGATGATGCGGAGCCCTCTGCGTCGGAGCGGCTGCTCTTTGGGGGTGCTCTGCGTTATGACATGGGGTGGAATCAGCACAACGGGGCGTTCCTGGAGCTGAGTTTCCGGGCGATGGTGACGCGGTTGCCGTCGATGCTGGGGTCGAGTTTCCGGCTGGCCTGGCAGGCGGATCCGCAGGCCGCGCGGATCGTGCTGGGGGCCGAGGCGGCCCGGGGTGCGACGCAGGCGGTGAGTCTGCTCGCGGTCAACAGTGTGCTGGGGCGGCTGATCACCGGCGGGGCCATCGCGGACCGGCTGCGCGGTGCCGTGCCCGCGCTCGTCACGATGGCCGCCGTGCTGCTGGTGGGCGCGCTGCTGCGGGCCGCGTCGACGTATGCGACCGGCCGTCTGGAGCCGAAGGTGGAGCGGGTCGCCACCGAGCTGTATCTGGAGCGGGCGGCGGCCGTGGAGCTGGCCGCGATCGAGGACCACGCGTTCCACAAGCTGCTGGACACCGCCCAGTACGGCGCCTCCTCGGCCCGCCGCATGATCTCGCAGGCGACTCGCGTGATGAACGCGCTGATCTCACTGATCGCCGCGGCGGGCGTGCTGACCGTGCTGCACCCGGCACTCCTCCCGCTGCTGGCGACGATGACCGTGCCGAGCGCTTGGGGCGCGCTCACGAACGCACGCCGTCAGTACGAGTCGTTCCACACCTGGGTGCAGCACGCCCGCGCCGGCCATCTCCTCAGCAATCTGCTGACCGAACCGGAGGCGGCCCCGGAGATCCGTGTGCACGGCGTCGGGCCGTTCCTGCTGCACCACTTCCACGAGATGTCGGAGAGCGCGGAGGCGGAGCAGGCCCGGCTGGCCCGGCTCGCGGCTCGCACCGGCCTGATCGCGGCGACCTGGACGGGCCTCGCCACGGCGGCGACGTACGCGACACTCGGCGGGCTGCTGCTGTCCGGTGCGATGGCGCTGTCGGTGGCGGGTACGGCGGTGATCGCGATCCGCACCGGCTCGGCGAGCCTCGACAACCTCGTCCTGGCGGTCAACCAGCTTCATCAGGAAGCCCTGTTCGTGGGCGATCTGCAGAAGCTGTACGAGGAGGCCGCCGAGTGGGCGATCCCGGTCGGCGGGGCGGCGCTGCCCGCGGAACCGCGGGAGATCCGCTTCGAGAACGTCACCTTCAGCTACCCCGGCGAGTCCACCCACCCCGCTCTCGACGACGTCAGCCTCGCCCTCCCGCTCGGCCGGATCATCGCCCTGGTCGGCGAGAACGGCTCCGGCAAGACGACTCTGGTCAAGCTGCTGGCCGGGCTGTACCGGCCGGACCGGGGCCGGATCCTGTGGGACGGCGTCGACGCGGCGGGCGCGGACCGGCACCAACTCGCCGACCGGATCGCGATGGTGGCGCAGAACTTCAAACGGTGGCCGTTCACGGCCCGCGTCAACGTGGCCATCGGCCGCTCGGCGGCGCCGCTCACCGAGGAGCGGCTGGCCGGTGCGGTCGCCGAGGCCGGTGCCGAGGAGGTGGTCGCGGATCTGCCGCGCGGCCTGGACACCCTGCTGGCCCGCAACTTCAGCGGTGGGCACGAGCTCTCGGGCGGCCAGTGGCAGCGGCTCGGGATCGCGCGGGCCGCCTACCGGCGCGGGCGGATCCTGATCGTGGACGAGCCGACGGCGGCCCTCGACGCCCGCGCCGAGCTGGAGGTCTTCGAGAAGATCCGGGCGCTGGCCGGCACCGGCCAGACGGTGGTCCTGATCACCCACCGGCTGGCGTCCGTACGCCACGCGGATCTGGTGCATGTCCTCGACCAGGGGCGGCTCGTGGAGTCCGGGACACCCGACGAGCTGCTCGCGAGCGGCGGTGTGTACGCGGAGCTGTACGCGCTCCAGGCGGACCAGTTCACCGCGAAGGTGCCCGCCCCGAAGGCCGGTTGACCGGGAGGGCTCAGGCGGCGGCGTCCACGGCGTCGCCGCTGCGCACGATCACCAGGAACGTGTCGGTCGCGATGTCCATGACGACCTCGGCGGGCAGCCCCTCCAGCCGGCGCGCCTGCGCGAACTCCTCCGCGGGCCAAGAACCGCGCGGTCCACCGGCGGGAAAACGCTCAAGCACCTTTCGCCCGTTCACCCTGTACCTCCCTGTCGTGCCGAACCCGGAGCGCTTCAAGACGTTCATGAAGCCTCGTTGAGTTAAACGACGACAGTACGGTGAACGGCTCGCGAAGTGACGGTACTGAGACATAGTCGACACCTGGCCGTCTACGTTCCGTATCAGTCCTCGTACTCGTCGTGATAAAGAACGCGCGCGCTCCCGGCGGGCGCCCCCAGCGCTGACGCGCGCCCCTTGGGCTCCTCCCACTCCTCCTGGCGTCCCAGCGCGGTCAGGTCCAGGAAGGTGGTGGTCGAGCCGAGCCCGTCGAGCCCGCGCTCATAGGTCGAGTAGGTGTGGAAGACCCGGTCGCGGTCCCGCAGGAAGCAGCTCACACCGGGCCGCTCGACGGGTTCTCCGTCCCCGACGAGCGTCACGTCGAAGTCCCAGTTGAAGTCCTGGCCGAAGGACGAGTACCAGGGCAGCGTCCAGCCCATCCGCGCCTTGAACGGCAGGATTTTCGTGTACGGCGCCCTCGACACTGCGGCGAACGTCGTGCCGCGCGCCTTCAGATGGGCGAGATGGCCGATCTGGTCGAGGAACGCCGAGCAGCTACGGCAGCCCGCGTCCCACTCGGGCGCGAACATGAAGTGGTATACGACGAGTTGGCCGCGTCCCTCGAAGAGGTCGAGCAGGGTGGCCTTCCCGTCGCCGCCCTCGAAGAGGTATTCCTTGTCGATCTCCACCATGGGCAGGCCGCGCCGCTCGGCATTGAGCGCGTCCCGCGCGTGCGTGGCCGCCTTCTCCTTGACCAGCAGTTCCTTGCGCGCCGCGCGCCACTGCTCGCGCGAGACGATCTCCGGAAGCGACATGGGCCCTCCTGTGACAACGGTCCGTTGAGGGGTTGACCGGAGCGGGGAGCGGAACTCATCGCCGCCCCGAGAAAAACTTCAGACGGACTTCTTCGCGTACGTCACCGGGAGCGCGAGCAGCCCACGTGCGCGCAGCGACGGCCGCCACCGCACCTCGCCCTCCCCCAACTCCAGCTTCGGGAACCGCTCCAGCAGCGCGGCCAGCGCGATCTCGGTCTCGGCGCGGGCCAGCGGCGCGCCCAGGCAGTAGTGGATGCCGTGGCCCAGGGCGAGATGCCCGGTGGTGTCACGGGCGAGGTCGAGCCGGTCGGGGTCGGGGAAGCGGTCCGGGTCGCGGTTCGCGGCGGACGCGGACACCCAGACCGTCTCGCCGGCCGGGACGGTGACCCCGCCGATGGTGACGTCCTCGACGGGGAAGCGCCGGATGGCCAGCAGCGCGGGGCCTTCGTAACGCAGGAACTCCTCGACGGCGGCCGGGAGTTGGCTCGGGTCCTTGCGCAACGCGGCCAACTGCTCCGGGTGTTGGAGCAGGGCGAGCACGGCGTTGCCGATGAGCTGGACGGTGTTCTCGTACCCGGCGAAGAGGATGAGGAAGGCCAGCGACATCAGCTCGTCCTCGCTGAGCCGGTCGCCCTCGTCGCGTACGGCGATCAGGTCGGAGAGCAGGTCGTCGGCGGGCTCTTCGCGCTTGTCCGCGAGGAGTTGGGTGAAGAAGCCGAGCATCGCGACGACTGCGTGCTTGCCCGCCTCGGGCGGCGTCCCGGGTGCGGGCGCGACGAGGGTGTCGGTCCACACCCGGAAGTCCCGACGGTGCCGGTCGGGCACGCCGAGCAGATCGCAGATGACAGTGATGGGGAGGGGCGCGGCATAGGAGGCGATCAGATCGGTGTCGCCCATCTCGCCCAGCGTGTCGAGGAGTTGGTCGGCGGTGCGGCGAATGGGCGTACGGAGCTGCTCGGTCCGGCGCGGGGTGAAGGCGCGGCCGACCAGGCGGCGGATGCGGGTGTGGTCGGGCGGGTCCATGTTGAGGAGGTTGGCGTCGAGCGCGGGCGGCAGCGCGAAACCCTTGTAAGTCCCGGCCGTGGCATGCCTCTTGTCCAGCGAGAGCCGTGGGTCGGCCAGTGCCGCCCGGACGTCGTCGTACCGGGTGACGAGCCAGGCGGGGGTGCCGTCGGGGCCGGCGATGCGGTGCACGGGAGCGCTGTCGCGCAGGCGCCGGTACACGTCGTACGGGTGGTCGAGAAGGCCGTCCGCGAGATCCATGGAGACAGCGTAGAGGCGCGGCTCAGGTGTCGTATTCCTGGATCCGCCGACCGTGGCTCCGGACGACGAGTGCGGGCAGTCGGTCCTCCAACTCCCGTACGACGGCGGGCACATCGAGGGTGAGGAGCTCGCGGTCGCGCATCAGGACGCGGCCGTCGACGATGGTGGTGCGGACGTCGGCGGAGCGGGCGCTGTGCACGAGGGTGGCGGCGAGGTCGTGGACGGGCCGGGTGTGCGGACCGGTGAGGTCGACGAGGATCAGGTCGGCCCGGCGGCCCGGCGCGATGCACCCGATCGAACCACCCAGTCCGACCGCCCGGGCACTCTGCACGGTGGCGTGATGCAGCGCCTGACGGGAGGTCAGCCACCGCGGATCACCCTCGGTCGACTTCTGGATCAGGGCGGTGAGCGCCATCGACTCCCACACATCGAGGGAGTTGTTGGAGGCGGCACCGTCCGTGGCGAGTCCGACCGGGATGCCGATCGCGCGCAGGGCGCGGATCGGAGTGGTGTCGGGCCAGCCGAACTTGAGGTAGCCGCGGGGCGCGGTGGCGACCGCGATACGACCGCTCGCGCGCTCCAGGACGGGCAGGTCGCGGTCGATGATGCCGGTGCCGTGGGCGATGAGCAGGTCGGTGGCCAACAGGCCCGCGCGGTCGAGGACTTCGATGGGTGTGACGCCGTGGCGGGAGAGGCTGGCGTCGGTCTGGTCGCGGTTCTCGGCGGCGTGGAGGTGGACGGGAAGGCCGTGTTCCACGGCGAGTTCGGCGGTGGCGGCGAGGTCGGCGTCGGTCACGGTGTAGGGGGCGTGCGGGGCGAGGGCGGTGGTGATGCGGCCCTCGGCGGCGCCCCGGTGCCGTAGCGCGAACTCCACTGATCTCTCCCGCCCTTGAGGACCCTGGGAGGAGAAATAGGCCTCGCCGAGATGCGCGCGCAGGCCGCATTCGGCGACCACGGCGGCGACCGTGTCCATCGAGAAGTAGTGGTCGGCGAAGCAGGTGACCCCGGCGCGGATCATCTCGGCGCAGGCGAGCCGTGCCCCCAACTCGACGTCTTTTTCGGTGAGGTTGGACTCGACGGGCCAGACGACCTCGTTGAACCACTCCTCCGTGGGCAGATCCTCGGCGAGCCCGCGCAGCGCGACCATCGGCGCGTGGGTGTGGCAGTTGATCAGCCCCGGCAGGGCGACCTGCCCGCGCGCGTCGACATGTTCGACGGCGGCGAGACCGACCACGTCCGCCGCGCCTGTCACCGACTCGACGAGCCCGTCCCGTACGACGATCGCGGCGTCCTGTTCGAAGCCGATGCGTTCCTGGTCGTCGTGGACGAGGACGGCGCAGCCGGTGATCACCAGATCGGCGGGAGAGTCGCTCACTCTCCCAACGTACGACGTCGTCCTCGTCCCGGGTGAGCCGAACCGCGCATCCCGGCGTTGCGCTGTCGCGATCCGCCCCGGACCAGCACGCTTGCCTCATCACCACGGCTTCTGGAAGGAGCCCCGCATGCTCCTGGGCACCTGGAACCTCGAAAACCTCTACCGCCCCGGCGGCCCGTCCGGCCCCCCGGACAAGGCCTCCTACGACACGAAGCTCGCCTCCCTCGCCGCCGTGATCACGGAACTGGACCCGGTGCTGCTGGGCGTCCAGGAGGTCGGGGACCCGGCGGCGCTCGACGATCTCACCGGGCTGCTGGGCGGCGACTGGCACATCGCCCTGTCCACGCATCCTGACGTCCGGGGCATCCGCGTCGGCTTCCTCAGCCGCACACCGCCACGGATCGTCGCCGACACGAACGCCTTCCCCGCCCATCTGCGCCCGGTGCAGTCCGACGACGCGGGCACCGAGGAGCCGACGGCGGGCCGGGGCTTCCTGGCGGTGGAGGTCGCGACGGAGACCGGGCCGCTGACGGTCGCGGTCGCCCATCTGAAGTCGAAGCTGCTGACCTACCCGGGCAACCGTTTCTTCCCCCACGACGAAGGCGAACGGGCCCGCTACGGCGCCTACGCCCTCTACCGCCGGGCCGCCGAGGCGGCGACACTACGGTCCCTGGCCGACGACCTGCTGGCCGGCGACGGCCGCACCCGGGACGTGGCGGTGCTCGGCGACCTGAACGACGAGGTCCAGGCCGCGACCACCCAGATCCTGCTCGGCCCACCCGGCTCGGAGATCGGCACCCCCGGCTACGACCACCCCGACCAGGGCGACGCGACCCGCCTCTGGGACGTGGCCCCCCTCATCCCCGCCGACCAGCGCTACTCCCGTATCAACTCCGGCCGCCGCGAACTGATCGACCACATCCTGGCCAGCCACCACCTGATCCGACGCGTGACAGCGGCGGGCACGGGCCTACCGGGCGAGCAAGCGCCCCAACTGCCCTCGGTGGGCCCGGATCCGGCGGAGCGCCGCGAGGCACCGGGGTCGGACCACGCACCGGTGTGGGTGCGGGTGGAGTAGCCGCAGACGTACCGCCGAAGTCGCTATACGGCGACCGGCAGTTCGATCGCACGCAGCCCCACGCGCCCCCGCCCCCGCTCGAACTCCTCCAGCAGTTCGGTGAGTTGCTCGATGTGACGGTGTGTGAGTCGGCCCGTGTCGTCGAGGTGGACGGCGCAGGCGGTGGTGGTGTCCACGAGGCGTTCGAGGACGGCGGCGACCTCGTCGGTGCCCTCCGTGTGCCGGGCGAGGGCGGGGAGTTCGGCGGCCGAGACGGCGATGGCGCCGCGGGCCTCGGCGAGCGTGCGGTAGGCCTCGCGGCGCAGGGTCCAGCGTGCGGCGCGGTCGTCGGACTCGTTCAGCACGTGCACGAGGTAGGCGTGCGCGGCGTCGCCCGCCGCCGCGAGCCGGGCGCGCACGCCCCCGCCGCGCTTCCCCGGCATCGGCAGATGCCCGACGATCAGCACGATCGCGCAGGCCAGCAACGTCTCACCGATCCGGCCGGCGGAGGCCTGCGGTTCCCCGCCGACCATCACGAGGGAGAGCACCAGGACGGTGACGACGGCGGTCTGCGCGGCGAAGTGCCGGGTGGCGACGGGAATCAGCGCACCGCTGAGCGCCACCAGCGCGACCAGCCCCTCCGGCCGGGGCAGCACGGCGGCGAACCCGGCGAAGACCAGCGCCCCCAGCACGGTCCCCGCCGCCCGGCACAGCACCCGCGAGGCGAGCGGCCCCAGGTCGGGCTTGACGAGGAAGACGGCGGTGGCGGGCAGCCAGTACCAGTGCTCCTGGAGCCCGTTCCAGCGGCTCTGGTTCAGGGCCTGCGCGACGGCCACGCTCACGCCGAAGCAGAGGGCGACCCGCAGCCCATACTCCCTTCCCCCTGCCCCAAATGCCGTACGGAGCAGGTCGATCGGCGTCCGCCTACGCGTGTGCAGGTCACTCCCCTCCGCCTGGTCGAAGGCGTCGGCGGCGTGCAGCAGGGCGTCGTCGAGGGCGCGCAGGGCGGGGCCGGCACGGTGGGGCGCGGGCAGTGGCCCGGTGTGCGTGTTGTCGCGTACGGCGGCGGCGAGCCGGCGCGGCCCTTCGCCCGCCCGGGCCGACACGGCCTCCCCCGCCCAGGCGAGCGCGGTCGCGGCCTCGGCCAACGGCAGCGCGGCGGCGTACTGCCCGTGCAGCCGCCGCTCGGCGGCGGAACTGGCGTAGCGCCGCAGCCGGGGCCCCGCGAGGGCGTCCTGCGCGTGATCGAGCGCGGCGGTGAGCGCGGCACGCCGGTCCGTCGCGTCCGGCCCACCGGTGGCGTCGAGCAGCGTGGCGATCGCGTCGTACACGGCGGCTACGGCGTCCCGCTCGCCGTCGAACCGGTAGTCACCGGCGAGCGCACCGGGCGTGGGCAGCGCCAGCCGCAGCCCGACCAGCCACGCGGCCCCGGCGAGGAACGCGAGGGCGCGCTGCCATCCCGGCTCGGGGAGGGGCATTCCGGCGCCGATGGCGGAGGCGACGAGGAGTTGGGTACCGGCACCGGAGGCGACCGGTCCGATGGCGCTGAGCCCTCCGGCGACCAGCCCGATCCCGGTGAGGAGGAGGGTCAGCGGCACCGCTCCGAGATGTTGCCCGGCGGAGGTCCCGATCAGCAGCCCCGCGCCTCCGGCCACCGCGGGCCCACCGAGCCGCTTGACGGAGGCCCGCCGACTGCCGGGCCGGTCGTTGATCCCGGCGAGCATCGCCCCGAGCGCGGCCAGCACCCCGAGGGACGTCCGGTCGACCAGCACGGCGGCGAGGAGAAGCGGCCCGGCCGCCAACGCCCCCCGCGTGACCGCGCTCCAGGGGACCGGGCCGCGCTGGGCCCGGAGCGTGTGGGCGAGCCAGGGCGGGAGGGAGAACGCGACGGGACGACGGGACGACACAGGGCTCCTGTCCTGACGAGGGCGGGGGTGTGCCTTCGGGCGACGGTGGCCGGGCTCGGGGTGTGGTGTCCACGGTAGATCGCGTACTTGTGCGGGACGGGCCGCTCGTATTTCGACGGTGTGAAGGTTGGCGGTAGCGGTGCTTTCTTTATGAACGCAACGCCGAGAAAAGGTCTTCCGCGCCGGACACCGCACGAGCGAGCACGTCCGGTTCCGCGCGCAGCCCCGCCACGATGTCGTCGACGGGCCGCAGCCCGGCCCGCTCCAGCAACCGCTTCTCGTTCGTCACCCACTCCCCCCGCTCCGCCAGCACACCGTGCCCGGCCTGTACGGCGGCCACGGCGAGCGCGCCGGCGACTTCGGTGAGGCGGCCCTTCGGGACGTGGTTGGCCTGCGCGTACGCGAGAGTCGCCCGGGCTGTGCCGTGCCAGCGCTCGGCGGCGGCGCGCCGCAACTTCTCGGGATAGGCGTCCGGGCGCGGCAGTTCACCCCGCAGCACATGGTTGATCGCCAGTTCGGCGACGACCAGATAGCTCGGGATCCCGGCGAGATGGAACAGCAACGGCTCCACCCGGAACCGCCCTTCCCCCGCTTCGGCCAACTCCCGCTCCACCACGTCCAGATCGCGATAGTGCACATCGACCCGCCGCCCGTCGACCGTCAGCCAGGCACCGCCGTTGAAGACACCCCCGCCCCAGCCGCCGACCTCGGAGGCCTCGCCTTCCCAACCGATCGCGCGGAGGTCGGCGGGATCGAAGGGGCCCCGGTAGTAGACCGCCAAGTCCCAGTCGCTGTCGGGCCGATGGGTCCCCTGAGCACGGGAACCGCCGAGGGCCACGGCCCGGACGGTGGGGAGCGTGGCAAGACGGTCGGCGGTCGCGTCGAGAAACTCGGCGTCGTCGTCGAACATGGGCATGGCTACGGCTCCAAGCCGATTGTCAGTGGCGCGCGCTTCAATGGAATGGTCACTGAGAGTCACCACGGGGAGCAGTCGATGGCAGCGTACAAGACGAGCGGGAGCGGGCAGGAGCAGGGACCGGAGGACGGCGACGACGCCGGGTCGGCTCGTACGCATCTCTCCGTGGCCGGGCTGCACGCTCGGGGATGGACGGCCGCAATGGTCCGCCAACTGCTCGGCGAACCCGATCAGTTACGAGTCAATCCCCATCTCCGGGCGGCCCCACGCACCCGGCTCTACCGCGTCGAGCGCGTCGAGGCCGTCGAGCGGAGCAAGGAGTTCCGAGCAGCGTCCGCCGCTGCCGCACGACGATCCGCCACGGCCCGGGCCGCCGCCCGGCGCAGGCGCCGGGAGGTACTGACCCGGATCGCGACCGGACCGAGCCGGCTCGGGAGCACCGGGCGGGCCACTGCGGAGGAGCTGCTCCGGCGGCGGAAATGCGGATGCGGGCGCCACCGTCCACATGGTCCGCTGATGTCCCGCACCACGACGCCCGCCGCCAAGCCGCTCCCGGGAGACCCCGTGCTCGAACGTGTCACCGCCCCAGCCCTCTTCCCACCGCCCACGTACTCCCACGCCACCATCGTCGAAGCCGGTACGAAGCTCGCCTTCCTCGCCGGAGCGGTGCCGCTCGACGCCGACGGCAAGGTGGTCGGTGAGGGGGACGCGGTGCGGCAGGCGGAGCAGGTGCTCGTGAATCTCAAGGAGCAACTGCGGTCGGTGGGCAGCGACTTGGGGCATGTCGTGGCGACGGACGTGTACGTCGTCAGTGGCGAACCCTCCGTGTTGTCCGCCGTCTGGGAGGCGGTCGAGGCGTCCGGGCTCAGCGCGGGACCGCACTCCTCCACCCTCCTGGGCGTGGCCTGCCTCGGGTACACGGGCCAGCTCGTGGAGATCACGGCGACCGCCGTGGTACCGGAGGAGGGGGCACAGCCATGAGCCCCGCCGCCGACACCGCCGTCACGCTCCGCCGAGCCACTGCCCCCGACGCCCGCCCCGCCGCCGACGTGTGGCTGCGGTCGTTCTCCGCCGCGCTGCCGACCGTGGTCAGACCGCGTTCCGACGACGATGTACGCGACTACTTCCGGGACGTCGTCGTGCCGCTGCGCGAGATCTGGGTGGCCGACGCGGGGGACGACGGCGGGATCGTGGGGCTGATGGTGATCAACGGTGATCTGCTGTCCCAGTTGTACCTGGACCCTGAATGGCGCGGGCGGGGCCTCGGCGACCGGTTCGTCGGGCTCGCGAAGGAGCGGAGTCCGGGAGGCCTGCATCTGTGGACCTTCCAGGTCAACAAGCCCGCCCACCGTTTCTACGAGCGTCATGGCTTCGTCGCCGTCGAGTACACGGACGGCAGCACCAACGAGGAGCGGGAGCCGGACGTGCGGTATGTGTGGGAGCCCAAGTCGTAGGTGCGGGGCGCCCAGGGCGCGGCCGGGCGGATTGCACCAGGGGGCGGTGTGGCACGTGACCTGGCCGGTCGCGGCGGGGCGGCATGTCGATTCAGCCCCGCGCCGCCTAGGGCGCTTGTCCCCAGGCCCTCCTCTTGGGTACCGGTCGCTCGTAACTCCCCGCCCTGCTGGTCCGCAACCCCAGCCCCACCAACGACTCCGCCAGCTTCACCGCCGCCCCCACCCCGTCCACCACCGGCAGTCCCAGCTTCTCCCCCACCGCCCGCTGCAACCCCGTCATCCCGGCGCAGCCCAGCACCAGGACCTCAGCCCCGGCGGCGCACGCCCGTTCCGCCGCCGTGAGGAACGCTGTCTCCGTGCGGTCCGGGTCACCCCCCAGGTCGAGGACGCTCAGCCCCGTCCCCACGACCGCCGCGCAGTTCCGCCCCACCCCGGCCAGCTCCAGGCTGTCCTCGATCTGGCCGCGGGAGCGTTCCAGCGTGGTGACGACGCCGTACCGCCGGCCCAGCAGACAGGCCAGATGGGCGGCCGCCTCGGTGATGTCGACGACCGGTACGTCCACCAACTCCCGGACGCCTTCCCGCCCGTGCTCCCCGAAGCCGGCCATGACGACGGCGTCGTAGGACGGGCCGTCGTAGGTCCGCAGCAGGTCCATGACGGCCGCCGCCGAGAGGTAGCTGTCGAGCCAGCCCTCCGCCGATTCCGGCCCCCACGCGGGGGTCAGCCCGGTCACGGTGGTGCCCGGGCCTGCGGCGGCCCGGGCACCTCGTACGATCTCCTCGGTCATCTCCTGCGTGGTGTTGCAGTTGGTGACGACGATGCGCACTCCGCTCAGACCTCCACCGGTTCGGGAACGGGCTCGACAGCGGCTCGCTCGGTCCGGCAGATCAGCAGGTACAGGCCCGCGCCCAGTGCCGTACCGATGAACCACGAGTACGGGGCCACATCGCTGAACGTCTTCACCAGCGCGAGCACCGCCGCCACGGCCGCCGAGGGCAGGAAGGCCCACAGGGCCTTGGGGTTGACGCCCTTGCGGTAGTAGTAGCGGGAGCCGGGGGTCGCGTCGAACAGCTCGTCGACGTCGATACGGCCGCGCTTGACCAGGTAGTAGTCGACCATGATCACGCCGAACAGCGGGCCGAGGAAGGCGCCGAGTCCGCCGAGGAAGTAGTTGACGACGGTCGGGTTGGAGAAGAGGTTCCAGGGCGTCACGACCAGCGCGGCGACCGTGCTGATCATGCCGCCGATCTTGAAGGTGATCTTCTGCGGCCAGACGTTGGCGAGGTCGTACGCCGGTGAGACGAAGTTGGCGACGATGTTGACGCCCATGGTGGCGACGGCGAAGGTCAGCGCGCCCAGCACCATCACCCAGGTGTTGCCGACCTTGGCGACCAACTCCGCAGGGTCGGTGATCGCCTGGCCCCAGACCTCCAGCGAGCCCGCCGTGACGATGACCGAAACGACCACGAACGCGGTGGAGTTGATGGGCAGACCCCAGAAGTTGCCGCGCCGCACGGTCTTGTAGTCGGGCGCGAAGCGGGAGAAGTCGCAGAAGTTGAGCATCAGCGTGCCGTAGGTGGCGAGGATCAGCCCGATCGCGCCGAACCACTGCCGCCACTGCTCACCGAACGAGACCGGGTGCGGAGTCGAGGTGAGCGAGATGCTCCAACCCGCCTTCGACAGCACCCAGACGGCCAGCGCGATCATCACCAGCCAGATCGCCGGGCCGCAGAAATCCTGGAACTTCCGTACGGACTCCATGCCCTGACTGATGATCACCGCCTGGATCAGCCACAGCGACACGAAGGACACCCAGCCGAGGGCGTCGAGTCCCAGGAAGGAGTGGTGAGTCCAGGACTCCAGTCCCGGCCAGGCGGCCAGCAGCATCACATTGACGGCGACGGAGGCCAGGTAGGTCTGGATGCCGTACCACATGATGGCGATCACGGCCCGGATGAGGGCCGGGATGTTGGCGCCCCAGACGCCGAAGCTGATGCGGCTGACGACCGGGAACGGGACGCCGTGGGCCTGTCCGATCCTGCCCATCCAGTTCATGCCGACGTAGATGAGCACGAAGCCGACGAGCAGGGAGGTGAAGACCTGCCAGACGTTCATGCCGAGCACCAGCAGGCCTGCGGCGAAGGTGTAGTTGCCGAGGTTGTGGACGTCCGACATCCACATGGCGAAGAGGTCGAAGACCTTCCAGTTGCGCTTGCCGGCGGGGGCGAGGTCTTCGTTGGTGAGCCGGGGGTGGGGGACGAACGCTGGTGTGCCGGTGGCTTCGGCACGGTCGGCGAGGGACACGGGGCCTCCAGGGCAAGGGGACGGAGGTGCTGGGAGGAGCTGGGAACCAGGAGGAGAGCAGGACGGCTACCGATGTCGTTTGGTATACCAAACTGCCGCCATAGTCCTCCCGTCAACCGTTCCGACCGATGTCACCGCTGTTAACGCTCCGTAAAACACTCCCGGAGTCGGCGAAGATGGCCCCATGAGCTCCACGACAGCGAAGATCGAACCCCTCGGAGCGGTGCGCGAGCGCGTCCTGGCCACCCTTCGGCAGGACATCATCGCCGGTCGCCTCCGCCCCGGCGACCGGCTGGTGGAGCGCGAGCTGGCCGAGCGTTTCGGCGTCTCGCGGGTGCCGGTCCGGGAGGCGATCCGTGCCCTGGTCGCGGAGGGCTTCGTCCTCTTCGAGTCGGCGCGCCGCACGGTCGTACGACGGCTGACCCCGACCGACGTCAAGGAGCTGTTCGAGCTGCGCGAGGCGCTGGAGGTGTACGCGGCCGGACTCGCCGCGACCCGCGCGACTCCTCAAGCACTCGCCGAACTACGGGAGTTGCTGGCCAGTGCGGCGACGGCCACCAGGTCCGACGACGCCGAGGCGATCACCGACGTCAACACCCGTTTCCACGACCGCATCCTGGCCCTGGCCGGCAACAGCCTGCTGATCTCCGTGATGGAACCGGTCGACGGCCGACTGCGCTGGCTCACCCGCCAGAACGAGGAGTGGCCCCAACTCCTCACCGAACACGAGGAGTTGTACGAGGCCATCGCCTCCGGCGACCCGGACCGCGCCCGCGCCCACGCACTCAGCCACGTACAGGCGAACTACCGCTCCACCGTGCGCCACCTCTTCGGGGATGCAGAGCAATAGGCGGTAGGCGACACCTGTCGCGGCGGCCCGCGTCGGTTGGCCAACCGGCCTAGCGGCGGGCGTACTTGTCCGTCGCCGCCACCAACGCCGCCGCGACACCCGGCGCACCCGCGTTGTGCCCGGCCTCGTCCACGAGCACCAACTCGCTGCCCAGCCAGGCGTGGTGGAGCCGCCAGACGACACCGGTGAGGTTGCCGAGGTCGAGGCTGCCCTGGACGAGGGTGCCGGGGACGTCCTTGAGTAGAGGCGCGTCCCTGAGGACGACGCCCTCGTCGTTTCCCGCGCCGAGGAAGTGGTCATTGCCGAAGTAGTGCGTGACGGTGCGGGCGAAGCCCATGCGGAACTCCGGGTCCTCGTACCGCTCTTCGGATCGCGGCGGCGCGGGGACGATCGCCGTCTCCCAGTCCGTCCAGGCGCACGCGGCCCGCTCCCGCACCGGCCGGTCGGGCGACTCGAGGAGCCGGTTGTAGGCGGCGGCGAGGTTCCCGTCGCGTTCACCGGCGGGCAGCTCACCGATGAACCGCTCGAACGCCTCCGGGAAGAGCTTCCCAAGTCCCCTGGTCAGCAGGGCCACTTCGGGGTTGGAGCCGGTGGCGACGCAGGTCAGCACCAGCTCGGACACCACGCCCGGATACGTCTGCGCGTACCGCAGCCCGAGCACCGACCCCCACGACGCGCCCCACACCAGCCACCGCTCGATGCCCAAGTGCCGCCGCAGCAGCTCCAGATCGGCGAGGAGACGGTCCGTCGTGTTCACGCTCATGTCGGTGTCGTAGGCGCTCGCGTGCGGTGTGGAACGACCGCACCCGCGCTGGTCGAGCAGCACGATCCGGTACACGGCGGGGTCGAAGTAGCGCCGGAAGTACGGTGAACAGCCCGACCCCGGGCCGCCGTGCAGCACGACCGCGGGCTTGCCGTGCGGGTTTCCGCAGGTCTCCCAGTGGACGAGGTTGCCGTCGCCGACATCGAGCATGCCGTGGTCGTACGGTTCGATCTCGGGGTAAAGGCCCATCCGTCGACCCTATCCCCGGGCTCGTCCTCGCTACGGCGCGGTCGTCAGCCCCGCCGCCCCGGCCGCCGTGCGCAGCACGTCCCGCAGCATCACGGGGGTGAGCTTCCCGGTGAAGGTGTTGCGCTGGCTGACATGGAAGCAGCCGAAGAGGTCGAGGCCGCCGAGCGGTACACGCGCCCCGTGCCCGAACACCGGCCTCGGCCTCGGCACCGCCCACCCCGCCGCCGCGAACGCGGGGAGCGCCGCCTGCCAGCCGAAGGCGCCGAGTACGACCACGGCCTTCAACGTCGGCCGCAACAGGGTGAGTTCCTCGACGAGCCAGGACCGGCATGTGTCGCGTTCCGTGGGGGTGGGCTTGTTCTCAGGCGGGGCGCAGCGCACCGGCGAGCTGATGCGCACGCCGTACAGCTCCAGGCCGTCGTCGGCGCTCACGGCGGTCGGCTGCGAGGCGAGGCCGAGGTCGTACAGGGCCTCGTACAGGACGTCCCCGGAGCGGTCGCCCGTGAACATCCGGCCGGTGCGGTTGGCGCCGTGCGCGGCGGGCGCCAGGCCGATGATCAACAGGGGTGCGTCGGCCGGGCCGAAGCCGGGTACCGGGCGGCCCCAGTACGTCCAGTCGGCGAAGGCGGCGCGTTTGGTGCGGGCGACCTCCTCACGCCAGGCGACCAGGCGGGGGCAGGCCCGGCACTCGGTGATCCGGCGGTCGAGGTCGGACAGGTTCATGTCCCCACCGTAGGACGATCGCCTGTATCCGGGCGGGGTGAGGGCGGCTGCCTCGTCCGAAATCCGCCGGAGCCGGCCGGCTCGGGGCATTAAGGTCGAGGCATGGCTTCCGAGGGAGTGGACGAGACCGGCAAGGACGACGGAACGGGCACGGTGGCGCCCGCTCCCACGCCCGACGCCGCCGTGGCCGCCGCGAAGGCCGCCGGTCCCGCTACCGGTGAGAGCGTCCGCGTCGACAGTTGGATCTGGTCCGTGCGGCTGGTCAAGACCCGCTCCATGGGCGCCGCCGCCTGCAAGGGGGGCCACGTCCGCGTCAACGGCGAGCGCGTGAAGCCCGCCCACTCCGTCCACGTCGGCGACGAGGTACGCCTGCGCCACGAGGGCCGGGAACGCGTCGTCATCGTGAAGCAGGTGATCCGCAAGCGGGTCGGCGCCCCTGTCGCCGTCCAGTGCTACGTCGACAACTCCCCGCCGCCCCCGCCCCGCGAGGCCGTCGCCCCGGCCGGCATCCGCGACCGAGGTACCGGCCGCCCCACCAAGCGCGACCGCCGCGAGATGGAACGCCTGCGCGGCGCCCCCGGCATCCCTCCCAGCCCCCACCGCGACACGCAACGGTGACATCCGGCCCGGGCCCTCGGCCCACCGGATGCCACCACTGCCCTGCGCTCAGCCGTAGCCACAGCGATACGCCACGGATCACGCCCGTCGTCGTACCAGCCGCAGCAACTCCGCGTTCTGACCTCGGCGTGCCCAGGCGATCAGGGCGAGCGGGATGATCAGGATCAGCGGTGTCGCCGCGTTCTGACCGTGGAAGGCGGTCATCTGCACGAGGAACGCGCCCACCATCAGCGCGCTGAGCGCGGTCGCCGCGACCGACTGCAGCAGCGGGACCAACAGCGCGACGCCTCCGGCCAGTTCGAGTGCGCCGATGGTGTACATGGCTCCGCTGCCCCAGCCGATCTTGTCGAAGGCCTCCACGGCCGAGGGGTGCGCGATCAGCTTGGGCAGCGCGCTCGCGATGCCGTAGAACAGGGCGAGCAGCACCTGGAGGGCACGCAGCGCGATCCGGGCGCGGCGCCCGCGGGCGGTCGTGGACTCGGCGACGACGACGGTGCCGGAGTGTGCGGAAGCGAGGGGAGCGGCGGTCTCGGACATGGGGTTCTCCTGCGGGAAGCGGTCCGTGTTGCTGTCACAGAGATAGACCGCCGTCCACTCGGGAACTCATCGCCGCCGTACGGGATTTCCCGTCCGTCCCTTGGTCTGTCACTCCATCGGCACCGCCCGCACCCACACCCGGTCCGGTGTCAGATAGCTGTCCACCTTGAGCCCCGCCTCCGCCAACGCCTGCTCGAACTGGTCCTTCGTCAACGGCCGGGCCAGGAAGGTCTGGGTCCAGACCGCGTCCGGGAACACATACTCCGCGTGCACCGAGTTGACCCCGTCCCCGACCGGCTCCGCCGACACCATCCGCACGGTGAAGCCGCTGGGGTCGACGCGCTCGCGCGGCAGATCCGAGTGGTAGTTCTCCCCCTCCCGCTGGATCAGTACGCAGCCGCCCGCCGCGACATGCCGCACGCAGGTCCGCAGGAGTCCGCGCCGCACCTCGACGTCCCCGGCGTGCACCAGGAACGACGCGAGCGTCACCACGTCGAAGGTCTCGCCCAGGTCCAGGTCCTCGATGGGGCTGCATATCGTGCGTGCCCCGTGGACGCGCTCCAGCATCTCGGCGGACTCGTCGACCGCCGTGACCGTGAATCCGCGCTCCAGGAGGGGGTGGGTCATCCGCCCGACCCCGCTGCCCAGCTCCAGGATGCGCGCACCCGCCGGCACGGCCGCCGCCACGATGTCCGGCTCCTCTCCCACGGGAAGCCGCGAGTACAGCTCCACCGCGCAGCCGTCCGGGGTGATCGCCCCGGGCCCTGTCCCCTCGTACCCCTCACGCATTTCGATTCGCATGCCCGTCCAACGGCCCGCGGCCGCACGCCCGTTCCCGACTCGTACTGGTTCACCCGTACGAGTCAATTCCCCTTGGAACGGGAACAGTTGACGACACTGCGGGCGGCGCCGTCGACGACGCTCCGGCCGGTCAGGCTCCGAGCGGGAACCACCCGTGCCCGAGGTACCAGTGCCCGCCCGCCCGCAGATGATCGCCGACCGCCCGTTCCACTGAGGTACGCCGGGGCAGCTCCTCCACCGGCAGATCCGGCTCGCCGAAGACGAACCGGAGCGGCTCGCTGTCGGCCGGTTCCGTGTCCTCGCGGATCCCCCGGAACCGCTCCTGGAAGCGGACGATGTTGGATTCGCCGGGCAGGTACTTCCTCAGTTGCGGGTCGAGCAGCCAGGAGTGGCAGACCACGATCGCGTGGCGCTCCTCGGGGAAGTGCCGGGCGAAGAACGCGCGGGCCGGCTCCAGCGAGCGGTCGCAGGCGGCCGGTGAGAGCGGTCCCTGGAAGTCGGGGATGTGCAGGTTCAGGCAGGGTGCCCCCGGTTCCGCGTCCAGCCCGGCCGCCGTGAGCGCCTCAGCGGTGCGTTCCCCGAGCCGGGCCCGCTCGAACTGGAGCCGCCCGAGCTGGTACAGCTCGCCGCGGAAGTGCGGGACGAGCCACTGCGGGACGGGCACCCCTCCCCTGCCGTACCGCTTGCGGTGCACCGCGATGTTGCGGCCCAGGTCGGCGAGGGTGCGCCGGGAGACATCGGCGGGGATACCGCGTTCGCGGTGGTACGCGCGCGTGCTGGGCAGCGCGGCGACGAACACGTACACGGAGAAGTAGGCGCCGATCTCCGGCGGGGCCTCGGGCAGCCGGGCGAGGAGCAGCTCGGTGAGCCGGGACCAGTGGCCGTGCTCTCCGATGTCCTTCACCAGTTCCCCGGCGCACTCCTCCAGGAGTCGCATCGCGCCGGTGTCCCGCGCCAACACCCGGCGCAGTCGGACCAGTTCGTTGATGTCTTCGTGGGGCACCGCGAGGTCGAGCAGGATCTCGGGCAGTTCGTCGGCGTCCGGCAGCACAGTGCGCTTCCCCTCCCTGTGGAGAACGTCCGAGCCGAAGAGTACGTTGAAAGCAGGAGTAGTGATCCCGATGCGTACGGGCAGTGAGCCGATGACCGCGCGCAGTCCGCTGCGGGCGCGCTTCTGGCTGAGCGTGTGGGGACTGGTCTGGACGATCTTCGGCACGGCCGCGTTCGCCCTCGTCGGACGCCCCGGGTGGGCGGCGGCCTGCGGGGTGCTGTGGCTGGTCGTCACGATCGACATGACCATGATCCTCAGACATATGCGCCAGGGCCCGCACTACCAGCCGGGCCCCGACATCCCGCCGTACCGCCCGCCGGAGCACCGCTACCCCTGAGAGCCGCCTACGCGTCGAAGCGGGCGGCCTTCAGGTACTGCGGATTGGGGTCGAGTGCGGCCGCCAGCCTGAAGTGCCGCTTGGCCTGGTCGCCGCGTCCCTGCCGCTCGTAGGTGCGGGCGAGCGCGAAGTGCGCGAAGGCGTTGTCCGGCTCCCGCTCCAGGACGATGGTGAACTCCAGCTCGGCGGGGCGCAGTTGTGCGGCGGCGAAGAAGGCACGCGCGCGCAGCAGGCGGGCGGCGGTGTTCTCCGGGTGCGCGTCGATGACGCCGTCGAGCAGCTTCACCGCGCCCCGCGGGTCCCGCGCGGCGAGCAGTTGCTCGGCGGCGCGGAAGTCGATGACATGCGTCTCCGGAGTACGTCCGGTCGTTCCGCTGTTCTCGGGCACGGCAAAGTCCTTCCCTCACTCGCACGTTTCAACGCCCGGAGGGAGGACCGCTATTCCTGAGGTCCGCTATTCCTGGGGTGGCTGCTGGGGCGCGTGCGCCCTGCGCACGAGTTCGGCCCATACGTCCCGTACGCGCCGCTCCAGCGCCTCCAGGGGTACGTCGTTGTCGATGACGATGTCGGCGATGGCAAGCCGCTTCTCGCGCGTCGCCTGGGCGGCCATACGCGCGCGTGCGTCCTCCTCGGTCATGCCGCGCAGCCGTACCAGCCGGTCGAGTTGGGTCTCCGGGCTCGCGTCGACGACGATCACCAGGTCGTACAGCGCGGCGAGGGCGTTCTCGGCGAGAAGCGGTACGTCGTGGACGACCACGGCGTCGTCGGCCGCTTCGGTTTCGAGTTCGCGGGAGCGGCGGCCGACCAGGGGGTGGACGATCGAGTTGAGGACGGCGAGCTTCTCGGGGTCGGCGAAGACGATGGAGCCGAGCTTCGGCCGGTCCAGGCCGCCGTCCGCACCGAGCACGTCCTCGCCGAAGGCCTCGACTACCGCCGCGAGCCCGGGAGTTCCGGGCGCGACGACCTCGCGTGCGATGCGGTCGGCGTCGATCAGCACGGCACCGTGCGCGACGAGCAGCCGCGACACCTCACTCTTGCCGGCGCCGATACCGCCGGTCAGGCCCACCTTCAGCATGAGCCGAAGCTTAGGGCCTGCCGGCTGCGCGGCACCCGGCGACCACTAGTTGTCCCCCTCGCGCTCCGCCAGGAAGCGCTCGAACTCCTGCCCGATCTCGTCCGCCGACGGGATCTCGACCGGCTCGGCGAGCATGTTGCCGCGGCTCTCGGCGCCGGAGGCGGCGTCGTACTGGTGCTCAAGACCCTGGACGAGCGCCACCAGCTCCTCGTCGCCCTCCTGGATCTGGCGGTCGATCTCGGTCTGGGTGCGGTGGGCCTCGGTGCGCAGGGAGTGCGCGATGCCGGGCAGGACCAGCCCGGTGCCCGCCGTGATGGCCTCCAGGACGGTCAGGGCCGCGTCCGGGTACGGAGAGCGGGCGATGTAGTGCGGGACGTGTGCGGCGACGCCCAGCACGTCGTGGCCGGACTCCATGAGGCGGTACTCGACGAGCGCCTCGGCGCTGCCCGGGACCTGCGCCTCCTCGAAGGGGCTGCGGTGGCCCGGGACGAGGTCGTTGCGGTTGCCGTGCGGAGTGACACCCACGGGGCGGGTGTGCGGAACGCCCATCGGGATGCCGTGGAAGTTCACGGACAGGCGGACGCCGAGCCGCTCCACGATCTGCTGGACGGCCGCGGCGAAGCGCTCCCACTCCACGTCCGGCTCGGGGCCGGAGAGCAGCAGGAAGGGGGCTCCGGTGGCGTCCTGGACCAGCCGTACGTCGAGCGTGGGCTCCTCGTACTCGGTCCACCGGTCCCGCTTGAAGGTGAGCAGCGGGCGGCGGGCGCGGTAGTCGACGAGCCGGTCGTGGTCGAAACTGGCCACGAGCTGATGGGGCAGCGTGTCGAGCAGGCGTTCCACGATCTGGTCGCCCGTCTCGCCCGCGTCGATGTATCCGTCGAAGTGGTAGAGCATGACAAGACCGGCCGACTCCTGGGCGAGCGCCACATCGACGACGGCCAGGCCCTTCGGCTCCCATGCGTACAAACCCTGCGGATCAAGCACTGTTACCGCTCCTCCTCGTGTTCGTACTGCACAACGCCCTCCAGGGCATGGGCATTCCCACCCATGCCCCTGATCAGGCGCCTCTTACGGGCTTTTCATGCTCCGCTCCCCCGGGGCACCGGGAGAGCACCCAGGTCACAGCCCCGGTGTCACGAGGACAGCACGCGCGCGTGGAGTGCGGTCACGGCCCTGCGGGCGGAGGTGAACGCGCCGTGTTGCCAGGCGTCCATGTAGCTGAGCCAGTCGCCGGCGAAGTAGACGCGTCCGGTGGGTTCGTTGAGCGGCTTGTAGCGGGCGTCGTCGGGGCCACCCGGGGTGTCGTGCCACGCGGCCTCCAGATGAGGCGTCTGACGCCAGTGGTGGGAGAAGGACGATGCCAGTTCGCTGCGGTACTTCTCGCCGTAGATCTTCACTCCCGCGGCCACCGCCCGCTCCTCGCGCCCCTTCGGGGTGAGCTTCGCGTAGGAGTCCGCGTCGTCGTCGTAGTTGTAGTACCCGATGAGGACGCCCCGCTCACCGTGGAAGCCGTACGAAGGGTGCCAGATATGGGTGACGTCCTGGTCGGTCTCGGTGATACCGCCGTAGATCCGGTGGTCCAGCTCCCACCAGCGGGACTTGTACTCCAGGCCTATCTTGGCGGCGGACGACGGGGTGATGGCCTCCAGGGCGGTCTGCACTCCGGTACCCAGGTTGTGCGGGATCCTGGCGAGGATGTTCGGCGGGAGGGCTCCGACGCAGTAGTCGGCCTCGACCACCTTCGTCCGGCCGCCCTGGGTGTAGGTGACGGAAACACCACTCCCCTTGTCGGTGATTTTCGAGACGACCGCCCCGGTGCGGATGCGATGCGAACCGATTGCCCTGGTGAGGGCCTTGGGGATCTGGTCCATGCCGCCGACCGGCTGGAACATCAGCATGGCCTGGTCGAATTCGAACTCGAAGGAGAAGTACCGGCCGACGGCGCTGGCGAAGGTCTCGGAGGCGGTGGGGATGTCCCCGCGCAGCACGCCCGGGGTTCCCGCGGCGGCCGGCCAGGTGGTGTAGCCGCGGTTCGAGCCGCCCTCGTAGGTCAGCTTGTCGCCGAGTTCGCCCCAGTCCTTGAGGAAGTCGACGAGCCTCTCCTGGTCGGTGGCGGTCAACTCCTTGTCCAGGGCGCCCTTGTCGGTGGCCTTGGCGAGCAACTCGGAGACATAGCCGTAGACATCGGCCTTCGCGGTCCGATATCTCATCGGCTTCGTCATGCCGGTCGACTCGTTGAAGAGGTACGCGTCCGCGTTGACATTGGTGAACACCTCGATGGGGACGCCGAGTTCACGGCAGTAGTCGAGGGTCACCATCCACTGCGGGATCCGCGCGGGACCGCAGTTCATGTAGTGCCCGTCGGCGAAACGGGCGGTCTGCCGGTTGCCGTAGAGGTCGGTCGTCGTGTCGCCGCCGCGCACGGTGAAGTTGCGGCCGCCGGTACGGTCCCTGGCCTCCAGGACCGTACAGTCGTAACCGGCCTTGCCCAATTCGTACGCCGTGGTCAGCCCGGCGATACCGCCGCCGACGATGACGACCTTGGCCGCGGCGCGTCCGGTGAGCGTGAAGTCACCGGCGTTCAGTGCGCGGAAGGGCTGTTCCCGCTGGGCGGCCTGCGCGGTGGGGGCGAGTCCGAGGGCCCCCATGGTGGCGAACATGGTGCCCGCGCCACCGGTGAGGCCCACGTTCCGCAGAAAAGCACGTCGGCTCTGGTTGCTTGCCATGGTCCGGCTCCCCTTTCCGATCATGATTGATCGGGGAAGCCTGCCAACGGCCGGTTACGGCACGACAGTTACGGGTGTATCCCGCACGTTTCTGCAAGTTGGGAAAAGGCTGAGGGGCCGTACCCCGAAAGGTACGGCCCCTCAGTCACGAGCTACTGCTCAGTGATCAGCTCTGGCCGCCGGCCAGCTTCTCACGCAGGGCAGCGAGCGCCTCGTCGGACGCCAGCGCACCGGAGGTGTCCGCACCCTCGGAGGAGTACGAACCGCCGCCGCCGCCACCGGCGGCGGCCGGAGCCGCACCCGGGGTGTCGACACCCTCGGCCGCCGCCTGGGCGTCGGCCTCGCGGGACTTGATGACCTGCGCCTGGTGCTGCTCGAAGCGCTGCTGCGCCTCGGCGTACTGGTGCTCCCACGCCTCCCGCTGGGTCTCGTAGCCCTCGAGCCAGTCGTTGGTCTCGGGGTCGAAGCCCTCGGGGTAGATGTAGTTGCCCTGGTCGTCGTAGGACGCGGCCATGCCGTAGAGCGTCGGGTCGAACTCGACCGAGGCCGGGTCGGCACCGAAGGACTCGTTGGCCTGCTTCAGGGACAGCGAGATCCGGCGACGCTCGAGGTCGATGTCGATGACCTTGACGAAGATCTCGTCGTTGACCTGGACGACCTGCTCCGGGATCTCCACGTGGCGCTCGGCCAGCTCGGAGATGTGCACCAGACCCTCGATGCCCTCGTCCACACGGACGAACGCACCGAACGGAACCAGCTTCGTGACCTTGCCGGGCACGACCTGGCCGATCTGGTGGGTGCGGGCGAACTGCTGCCACGGGTCTTCCTGGGTCGCCTTCAGCGACAGGGAGACGCGCTCGCGGTCCATGTCGACGTCGAGGACCTCGACGGTGACTTCCTGGCCGACCTCGACAACCTCGGAGGGGTGGTCGATGTGCTTCCAGGACAGCTCGGAGACGTGGACCAGACCGTCGACGCCACCCAGGTCCACGAAGGCACCGAAGTTGACGATCGAGGAGACCACACCGGAGCGGACCTGACCCTTCTGGAGGGTCGTGAGGAACGTCTGGCGGACCTCGGACTGGGTCTGCTCCAGCCAGGCACGGCGGGACAGGACCACGTTGTTGCGGTTCTTGTCCAGCTCGATGATCTTGGCCTCGAGCTCCTTGCCCACGTAGGGCTGGAGGTCGCGAACACGGCGCATCTCGACGAGAGAAGCCGGCAGGAAGCCACGGAGGCCGATGTCGAGGATGAGACCACCCTTGACGACCTCGATGACGGTACCGGTGACGATGCCGTCCTCTTCCTTGATCTTCTCGATCGTGCCCCACGCGCGCTCGTACTGTGCGCGCTTCTTCGAGAGGATCAGGCGGCCTTCCTTGTCCTCCTTCTGGAGAACAAGGGCTTCGATCTCGTCGCCGACCTTGACGACCTCGTTCGGGTCGACGTCGTGCTTGATCGAGAGCTCGCGGCTCGGGATGACACCTTCGGTCTTGTAACCGATGTCGAGCAGGACCTCGTCCCGGTCGACCTTCACGATGACGCCGTCGACGATGTCGCCGTCGTTGAAGTACTTGATCGTCTCGTCGATCGCGGCGAGGAAAGCTTCCTCGTTACCGATGTCGTTGACCGCAACCTGCGGGGTGGTGGCGGTGGTCTCGGTGCTGCTCGTCATGTGGGAAAGGGCTCCGGTACGGACATTGAAGTCGTAGGTACTGCTCACGCCGAGAGCCTTTTTCGCTTCGCTCTGCAGAAGGCCGGACAGCCAAGGAAGCGCCGATCCGGAACACCAGGTGTCCGGTGGCGCCTCGAAAACCGAGGGGACATACATACAGATGCGAGCGCAACCTGCTACGTCTGAGGTGCGCAGGCCCGCAGCGCAACTTGTAGCATACGGGGGCGGCCAGGCAGGGTCAATGCGCGAAGGCGCACACCCGGGGCGGATCGCCGCATACCCGGCACAAAACATGTCCCGCGAGGCCACGCATGCCTGACGCACCTCTTCAGTGACGCCGCCAGGACGACCGCACCGTAGAGGTGACGGAAGAGTACGACGAGGGAGCCGATCATCCAAGAGCCCGATACGTCCGAACCGGAAGCCACCCGGCGTGACGCCAACGTCACCGAGAGTTCCCGCGCCAACCGGGGCTGGTGGGACCGGAACGCGGACGACTACCAGGTCGAGCACGGCACGTTCCTCGGCGACGACCGCTTCGTGTGGGGCCCCGAGGGTCTCGACGAGGTCGAGGCGGAGCTCCTCGGCCCGCCCGAGGAGCTGAAGGGCAAGGACGTCCTGGAGATCGGCGCCGGCGCGGCCCAGTGCTCGCGCTGGCTGACCGCCCAGGGCGCCCGTCCGGTCGCCCTGGACCTCTCCCACCGCCAGCTCCAGCACGCGTTGCGGATCGGCGGATCGTTCCCTCTGGTGTGCGCCGACGCGGGCGCGCTGCCCTTCGCGGACAACTCCTTCGACCTGGCCTGCTCGGCGTACGGGGCACTCCCGTTCGTCGCCGACCCGGTGCTGGTGCTGCGCGAGGTGCGCCGGGTGCTGCGGCCGGGCGGCCGGTTCGTCTTCTCGACCACGCACCCGATCCGCTGGGCGTTTCCGGACGAGCCGGGCCCCGAGGGACTGACGGTCTCCGCCTCCTACTTCGACCGCACGCCGTACGTCGAGCAGGACGACGACGGCCGCGCGGTCTACGTGGAACACCACCGGACTCTCGGTGACCGTGTCCGGGACATCGTGGCGGCGGACCTGCGCCTGGTGGACCTGGTCGAGCCGGAGTGGCCGTCCTGGAACACGGCCGAGTGGGGCGGCTGGTCGCCACTGCGCGGCAACCTGATCCCCGGGACGACGATCTTCGTGTGCGAACGCGACTGACGCAGGAGCGGGCACGCACGCGTGGAGGTCGTTCCGGAAGCCGTACGACACTGGGGTCGTGATCCGCTACGACGCCCTTGACGCGCTGCCCGTCCGCAGTGCCCTGCCCGGACTCGACGCCGCTCTGGAGGCGGGCGGTGCCGCGGTGCTCGTCGCGCCGCCCGGCACCGGCAAGACGACGCTGGTGCCGCTCGCGCTGTCCGGGCTGCTCGGACAGGGGTCCGCGCGGCGGGTGGTCGTCGCCGAACCGCGGCGGATCGCGGCGCGGGCGGCGGCCCGGCGGATGGCGTGGCTGCTGGGCGAGAAGGTCGGGGAGAGCGTCGGGTACACCGTGCGCGGGGAGCGGGTCGTCGGACGGCACGCGCGCGTGGAGGTCGTCACGACCGGTGTGCTGCTCCAACGGCTGCAACGGGACCAGGAGTTGACGGGCGTCGACGCCGTTGTCCTGGACGAGTGCCACGAGCGGCATCTGGACGCGGACACCGTGGCGGCCTTCCTGGTCGACGTACGGGAGGCGCTGCGGCCCGAGTTGCGGCTGGTCGCTGCGTCGGCGACCACCGACGCGCAGGGCTGGGCCCGTCTGTTGGGCGGTGCGCCGGTGGTCGAGGCGGAGGGCGTCGCGTACCCGGTGGAGGTCGTGTGGACGCCTCCGACCCGTCCGGTCCGCCCGCCGCACGGGATGCGCGTGGACCCGGCGCTGCTCACGCACGTGGCGTCGACGGTGCGGCGGGCGCTGGCCGAGCGGCACGGGGACGTGCTGTGCTTCCTGCCGGGCGTGGGCGAGATCGCCCGTGTGGCAGGGCAGTTGGGCGACCTCGGTGACGTCGATGTCCTCCAGGTGCACGGGCGGGCACCCGCGGCCGTACAGGACGCGGTGCTGTCCCCGGGAGTACGGCGGCGGGTGGTGCTGGCGACGTCGGTGGCGGAGTCGTCGCTGACGGTTCCCGGTGTACGGCTGGTCGTCGACTCCGGGCTGGCGCGGGAGCCGCGGGTCGATCACGCGCGCGGGCTGAGCGCGCTCGCGACGGTCCGGGCCTCGCAGGCGGCCGGACGGCAGCGGGCGGGACGGGCCGGTCGGGAGGCGCCGGGGGCGGTGTACCGCTGCTGGGCGGAGGCCGAGGACGCTCGTCTGCCGCGTTTCCCGGCGCCGGAGATCAAGGTGGCCGACCTGACGGCGTTCGCCCTCCAGACGGCATGCTGGGGCGATCCTGACGCGTCCGGGCTGGCGTTGCTGGACGCTCCGCCGGGTGGGGCGATGGCTGCGGCGCGGGAGGTTCTGACGGCGGTGGGCGCGGTCGACTCCGTCGGGCGGGCGACCGAGCGCGGGGTGCGGTTGGCTCGGCTGGGGTTGCATCCCCGGCTGGGGCGGGCGTTGTTGGACGCGGGTGCGGCGGGTGCGGAGGTTGTCGCGCTGCTCAGCGAGGAGGCTCCGCGGTCGTACGGGGATGATCTCGCCGGGGCTTTGCGGCTTGCCCGGCGTGGAGGTGACGCCTACGCCGGGCGGTGGCGTGCGGAGGTTCGGCGGCTGCGGTCCGCTGGAGAAGAACTTTCCCACCCGCGCACGCGGGACTCCCTTCCGACGGAAGTGACCGTCAAAAACGACGACGCGCTCGTCGGACTCGTCGCCGCCCTCGCCTATCCCGAACGGGTCGCCAAGGCCGACGGCGGTTCCTATCTGCTCGTCTCCGGTACCCGTGCCGAGGTCGGCGAAGCGAGTGCCCTCCGGGGCGCCCCCTGGATCGCCGTGGCCGTCGCCGACCGGCCGATCGGCAAAGGGCACGCACGCGTGCAGCTCGGCGCCGTCGTCGACGAGGACGTCGCCCGATTCGCGGCCGGGGCGTTGCTCAGCAAGGCGGACGAAGTGCACTGGGCCGGCGGGGACGTCGTGGCCCGGCGCGTCGAGCGGCTCGGGGCCGTCGAGTTGGCGGTGCGGCCGCTCAAGGACGCCGACCCCGTCGCCGTACGGGACGCGCTTGTCGAAGGGCTGCGTCAGGAGGGGTTCGGGCTGCTGCGGTGGTCGGCGGATGCCCAGGTGTTGCGGCAGCGGCTGGCGTTCCTGCGTCTGCGGGTCGGTGAGCCCTGGCCCGACGTGTCCGACGAAGCGCTGCACGCGCGCGTGGAGGAGTGGTTGGAGCCGGAGTTGGGGCGGCCCCGGCGGCGGAGTGATCTGGGGCGGATCGAGGCGGGGCAGGCGATGCGGCGGTTGTTGCCGTGGGCCTCGGGGGACGCGGGGCGGTTGGACGAGTTGGCTCCGGAGCGGTTCTCGGTGCCGAGCGGGTCCAGGGTGCGGATCGACTACGGGAATCCCGAACAGCCCGTGCTCGCCGTGAAGTTGCAGGAGATGTTCGGGCTTCAGGAGTCACCGGAGGTCGCCGGGGTGCCGGTGCTCGTGCATCTGCTGTCCCCCGCCGGGCGGCCTGCCGCCGTGACCGCCGATCTGGCCTCCTTCTGGAAGGACGGTTACCGGGGCGTGCGGGCCGAGTTGCGGGGGCGGTATCCGAAGCATCCGTGGCCCGAGGACCCGGCGACAGCCGAGGCCACGCGGTTCACCAACGCACGGCTCAGGCGGTGACCGGTTCCGGTTCGTGGACCTCGTTGGGGGCGGGGTCCCCGGGACGCCTGCTACGGGCCTCCAGGTAGAGGGAGAGGGCCAGCAGGAGGATGCCTAGGCCCAGGAAGCCCCAGGGGAGGTAGGAGACCATCAGCAGCACGAGGGTGCGGTTGGACTTCACCAGGGCGACGGTGTGCTTGATGTAGTCCTCGCGCATCTTCACGTCGCCGGCGAACGCCGTCACCTTCGCGCGGCCGCCCAGGAGGGTGCCGCCGCGCAGTTCCTCCTTGTGGATCTCCTCGCCGTAGACCGGTGCTCCGGTGACGGGTTCGACCCAGAACCTGCGGACCGTGGTGTACCAGCGGGTGGTGCCCGTCTTGGCGACGGACTCCGGGGTGATGCCCTTGACGGGCATCGTCTTCGGGAAGGGGACCTTGGTCCACGGGATGGTCTGCTCGAAGTAGTAGACCTTGACGCCGCGGAAGTTCTGGGTGCCCTTGTAGTGGATGGGGTTGGTGGTGCGGGTCTGCGCGTCGAAGTACTCGTAGTCCCGTTTCTGGGTCAGGAACGGCCACTTGAACTCGATGCCGTCCCGTTTGACCGGGTCGCCGTCGACCATCTCGCCGGTGGCGTGGACGGGGTCCTGGCTGTGCGCGCCGAAGATGTAGCGCTCGGGGATCGAGGAGACCATCTTGCCGTCGGGGCCCTGGACGTAGGACAGGCCGTCCCAGACGACGACGTCCCGGCCTGCGGTCTTGTCGATCTTCTTGGCGGCTTCGACGTCGCCCTTGAGGGTCTGCACGATGGTGACCTTGGGGACCGTCCTGGCCTTCATGGTGCCGTAGTCGAGGAGGGTGGCGTTCTTCGCCTCCAGGACCATGTCCTGGTACTGGTTCGCCGGGATCTTGGCCAGGCGCGGGAAGGCGTACCACCGGATCAGCGGGGACAGCGCCGTGAAGAACACGGCGAGGGCGAGCAGGATCAGGCTGGCCTTGCGGTGCAACTCGGCCTCCCTCCCAAGCGGTTAAACGCTTGCGCAAACGTTTATGGGTGCGCGGGCACCGTCGTCAACAGCGGTTTCGGGGAGGTCTTCCCCATCGGCGAGCCCAGCGCGGTGATGGTCAGGACCAGCGCGAACGCGAGTACGAGTCCGGTCGCGGCGGCGATCAGGGCACGCATGCCGGCCTCCCGACAGACAGGAACTGATAGGTCGTCAGGTCGGGCACCGTAGCAACGCACGGGCGAGATGAGAACACGTTGCACACGTAGGAGGGCGCCCGCCCGCCGAAGCGGAGGGGCGCCCTCGTCACAGAGTCGCGCGGCGGGACTACGCGCTCGGCGATGCCGACGTCGATGCCGATGCCGATGCCGACGCGCTCGGGTCGGCCGAGGCGCTCGGGCTCGGGGAGGAGGTGGCGGGCGCCGCCGTCACGGTCAGTTCGACCGTGAGGGTCGCGCCGCCCGTCGTGGTGATCTTGAGCAGGAAGGTGCCGGTGGTGTCGTCCGCATACAGCTTCGGCAGCTTCAACAGGCCGTTCGCGTCCGTGGCCAGGCCTGTGAGGGTGCGTACCGTCTTGCCGTCTGCGTCCTTGAAGTAGGGGCCCTTGTCGTTCTCGGTGGCGTCGCCCGCGGCCTTGATGAGGGTCGCGGTGGCCGCGACCTTGTCGGCGACCGCGCCGTTGTAGGTGGCCTTCACCTCTACCTGGTCGGCGAACTCGCCACCCGCGGTGCAGGTCAGCACGGTGGTGCTGGTGCGGGCGAGAGCGTCGGCCACCCGGGGCGTGACGCTGGCCGTGTAGTCGAGAGCGGCGATCGTACGGCCGAGGATGGTGGCGCGGACGGTGAAGTCACCGGTCGTCTCGCCGGCCTGGAGGGCCGGGGCGACGGCCACGCCGGAGCTGTTGGTGACAGCCTTGGCGACCTTCTCGCCGCCGACGAACGTGGCGTCCGTGGTGCCGACGATGGTGAACCGGACGTTGACCTTGGCGACGGCCTTGCCGGCCGAGGTCACGGCGCGGGTGCTGATCTTCTTGCTGAACTGGTCGCCCGCCATCGCGGTCAGCTTCGCCGTGCCCGCGTCCGCCAGCTTGGCCACCGTGTCGGTGGGGGTCGGCGTCGGCGTCGGGGTCGGCGTGGGCGTCGGAGTCGGAGTCGACGGCGTGGAGGGGCTCGGCGACGAGGTCGACGGAGTCGACGACGAGTGCGAAGGCGTGGAACTCGCCCCGGAGTTGTCGTCGCTGCGGCCGGTGGACACGGTGCCGGTGCCGTCCGGGACCGAGTGGGTGCCCTTGCGGTAGTACTCCAGCCACGACAGGACCGTGTTCAGGTAGTCCTGCGAGTTGTTGTAGCTGAGGATCGCGCTGTGCAGGCCCGCGGTGGTCGACAGGTTCCAGTCGTTGCGGCACAGGTAGTGGCCGGCGGCGAGCGCGGCGTCGTAGACGTTGTTGGGGTCCTTGACCCCGTCGCCGTTGCCGTCGCGGCCCGCCCACGCCCAGGTCGTCGGGATGAACTGCATGGGGCCGACGGCCTGGTCGTACTGGCTGTTGCCGTCGTACTGGCCGTTGTCGGTGTCCTTGATGAGCGCGAAGCCGTTGCCGTCGAGCGTGGGGCCCAGGATCTTCGAGGTCGTGGTGCCGTTCGCGTCGACCTGGCCGCCGCGCGCCTGGCCCGACTCGACCTTGCCGATGGCGGCGAGGAGTTGCCAGGGCAGATTGCAGCCGGGCTTCGACCCGGCGAGTTCGGCCTCGGCCTTCCTATAGGCGTCGAGGACGGTCGCGGGGATGCCCGCCTCCGCCTCACCGATCGAGACCGGGGTCCCTATGGTCGGCGGCTGGCTCGAACTCGGGCTGGGGCTGGGGCTGCTGAGCGGCGGGAGGTCCGTGTAGTACGGCGAGTCCCCGGTGGCACTGTGCTCGGTGCTCCCGTCGGGCGTCACCTGGCCGGCGGCGGTCGCTCTGTCGCCGCCGGTCACCGCCGGAGCCTGGGACGCGGACAGTGCCGCGACCGCTGCCGCGGCCACCGCTGTCGTCGCCGCACCCTTGCGCAGCCGCCTGCCGAAATGCGCCGTCATGGAGTGAACCCCTCCCAGGGACGCCCGAGCGCCCATCCTGTCTGTTGCCTCTGCGCCTGTTGTGACGGTCGAGCCACGTCACAGGTTGCCCTCGTGGTGCTTTTCGGATGTTCTGTACGCTTGCTCCGCACTTCCGTCCGACCGCGTCCCCCCTGCGCGGGGACCCAGGCGACCCTACGACAACTTGCTTTGCACGGGCACCCGTTGGTGACCGTTATTCACCGGTTGGCCATATGCCGATGTCTCCTACAGGGAGCCCTGTTGCCGTTCACCTTGAGTCACGCCGCCGCCGTACTGCCCGCCGTGCGCGGCGACGGAAGGGGGCGCGGCCGACTGGTACCGGCGGTGCTGGTGGCGGGCTCCTTCACCCCCGACATGACCTACTACGCGGCGAGCGCGGTCCCCGGGGCGATGGAGTTCGGGAACGCCACGCACTCCTTCCCGGGCGTCTTCACGGTCGACGTCCTCATCGCCTGGACGACGGCCGGCCTGTGGCTGGTACTGCGTGAGCCCCTGGTGGCCCTGCTGCCGCGCGCCCGGCAGGCCCGCACGGCGACCCTGCTGCGCTGCGGCGCCCCACGCGCGCGTGCGACCCCGTCCCTGGCCGCGTGGTGGTACGTCTCCGCGGCCCTCGGCGGGCTGACCCATGTCGTGTGGGACGCGTTCACGCACCACGACCGGTGGGGCGTACGGCTAGTTCCGATCCTCGACCGCACGGTGGCCGGCAGGCCGCTGTTCTCCGCTCTCCAGTACGGCAGTTCGGCGGTCGGCGCGCTGGTGATCACGGTGTTCGTAGTGCGTGCGCTACGACGGGTTCCGGCCGCCGGACCGGTGGGCGTACCGGTGCTGTCGGTATGGGACCGGTGGGCGGCCGGGGTCGTCCTCGGCGGCTGCGCCCTGGTGGCGGCGGCGGAGCGGGCGTCCCACTGGTGGGCCTACTGGGGTTCGACGGCAAGCCTCTGGGACCTGATCCCGACGCTGTGCTTCGGGGCGGGCGCCGGGCTGGTCCTTGGCGTGCTGCTCTACGCCGTGGGCGTCCGCCTATGGCGTCCCGCGGCGGCCGGGGTGCCCGGCGACCCGGACGAGGTCAGCGCGGGGCCGAGCCGTCCGGCGGGGTCGCGATGAACACCGTCACGGTGTGCACGGAGCGTGACCTCGGGAGCCGGGTGAGGACGAGATCCAGGTAGCTGCGGCCCAGGTCCGCCCACAGGCGCCAGACGGGGGTGCCGCTGGGGGCGATGGCCGGCCCCTGTGGGTGTCTGGCCTGTTCTCGGGGGTCTACGTCCGTGTCGTCCCGGCGCGTGAGGCGGCGCCGTAGCCCTGCGGCCGTGTGCTGGACGGCCATGGCGAGGTCGGCGGGGATGCGGGCGGTGCTTGCGCCGGCCGCGAAGGCCGGGACCGGCGGACGGGGCGTGACCTGGGCGGCAGCGGCGTCGGCTGCCCGCACCCGGGTCCGCGCCCGGCCCGACCGGCGATGGAGCATGCGTATACCCATGCCCGCATCCTTACGGTCACCGGCGGCGAGGGGCTCCTTCGCGGGGGCCACGCGGGTGACGGGCCCTCCGGGGGTTGGGCGGGGAGTTTTTGTTGCCGAGGGTGGTGTGCCGGCCGGCTGCAGCGGGGGCTGGTCCAGGTGAGCTCTGTCGAAAAGCTCGCTCGGGATACCCCCCCCCGCCCAACCGCCGGAGGCTAGTGCGCGGCCGATTCCCAGTCCGTGCCCACGCCCACCGAGACGTCGAGAGGTGCTCGGAGGTGTACCGCGCCCGCCATTTCGTGGCGGACGAGTTCTTCCGTGGCCGCTCGCTCGCCGGGGGCGATTTCGAGGACGATTTCGTCGTGGACCTGGAGGAGCATGCGGGACTTGAGGCCGGCCTCGCGCAGGGCGCTGTCCACCTTGAGCATGGCCAGCTTGACGATGTCCGCCGCGGTGCCCTGGATCGGTGCGTTGAGGGCCATCCGCTCGGCGGCCTCACGGCGTTGGCGGTTGTCGCTGTTGAGGTCGGGGAGGTAGCGGCGGCGGCCGAAGAGCGTCGCCGTGTAGCCCGTCGCCCGGGCCTCGTCGACCGCGCGGCGCAGATAGTCCCGTACACCGCCGAAGCGCTCGAAGTACGTGTCCATCAGGACCCGTGCCTCGCCCGCGTCGATGTTCAACTGCTGGGAGAGACCGAAGGCGGACAGACCGTAGGCGAGGCCGTACGACATCGCCTTGATCTTGCGGCGCATCTCCGCGTCCACCGCGGGACCCTCCACGGAGAACACCTGGGAGGCGACCGTGGTGTGCAGGTCCTCGCCCGAGGTGAAGGCCTCCAACAGGCCCTCGTCCTCGGAGAGGTGGGCCATCACGCGCAGCTCGATCTGGCTGTAGTCCGCGGTCATCAGGGACTCGAAGCCCTCGCCCACCACGAAGCCCCGGCGGATTGCCCGGCCCTCGTCCGTGCGGACCGGGATGTTCTGCAGGTTCGGGTCCGTGGAGGAGAGGCGGCCGGTCGCCGCGACCGTCTGGTTGAACGTGGTGTGGATACGGCCGTCCGTCGCGATGGTCTTGATCAGGCCCTCGACGGTGACGCGCAGCTTCGCCTGTTCGCGGTGGCGGAGCATGATGACCGGCAGTTCGTTGTCGGTCTGGTTCGCGAGCCAGGCCAGGGCGTCGGCGTCGGTCGTGTAGCCGGTCTTCGTCTTCTTGGTCCTGGGCAGGCCGAGTTCGCCGAAGAGGACTTCCTGGAGCTGCTTGGGCGAGCCTAGGTTGAACTCGTGTCCGGCCGCCGCGTGCGCCTCCTTCACCGCCTGCTGCACGGCGCCGGCGAACATCTGCTCCATGGCTTCGAGGTGGGCCTTGTCGGCCGCGATGCCGGACCGCTCCAGGCGGGCGAGCAGGATCGAGGTGGGCAGCTCCATGTCACGGAGCAGGTCCGCCGCGCCGACCTCCTGGAGGCGCTCCCCGAAGGCCGTTCCCAGGTCGAGGATCGCGCGGGCCTGCACCATCAGGGCGTCCGCCTCGGCGCCGTCGTCCGCGCCGAAGGCGAGCTGTCCGTCGGCCGTGGCCGCGGGGGCCAGCTCGCGGCCGAGGTACTCCAGGGACAGCGCGTCCAGGTCGAAGGAGCGGCGGCCGGGCTTGACCAGGTAGGCGGCGAGCGCGGTGTCCATGGAGATGCCGGCGATCGTCCAGCCGTGCTCGGCGAAGACCCGCATCGCGCCCTTGGCGTTGTGGAACACCTTGGGGCGGTCGGCGTCGGACAGCCAGGTCGCGAACGCGTTCTCGTCGCTCTCGTCCAGCTCGGCCGGGTCGAACCAGGCGGCCGCTCCCCCGGCGGTGGCGAGCGCGACCTCGGTCACCGAGCCGGTGCCGAGCGCCCAGGTGTCGACGGTGGCGACGCCGAGGGGCTCGGTGCCGTAGTCGGCGAGCCAGCCGGTCAGCTCGCCGGTGCCGAGGACCGCGCCGTCGACCGCCACGCCGCTCGCGGCGGCCGGGGTCGCGTCGGCTTCTTCGGTGCCGGGGTCGACGGCCAGCAGTCGCTCGCGCAGCGAGGGGTTGCGGATCTCCAGGGTGTCCAGAACCATCGCGACGGCCGTGCGGTCGTACGGAGCGCGCTCCAGGTCGACGACGGTCTTCGGCAGCTCGACGTCCTTGACCATCTCGGTCAGCCGGCGGTTGAGCTTGACCGCGTCCAGGTGGTCGCGGAGGTTCTGTCCGGCCTTGCCCTTGACCTCGTCGACGCGCTCGACCAACTCGGCGAACGAACCGAACTGGTTGATCCACTTCGCGGCGGTCTTCTCACCGACGCCGGGGATGCCCGGGAGGTTGTCGGACGGGTCGCCGCGCAGGGCCGCGAAGTCGGGGTACTGGGCGGGCGTCAACCCGTACTTCTCGACGACCTTCTCCGGAGTGAACCGGGTCAGCTCGGAGACGCCCTTCGTCGGGTAGAGCACCGTGGTGTGCTCGGACACGAGCTGGAAGGAGTCGCGGTCGCCGGTGACGATCAGCACGTCGAATCCCTCGGCCTCGGCCTGGGTGGCGAGCGTGGCGATGACGTCGTCGGCCTCGAAGCCGTCGATCGCGAACCGCGACACATGCATCGCGTCGAGCAGCTCGCCGATCAGCTCGACCTGGCCCTTGAACTCGTCCGGGGTCTTGGAGCGGTTCGCCTTGTACTCCGTGAACTCCTCGGAGCGCCAGGTCTTGCGGGACACGTCGAAGGCCACCGCGAAGTGCGTGGGCGCCTCGTCGCGCAGGGTGTTGGCCAGCATCGACGCGAAGCCGTAGATCGCGTTCGTCGGCTGGCCCGTCGCGGTCGTGAAGTTCTCCGCGGGCAGCGCGAAGAACGCGCGGTAGGCCAGCGAGTGCCCGTCCATCAGCATCAGCCGTGGACGGTCTCCGCCGGAGGTCTTGTCGGTCTTCTTCGATGCTGTCTCTGCCACGCCCCCGATCCTGCCACGCCCCACTGACAGTCGGAGTCACGGCCGCGGCGTCGCGGGGGCGCAACCTGTGGCGGCGAACACGCGAGGCGGGGTCGGGGGCGGCGAGGCGGGCGATCGTCGTGGCGCAGGCGGATCCGGCCCGGCCCACCTCGACGGAGACCGGTCCGACCGAGTCCGCCCACCCGCCGCAGCGAAGACCAGGATCGCCGACCCCGCCCACCACAACGAAAACCCGACCGTGCCCCGCCCCTCGCGTGCGATGCCGGACAACTTCTCCCCGGCCCCTGCAGCACCCCACCGAACCAACCGAAGCGATCTCCGCGTTGTCACCCCCGCGTGCGAGGATCGTAGACATAGCTCACAGGTGCCAGCGAAGGAGAGGCCGCGATGGCCACGAAGCCGCCCAAGGGTGATCCGGTCCAGGACTCGCCGCAGGTCACCGAGCCGAAGCACGCTGCCGCAGGGCTGCCGGCGATCGGGCACACGCTGCGTATCGCCCAGCAGCAGATGGGTGTGAAGCGCACCGCGCTGACGCTGCTGCGGGTCAATCAGAAGGACGGGTTCGACTGCCCGGGCTGTGCCTGGCCGGAGCCGGATCACCGGCACGCGGCGGAGTTCTGTGAGAACGGCGCGAAGGCGGTCGCCGAGGAGGCCACCCTGCGCCGGGTCACCCCGGCGTTCTTCGCGGCCCATCCGGTGGCCGATCTCGCGACGCGCAGCGGGTACTGGCTGGGACAGCAGGGGCGGCTGACGCATCCCATGTATCTCCCCGAAGGGGGCGAGCGGTACGAACCGGTCACCTGGGAGCGGGCGTTCGACATCGTCGCCGAGGAACTCGCCGCCCTCGGCTCCCCGGACGAGGCCCTCTTCTACACGTCCGGCCGGACCAGCAACGAGGCCGCGTTCCTGTACCAGTTGTTCGCGCGGGAGCTGGGCACCAACAACCTGCCGGACTGCTCGAACATGTGCCACGAGTCGTCGGGGTCGGCGCTGAACGAGACGATCGGCATCGGCAAGGGCAGCGTCCTCCTGGAGGACCTCTACCAGGCCGACCTGATCGTCGTCGCCGGACAGAACCCGGGCACCAACCACCCGCGCATGCTCTCCGCCCTGGAGAAGGCCAAGGCCAACGGCGCGAAGATCATCAGCGTCAACCCGCTGCCCGAGGCGGGCCTGGAGAAGTTCAAGAACCCGCAGACCCCGCAGGGCATGCTCAGGGGCGCCGCCCTCACCGACCTGTTCCTGCAGATCCGCATCGGCGGCGACCAGGCCCTCTTCCGCCTCCTCAACAGACTCATCCTGGAGACGGAGGGAGCCGTCGACCAGACCTTCGTCGACGAACACACCCACGGCTACGAGGAGTTCGCCGAGGCCGCGCGTGCCGCCGACTGGGACGAGACGCTCCTGGCGACCGGGCTGACCCGCCCGGAGATCGAGAAAGCCCTGGCGATGGTGCTCGCCTCGGAGCGCACCATCGTCTGCTGGGCGATGGGCCTCACCCAGCACAAGCACGCCGTCCCGACCATCCGCGAGGTCGTCAACTTCCTTCTGCTGCGCGGCAACATCGGCCGCCCCGGCGCGGGCGTGTGCCCGGTGCGCGGCCACAGCAACGTGCAGGGCGACCGCACCATGGGCATCTTCGAGCGCCCCGCGCCCGCCTTCCTGGACGCCCTGGAGAAGGAGTTCGGCTTCGCCCCGCCGCGCGAGCACGGCTACGACGTGGTCGCCGCGATCCGCGCACTGCGCGACGGCGACGCGAAGGTGTTCTTCGCGATGGGCGGCAACTTCGTGTCCGCCTCCCCCGACACCGAGGTCACCGAGGCCGCCATGCGGCGCGCCAGGCTCACCGTGCACGTGTCGACGAAGCTCAACCGCTCGCACACGGTCACGGGCGCGCGTGCCCTGATTCTGCCCACCCTGGGCCGGACGGAGCGCGATCTCCAGGTCTGCCCGGACGGGAAAAGCACAGAGCAGTTCGTGACCGTCGAGGACTCCATGGGCATGGTGCACGCCTCGCACGGCCGCCTGGAGCCCGCGAGCACCCATCTGCTGTCCGAGCCGGCCATCGTGTGCCGCCTCGCCCGCCGTGTCCTCGGCGAGGAATCCCGCACGCCCTGGGAGGAGTTCGAGAAGGACTACGCGACGATCCGCGACCGCATCGCGCGCGTGGTCCCCGGCTTCGAGGACTTCAACGCGCGTGTCGCGCACCCCGGGGGCTTCGCCCTCCCGCACGCCCCGCGCGACGAGCGCCGCTTCCCGACCACCACCGGCAAGGCCAACTTCACCGCCGCGCCGATCGAGTACCCCGAACTGCCGGACGGGCGGCTGCTGTTGCAGACGCTGCGCTCGCACGACCAGTACAACACCACGATCTACGGCCTGGACGACCGCTACCGGGGCATCAGGAACGGCCGCCGGGTGGTGCTGGTGCACCCCGAGGACGCCCGCACGCTCGGCGTCGCCGACGGGTCGTACGTCGACCTGGTCGGCGAGTGGAAGGACGGCGTGGAGCGGCGGGCGCCCGGTTTCCGCGTCGTGCACTATCCGACCGCACGGGGCTGCGCCGCCGCCTACTACCCCGAGACCAACGTCCTGGTCCCGCTGGACGCCACCGCGGACACCAGCAACACCCCGGCCAGCAAGTCCGTCGTCGTACGTCTGGAACAATCGGCCACCGACTGAGCGTTTGCTCAGCCGTCAGGTCCCCCCAGTCAGGCGTACGACGAACGGAGCCGGCCCCATGGGCGAGCAGCAACAAGGGAAGTTCCCGCAGGACGTCATCGACGAGTACTCGGCTCTCGGCATCGACCTGGTGGCCCTGTTCTCGGCGGGGCACCTCGGCACCCGGATGGGCGTGGAGATCGTGGAGGCGTCCGCCGAGCGCGTCGTCGGCACCATGCCGGTCGAGGGGAACACCCAGCCCTACGGACTGCTGCACGGCGGCGCGTCCGCCGTACTGGCCGAGACCCTGGGCTCGCTGGGGTCCATGCTGCACGGCGGCAGCACGAAGATCGCCGTCGGCGTCGACCTGAACTGCACCCACCACCGCGGCGCCCGCTCCGGCCTGGTGACCGGCGTGGCCACCCCCGTGCACCGGGGCCGGTCGACGGCGACGTACGAGATCGTGATCAGTGACGAGGACGGGCGGCGCGTGTGCTCCGCGCGGCTGACCTGTCTGCTGCGGGACGTGCGGCCCGGCGACGGAATCCCCGCGGCCGTCGCGAGCTGATACCGGCCGATCCGGGGCGGGGGCCGCACCCCCGTCTTCCCCGCCCCTGTCCACTCCCCTACCGTTTTCCCATGAGGCTGTCGGCATGAGCGGTATCGGGCCCGTCGAATCCGTCGACTCCCCCGAGGCGGACGGGAGTTACGAAGTCATCGGTGGCGACCAGCCCCGCCTGACAGACCGTTGGCACACCCTGTCGCCGCGCGCCCGCAGGGCCGCGCTCGCGGCGGGCACGGCCGCCGCCGTGGCCGCCGGAGCCGTCCTCCTGCCGACCGCCCACCGGCACGGCGCCCCGGCCCCGGTCGTGCCCTGGCCGGCGAACGTCACCGCATGGCGTTACACCGGACTCGCCCAGACCACCGACTCCCCCACCACGACCGGTTTCTTCCGCTTCGCGGTGACCGTGGACAGCGGACCCTCCGTCGCCATCCGCGTCACCGGCGCGGCCTTCGACGGACTCGACGCCCAGGCCGTACCGGAACCGTCCTTCACCGTCCGCCCCGGCGTGACCCACCGCGTCACCGTGCAGATATCGGTTTCCGACTGTTCGGGACTGCCGCTGAATGCGGACCTCGCCTTTCTGGACGTAACGCTGCGTAACACGCGCGCAATACAACGCCACAGTTTCATCTTCGGCAGCGCCTACTCCAAGGACCTTTCCCGGCTCCTCCACAGGGCCTGTGACACGACAAACGCCAGGCCAGGCCCACGGCCAAGCGGAAGTGCAGGTTCTCAAAATGTGGACCCCGGCTGAATTCCGCCAAACCGGCCGAGACCCACCCTCCACGAAGCCCGCCAACCGACACGTCATAACAAGAAAGTCACAAGCCAGCTCACGACGATGCCCATGCCCACAGACCGGGCTTAGAGTCACGGCCAGTCACCGCTCCATCGGGAGTTGGGTACCAGCGCAGCACCTTGCCGCTCCAAACGGGGGCGACTGTGCCTGCGGAAAGGACTGATTGTGCGACAGCGTTCTTTGGTGATACTGACCTCCGTTCTCACGACCGGAGCTCTGACCCTCACCGCGTGCGGCTCCCGGGACAGCGGCAGCAAGAGCGACAGCGGGTCGACCACCCTGACCATCGGTGTCGACGCCCCGCTGTCCGGTGAGAACTCCACCACCGGTCTCGGCATCCAGTACGGCGTCCAGATCGCCGTCGACGACGCCAACAAGAACAACTGGGTCCCCGGCGTCAAGTTCAAGGTCAAGGCCCTGGACGACAAGGCCCAGCCCGCCACCGGCCAGTCCAACGCCACCGCCTTCACCGGCGACACCAACGTGGTCGGCGCCGTCGGCCCGCTGAACTCCGGCGTCGCCCAGTCGATGCAGCAGGTGTTCGCCTCGGCCAACATGGTCGAGATCTCGCCCTCGAACACCAACCCCGCCCTGACCCAGGGCAAGAACTGGGCGACCACCAAGACGCGGCCGTACAAGACGTACTTCCGCACCGCCACCACCGACGCCCTCCAGGGTGCGTTCGCCGCCGACTACGCGTACAACGGCCTCAAGAAGAAGAAGGCCTTCGTCGTCGACGACAAGCAGACCTACGGCGCCGGCCTGGCCGGGATCTTCAACAGCGCCTTCAAGAAGCTCGGCGGCTCCATCGCGGGCACCGACCACGTCAACACCGGCGACACGGACTTCAGCTCCCTCGTCACCAAGATCAAGAACTCCGGCGCCGACCTGCTCTACTACGGCGGCCAGTACGACGAGTCGGAGAAGATCACCAAGCAGCTCAAGGGCGCCGGCGTCAAGATCCCGCTGTTCGGCGGTGACGGCATGTTCGCCACCACCTACATCCAGACCGCCGGCAAGGCCGCCGAAGGCGACCTCGCCACCTCCGTCGGTGTCCCCGCCGACACCCTGCCCGCCGCCAAGCAGTTCATCGCGACCTACAAGGCCAAGGGCTACAAGGGTGACTACGGCGCCTACGGTGCCTACGCCTACGACGCCGCCACCGCCATCATCAAGGCCGTGAAGGCCGTCAAGGACGGCAACAGCGACAAGCTGCCCTCCGGCAACGACCTCCGCTCCAAGGTCGTCGACGCCGTACAGAAGTCCGACTTCGAAGGCATCTCCGGCAAGGTCGCCTTCGACCAGTACGGCGACACCACGAACAAGCAGCTCACCGTCTACCAGGTCACCAACGGTGCCTGGAAGGCCGTGAAGACCGGCACCTTCAACGGAAGCTGATCTTCAGCTCCAGCACCACCGCACCACGGGCCGCGCGGAAGGAGGATCCCGACCGCGCGGCCCGTTGTCACACCCCCTCACCCCAGGCACGCGATCTGTGCACACGACCACCAGCGACAATGGAGGCCACGCGGTGAACACCCTGCCGCAGCAGCTGGCCAACGGGCTGCTCCTAGGCTCGATGTACGGGCTGATCGCCATCGGCTACACGATGGTGTACGGCATCGTCCAGCTCATCAACTTCGCGCACGGCGAGATCTTCATGACCGGGGCCTTCGGCGCCCTCACGGTCTACGCCTACATCCTGCCCGACGGCACCTCGATGGTGGTCGCCGTACCACTCATGCTGATCGGCGGCGGAATCGTCTCCGTCCTCGTCGCGGTAGGGGCCGAACGATTCGCCTACCGCCCCCTGCGGCAAGCACCACGGCTGGCCCCCCTCATCACCGCCATCGGCCTCTCCCTGTCCCTCCAGGAAGTCGTCCGGAACTTCTACCCGGGCGCCGACAAGGACCGCTCCTTCCCCAGCCTCGACGGCACCCACGACCTGGGCTCGGTCACGATCACCGACGCCGACATCTTCCTGGTCATCGCCGCCGTCGTCTGCATGTCCGGCCTCGCCTGGTTCGTCCGCAAGAGCCGCACCGGCCGCGCCATGCAGGCCACCGCCCAGGACCCGGACACCTCCCAGCTCATGGGCATCGACACCAACCGCATCATCGTCATCGCGTTCGCCATCGGCGGCTTCTTCGCCGCCGTGGCAGCCGTCTCCTACGGCCTCAAGTACGGCAACATCGGCTACCGCATGGGCTTCCTGATGGGCCTCAAGGCCTTCACCGCGGCCGTCATGGGCGGCATCGGCAACATCTACGGCGCCATGCTCGGCGGAGTCGTCCTCGGCGTCGCCGAAACCCTCGCCTCCGCCTACATCAACCACATCCCCGGCATGCAGCAGCTCGGCGGATCCGGCTGGGCCAACGTCTGGGCCTTCTGTCTCCTCATCCTCGTACTGCTGTTCAGGCCACAGGGCCTGCTCGGCGAACGCGTCGCGGACAGGGCGTGATCACATGACCGAGACGACCAAGACCCCGGACACCCCGCCCACCGACGCCACACCGGCACCGGCGACACAGCGGGGCATCATCCCGTTGCCCCTCGCGGCGGCCCGCGCCCTGCTCCTCGTCGGCGGCATCGCCACCACCGCCTCCACGTTCCTGCGCTGGACCTGGACCTCCGACTTCCCCGGCGACCTCACCCTCAACGGCAACCCCGGCGGCCTCCAGGTCCTCACCCTCGTGGCCGGCCTCATCACCGTCCTCTTCGCCCTCTCCACCTACGGCGTCCGAGGACTCCGCTGGCTCCTGCCCGCCCGCAACAACGCACCCCTCGTCCTCACCGCCCTCGGCGGCTTCGCCGTCACCTGGTACACGGTCATCTCGATCGCGGCCGAACTCGGCGGCATCGTCAACTGGGAACCCGGCACCTACATCGCCGCCGTCGCCTCCCTGCTCCCCGTCATCGGCGCTCTCGCCCTCCCGCAGGCCGCCACCGACAGCACCAAGGAAGCACTCAAGGCGTACATCGCCAAGGCCGACCGCATCCCGGCCCCCCAGGCCACCGCACCCTGGATACAGCGACTGGTCATCACGATCGTCGTCGCCCTCGCCCTCACCGTCTTCGCCTACGGCATCGACGCCGAGGACGAACTCTTCGTCGGCTTCCTCATCGTCGTCGTCTTCACCGCCTGGGCGTTGCAGACCGCCGGTCTCTTCGACCGCTTCAGCCACCTCACCGCCAACAACCGCAGCTTCGCCCTCGCCATGGGCTTCGTCGCCGCGATCGCCTTCCCCTTCACCCAGACCAACGACCACTACGCCAACCTCGGCGTCAACATCCTGATCTTCGGCACCGTCGCCCTCGGCCTCAACATCGTCGTCGGCCTCGCCGGACTCCTCGACCTCGGCTACGTCGCCTTCCTCGGCGTCGGCGCCTACACCGCGGCCCTGGTCTCCGGCTCCGAGTTCTCCAAGTTCTCCGGCGTCCAGTTCCCCTTCTGGGCCGCAGCCCTCACCGGCGCCGCCGCCAGCCTGGTCTTCGGCGTCCTCATCGGCGCCCCCACCCTGCGCCTGCGCGGCGACTACCTCGCCATCGTGACCCTCGGCTTCGGAGAGATCTTCCGCATCGCCGTCAACAACATGGACGGCGTCTCCGGCCCCGACATCACCAACGGCCCCAACGGCATCCCGTCCATCCCCGACCTGTCGTTCTTCGGCTTCAACTTCGGTGACAGCCACGACATCGGCTCATTCACCATCGGCCGGTTCGCCAACTACTACCTGCTCATGGTCCTGATCATGGCGCTCGTCATCACGATCTACCGCCGCGCCTCCGACTCGCGTATCGGCCGCTCCTGGATCGCCATCCGCGAGGACGAGACCGCCGCCACCGCCATGGGCATCAACGGCTTCCGCGTCAAGCTCATCGCCTTCGCCCTCGGCGCCACCCTCGCCGGCCTCGCCGGCACGGTCAGCGCGCACGTCACCTACAGCGTCGTGCCCAACCCGTACCAGTTCGCCGGAGCGGCCCCGCCCAACTCCGCGTTCCTGCTGGCCGCCGTAGTCCTCGGCGGCATGGGCACCGTCTCCGGACCCTTCCTCGGCGCGGCCCTGCTCTACCTGCTCCCGGAGAAGCTCGTCGCCCTCCAGGACAAGTCGCTCCTCGCCTTCGGCATCGCGCTCATCCTCCTGATGCGCTTCCGCCCCGAAGGCATCATCCCCAACCGCCGACGCCAGCTCGAATTCCACGAGACCGGCCAACTCGACGTACCGGAAACCACGACCCTGACCGAACCCGCCATCACCAAGGCAGGGGCGTAGAGAGCCATGACGACACCTGTACTCGAAGCCCGTGACGTCACCATGCGCTTCGGCGGCCTCACCGCCGTCCGCTCCGTCGACTTCACCGTCAACGCCGGCGAGATCGTAGGCCTCATCGGCCCCAACGGCGCCGGCAAGACCACCTTCTTCAACTGCCTCACCGGCCTCTACGTCCCTACCGAGGGCACGGTCTCCTACCAGGGCACGGTGCTCCCGCCCAAGCCCCACCTGGTGACCAAGGCCGGCATCGCCCGCACCTTCCAGAACATCCGCCTGTTCGCCAACATGACGGTCCTGGAAAACGTCCTCGTCGGCCGTCACACCCGCACCAAGGAGGGCCTCTGGTCCGCCCTCCTGCGCGGCCCCGGCTTCAAGAAGGCGGAAAAGGCGAGCGAGGAACGCGCCATGGAACTCCTGGAGTTCATCGGCCTCGCCCACAAGCGCGACCACCTCGCCAGGAACCTCCCCTACGGCGAACAGCGCAAGCTGGAGATCGCGCGGGCGCTGGCCTCCGAACCCGGCCTCCTGCTCCTGGACGAGCCGACGGCCGGCATGAACCCCCAAGAGACGCGGGCGACCGAGGAGTTGGTCTTCGCCATCCGCGACAAGGGCATCGCCGTCCTCGTCATCGAGCACGACATGCGCTTCATCTTCAACCTCTGCGACCGCGTCGCCGTCCTCGTCCAGGGCGAGAAACTCGTCGAGGGCACCTCCGAGGTCGTCCAGGCCGACGAGCGCGTCGTCGCCGCCTACCTGGGCGAACCGTTCGAGGCCGACTCCACGGCAGCACCGGCCGACACGGAGAGCACGACCAGCACCAAGGGAGAAGCCCAGTGACCGCACTACTGGAGGTCGAGGACCTCAGGGTCGCCTACGGCAAGATCGAGGCCGTCAAGGGCATCTCCTTCAGCGTGGAAGCCGGCCAGGTCGTCACTCTGATCGGCACGAACGGCGCCGGCAAGACGACGACACTTCGCACGCTCTCCGGCCTCCTCCAGCCCGCCTCGGGGAAGATCACCTTCGACGGCAAGCCGCTGAAGAACGTCCCCGCCCACAAGATCGTCGCCCTCGGACTGGCCCACTCCCCCGAAGGCCGGCACATCTTCCCCCGCCTCACCATCGCCGAGAACCTCCAACTCGGCGCCTTCCTCCGCAAGGACAAGGAAGGCATCGAGAAGGACATCCAGCGCGCCTACGACCTCTTCCCGATCCTCGGCGAACGTCAGAAGCAGGCCGCGGGAACCCTCTCGGGCGGTGAGCAGCAGATGCTGGCGATGGGCCGCGCCCTGATGTCCCAGCCGAAACTGCTGATGCTCGACGAACCCTCCATGGGCCTCTCGCCGATCATGATGCAGAAGATCATGGCGACGATCGTCGAACTGAAGGCATCGGGCACGACGATCCTCCTCGTCGAACAGAACGCCCAGGCGGCCCTCTCCCTCGCCGACCAGGGCCACGTCATGGAGATCGGCAACATCGTCCTCTCCGGCACGGGCGAGGACCTCCTGCACGACGAGTCGGTACGCAAGGCGTACCTGGGCGAGGACTGAGCCCTTCGCTCCGTCCCTCTCCTACGACGAGGCCCGCGCCCCCGGATCCGGGGGC
>NZ_JBEXDX010000032.1:0-17138 GCF_040605995.1 Streptomyces sp. NPDC005492
CTACAATTTTCCCCTTACACTCTTTCCATACCCGACGCTCTTCCTTTCTGGTTGGTGGCGCTTCGCGCCCCCCCAGTACAACCATTCGGGGGGTTTCCCGTCATTCCGGACGGGACAGCCCCCACCTCTACTCTCAGACCTTCAGCGGCCTGATCGACGTCGGTGCGTGGCCTGGCTCGGTCGCGAGTTCCTCGAACTCGACCACCGCACTGATGTCGTTGGTCCTGCTCATCGCGATGTTGGTGACGCGCTCCAGGATCGCCTCGACGACGACCGGGACCCGGAACTCCGCGGCGAGTTTCTTCGCCTGGTCGAAGGCGGCGCCGAGTTCGGCGGGGTCGGTGACGCGGATGGCCTTGCAGCCGAGGCCCTCGACGACCTTGATGTGGTCGACGCCGTAGACGCCCAGCTCGGGCGAGTTGATGTTCTCGAATTCAAGGTTGACCTGGAAGTTGATGTCCAGGCCTAGCTGCGCCTGCCGGATGAGGCCCAAGTAGGCGTTGTTCACCAGGACATGGACGTACGGGATCCGGTGCTGGGCGCCGACCGCGAGCTCCTCGATCATGAACTGGAAGTCGTAGTCGCCGGAGAGGGCGACGACGGACGCCTCGGGGTCGGCCTTGGCGACGCCGAGCGCGGCCGGGATGGTCCAGCCGAGGGGGCCCGCCTGACCGCAGTTGATCCAGTGGCGCGGGCGGTAGACGTGCAGCATCTGGGCGCCGGCGATCTGCGAGAGGCCGATGGTGGAGACGTACCGGGTCTCCGGGCCGAAGGCCTTGTTCATCTCCTCGTAGACGCGCTGCGGTTTGATCGGGATGTCGTCGAAGTGCGTACGGCGCTGAAGAGTTGCCTTCCGCTCCTGTGCGGAGGCCGCCCAGGCGGAGCGGTCGGGCAGCCGGCCCGCCGCCTTCAACTCCCTTGCCACCTCGACGAACAGCTCCAGCGCGGCCTTCGCGTCGGACGCGATGCCGTAGTCGGGGGCGAAGATCCTGCCGATCTGGGTGGGCTCGATGTCGACGTGGACGAAGGTGCGTCCGGCGGTGTAGACGTCCAGTTTGCCGGTGTGGCGGTTGGCCCAGCGGTTGCCGATGCCGAGGACGAAGTCGGACTCCAGGAAGGTCGCGTTGCCGTAGCGGTGCGAGGTCTGGAGGCCGACCATGCCGGCGTTCAGCTCGTGGTCGTCGGGCAGGAGGCCCCAGCCCATCAGGGTGGGGACGACCGGGGTGCCGGTCAACTCGGCGAACTCGACGAGGAGTTCGGCCGCGTCGGCGTTGACGACACCGCCACCGGCGACGATCAGGGGCCGCTCGGAGGCGTTGAGGAGCGCGAGCGCCTTCTCGATCTGGGGGCGGGTCGCAGCGGGCTTGTAGGCCTGGAGCGGCTCGTACGTCTCGGGGTCGAACTCGATCTCGGTGAGCTGCACGTCGATCGGCAGGTCGATCAGGACCGGGCCGGGGCGTCCCGAGCGCATCAGGTGGAAGGCCTGCTGGAAGACGCCGGGGACCTGGGCCGCCTCCAGGACGGTGACCGCCATCTTCGTCACCGGCCCCGCGATCGAGGCGATGTCGACGGCCTGGAAGTCCTCCTTGTGGATCACGGCGGTCGGGGCCTGGCCCGTGATGCACAGGATCGGGATCGAGTCGCCGGTCGCCGAGTACAGCCCGGTGATCATGTCGGTGCCGGCCGGGCCCGAGGTGCCGATGCAGACACCGATGTTGCCGGGGCGGGTACGGGTGTAGCCCTCGGCCATGTGCGCGGCGCCCTCGACGTGCCGGGCGAGGGTGTGGTGGATACCACCGGAGGCCTTGAGGGCGGCGTAGAAGGGGTTGATCGCCGCGCCCGGGACCCCGAACGCGTCGCTGACGCCCTCGCGCTTGAGGATCTCGACTGCCGCGCGGGCAGCGGTCATACGAGCCATGGAGTACTCCTGCTTCGCTTCGGCTGTCGGATGGGTGTCACCGTCGCGCCCGCGGTGAGTACCTCCGAGTTTCCGCATCATGGAATTTGAATTCTGCTATCTGGAAGTAATGTAAGCGGAGGGGTCAAGACCGTCAAGAGACGGACAAGCGGGGGTTTCCAGGAGGACGATGGGGCGCATGTCCGAGAGCGTGCCGGTGCGCTGTCCGGCCTGCCGACGTGAGCACGTCTACGCGGCGCCGTCGTACCCATGTGTGTGCGGAGCCCCTGTCGCCCCGCCGCTGGATCGGCGTGGCGTGGTGACGGCGGTGACCCATCGGGTCTGGGACGAGGACTGGATCGCGGTGCGCTGCGCGGCCTGCGGCCGGCTGGACGAGTGGCCGTACCCGGAGCTGGGCTGCCCGTGCGGGACGCTGCTGCGGATTCCCGTCGCGGGCGCGGAACCGACCGCCGGACCGCCCGCGCAGCCGACCGCGCGGCCCGCCAGGACCGGCACCGAGGTCCGCGGCCGCCCCGCCTTCCAGCCCGTCACGATCCGCACCGCGCGCGACGCCGTCACCGCCGCGGCGCTCTATCTGCGCTGGCTCGGCTACCGCGACATCCGCCGCGCCGACCAGCGCCCCCCGTCCGGCATCGGCCTCGCGGCCCGCGGCATCCTGGCCCAGGTGGACCCGACCGTACGCCCTGCCTCGCTGCGCGACGTGGAATGCCTGTGGCTGACCGCCATGACGGAATCCACGACCTGCGTCTACTTCTCGCTGGCCGGCTACACCGACGAGGCCCGCACCCGAGCCGACGCCCTCCACATCCCCCTGTTCATCCTCGACCTCACGGGCACCCCACAGCCGGTGAACGACTTGGCGGACGAACTCGACGCGGCGGGGGGTTAGTTCGGGCCTACAACTCCCCGAACAGCCCCCTCCCGAAGCTCGACCTTCCGCACCTTCCCCGACACGGTCATCGGAAAGGCGTCCATGATCTGAAGCAGGCTCGGGATCTTGTAGTGGGCCAACCTGCCCTCGCAGAAGGCGCGCAGCTCATCCAGCGTCAGCGGGTCCGCCGCGTCGCGCGGGATGACGCAGGCCAGGACCTCCTCGCCGTAGCGCTCGTGCGGGACTCCGACGACCTGGACGTCGGCGATCTTCGGGTGGGTGTAGAGGAACTCCTCGATCTCGCGCGGGTAGATGTTCTCGCCGCCCCGGATGATCATGTCCTTGATGCGGCCGACGATCTCGACGTACCCGTCCTCACGCATCACCGCCAGGTCCCCCGTGTGCATCCAGCGGCCCGCGTCGATCGCCTCGGCGGTCTTCTCGGGCTCGTTCCAGTAGCCGAGCATCACGCTGTAGCCGCGGGTGCACAACTCCCCTGCCGTTCCCCTGGGTTGGGTCACACCCGTCGCCGGGTCGACGACCTTGACCTCCAGATGCGGGAGGACCCGGCCGACCGTGCCGGTGCGGTGTTCAAGGTCGTCGTCCGTCCGGGTCTGGAGCGAGACCGGGGACGTCTCCGTCATGCCGTAGCAGATGGCCACCTCCGCCATGTGCATCTCGGCGACCACCCGTTTCATCACCTCGACCGGGCAGGGCGACCCCGCCATGATGCCGGTGCGCAGCGACGAGAGGTCGTAGGACGCGAAGTCGGGGAGGTTCAACTCCGCGATGAACATGGTGGGGACGCCGTAGAGCGACGTGCACTGCTCCTGCTGTACGGCCTTCAGGGTCACCGCCGGGTCGAAGGACGCGGCCGGGATCACGATGCACGCGCCGTGCGAGGTCGCCGCGAGGTTGCCCATCACCATGCCGAAGCAGTGGTAGAAGGGCACCGGGACGCAGATCCGGTCCTGCTCCGTGTAGGCGATCAACTCCCCGACGAAATAACCGTTGTTGAGGATGTTGTGGTGGGAGAGCGTGGCCCCTTTGGGGAAGCCCGTCGTGCCCGAGGTGTACTGGATGTTGATGGGGTCGTCGCAGGACAGCTCCGGGTACGGCCCGTCACCCGTGCCGCGCGAGAGCAGCGCATCCCAGCTCGGGTCGCCGATGTAGACGACCTCGCGCAACTCCGGGCACGCACCCCGGACTTGGTCGACCATGGCCCGGTAGTCGCTCCCCTTGTGGCTGAGCGAGGCGAACAGGACCGAGATACCCGCCTGCTTGAGGACGAACTCGACCTCGTGGGTGCGGTAGGCCGGGTTGATGTTCACCATGATCGCGCCGATCCGGGCGGTGGCGTACTGGACGAGCACCCACTCGGCGCAGTTGATCGCCCAGATGCCGACCCGGTCCCCCTTCGCCACCCCGCTCGCGAGCAGCGCGGACGCCAACCGGTCCACATCGGCGGCGAATTGGCCGTAGGTCCAGCGCCGCCCCGACGGTACGTCGACGAGTGCCTCCCGGTCGGGCCACGCGGCGACCGCCCGGTCGAGGTTGGCGCCGATGGTGTCGCCGAGGAGTGAAGTCCCGCTGGTTCCATGGGTGTACGAGGTCATCGGAAGTCCTCCTCGCGGTACTCGGCGGCCGACCCGGCGGCCGTCGCCTCGCGCAGTTCGATCCGGCGGATCTTGCCGGAGACGGTCTTGGGCAGGGCGGCGAACTCCAGGCGGCGGATGCGCTTGTAGGGGGCGAGGACGTCGCGCGAGTGCTCGAAGAGCACCTTCGCGGTGTCCGGCCCCGGCTCCCAGCCCTCCGCGAGGACGACGTACGCCTTCGGTACGGCGAGCCGCAGCTCGTCCGGCGCGGGCACCACCGCGGCCTCGGCCACCGCCTCGTGCTCCAGCAGGGCGCTCTCCAGCTCGAACGGGGAGATCTTGTAGTCGGAGGCCTTGAAGACGTCGTCGGACCGGCCGACGTAGGTGATGTAGCCGTCCTCGTCGCGGGAGCCGATGTCGCCGGTGCGGTAGTAGCCGCCGGCCATCGCCTCCGCCGTACGGTCCGGGTCTCCGTGGTAGCCGGTCATCAGGCCGACCGGCGGGTCGGACAGGTCGAGCGCGATCTCGCCCTCGGTCGCGCCCGGAGCGCCGGAGACGGGGTCGAGGAGTTCGACGCGGTAGCCGGGGGTCGGGCGGCCCATGGAGCCGGTCTTCAGCGGCTGGCCGGGGCTGTTGGAGACCTGGACGGCGGTCTCGGTCTGCCCGAAGCCGTCGCGGATGGTGACACCCCAGGCCCGCCGGACCTGCTCGATGACCTCGGGGTTGAGCGGCTCGCCCGCGGCGAGGGCCTCGCGGGGCGGGGTGCGGAGCTGGGTGAGGTCGGCCTGGATGAGCATGCGCCACACGGTCGGCGGGGCGCAGAAGGTGGTGACGCCCACCCGGTCCATCTCGGCCATCAGCCGGGCCGGGTCGAAGCGCGTGTAGTTGTGGATGAAGACGGTCGCCTCGGCGTTCCAGGGGGCGAAGAGGTTCGACCAGGCGTGCTTGGCCCAGCCCGGCGAGGAGATGTTGAGGTGCACGTCGCCGGGCTGGAGCCCGATCCAGTACATGGTGGCGAGATGACCGATCGGGTACGAGGTGTGGGTGTGCTCGACCAGCTTGGGGCGGTCGGTCGTGCCCGAGGTGAAGTAGAGCATCAGCGGGTCGTCGGCCAGGGTCGGGGCGGGGTCCCGTACGAAGAGGGAGGCCGAGGTGTCGTAGACCTCCTCGAAGTCCAGCCAGCCGGGCCTCTCCGCGCCGACAGCGATGCGCGTGTAGTCACCCGGCACCTCGTCGAACTTGCCGGTGTCCTCGGAGCGCACGATCACCTGCCGGACCCGGCCGCGTTCGACGCGGTCGCGCAGGTCGGAGGGGCCCAGCAGCGGGGTCGCCGGGATCACGACGGCGCGGAGCTTCATCGCGGCCAGGGCGGTGATCCACAGCTCGGCCTGGTTGCCGAGCATGACCAGGATGCGGTCCTCGGCTCGGACGCCCCGGGTGCGCAGCCAGTGCGCGGCCTGGTCCGAGCGGACGGACAGCTCACCGAAGGACAGCTTGGTCTCACGGCCGTCCTCCTCGACGATGTGCAGCGCGGTGCGGGCGTTGCCGTCCGCGATGACGTCGAACCAGTCGAACGCCCAGTTGAAGTGCTCGGGCCGGGGCCAGGAGAAACCCTCGTAGGCCGTGGCATAGTCCTCGCGATGCGCCAACAGGAAATCCCGCGCACTACGGAACGACTCACTCGCCGTCGTCATCTGTCCTCCTAGTAACCGGACCATTGCCGGGCGGCTCTCTGACATCGTGTAATCCGTGATGTGGGTCTCACTACCCCCGTACGGGGGTGTGTGCAGCAGGGCGGCCGCAATGAAGGGGCGAACGGGTGGCTACGGACGCGGCGGGGATGGTGGAGATTCAGTCGGCACTGGTACGGCTGCGGCGCGGCACGGGGCTCCCGGTCGCCTTCGGCGGCCTGGTGGAGACCGGTCGGCAGCAGATGCGCATCAGCGAACTGAGCGGCACGGCGACACCCGCCCTGCGCGCCCTCGCGGTGAACACGGGCAACGGCCTGGGCGGCAAGGCGGTCGCCCTCGCCCGCCCGTGCGCCGTCCTGGACTACTCCGCGTCCCGCCAGATCAGCCACGAGTACGACGCCCCGGTGGCCGCCGAGGGCCTGCGCGCGATCCTCGCGGTCCCGGTCGTCGTACGGCGCCGGGTGCGCGGTGTCCTCTACGGCGCGCTGCGCACCGCCCAGCCGCTGGGCGACCGGATGCTGAGCGCGGCGATGGACGCCGCCCGGGACGTGGAACACGCGCTGGTGGTACGGGAGGAGGTGCGGGACCTGCTGAGCGCGGCGCGCCCGGCACCGGCCCCCGACCCGGCGGCGAGCGCGGTGTGGGAGCAGGTGCGGGAGGCGCACGCGGCGCTGCGGGCGCTGGCCCCGCGCATCCCGGACCCGGCGCTGCGGGCCCAACTGCTGGACGCCTGCGGGCTGTTGACCGGGGAGACGGCCACCGGAGAGGTCGGTCTCGCACCCCGGGAGCTGGATGTGCTGGCGTGTGTGGCGGCCGGGGCGACGAACGCGGTGGCGGCACAGCGGCTCGGGCTGCGGCCGGAGACCGTGAAGGGGTATCTGCGCTCGGCGATGCGGAAGCTCGGCGCGCACACCCGCGGGGAGGCCGTGGTGGCGGCCCGGCGGGCGGGGGTGCTGCCATGAGAGGAGCCCCGCGTGGCGACCCGCTATTCATTCGCCGGAGCTTTGAATTTCCCTATGCCTGACTGTTGTTATTTCCCTCACGACCCCATCCATCCGAATTTCAAGGATTGATTGCCTAATATTGGCCCGGACACGACACACGAGGGGAGCGGTGACCGTGCGACGTGACTTCAAGGAGCCTGCCAGATGCCGCTCCGACCTGGTCATCGGCCGGGAGGAGATGTTCACCGCCGCCCGTGACCAGCTCGCCGAGGGCGGCAGTGTGCTGCTCCACGGCCCCGCCGGAATAGGAAAATCGACCCTCCTGCGGGCCTTGGCCGCGGAATACGGCGACACGGCTCGGACCGTGTTGCGCTGCTCGGCCACGGAGTCCGAATCCCATCTCCCCTTCCTCGCCCTCGCCGACCTCCTCGGTCTGGTCCTCGACGAGGTCTCCGAGCGGCTTCCGGCCGCCCAGCGCACCGCACTGGAATCCGCGCTCACCGGACGCGGCGAGTCCTCCCTCCAGCGCGACGGCCTCGCCCTGCGCCTCGCCGTCCTGTCCGCGCTGCGCGCCCTCGCGGCCGACGGCCCCGTCCTCGTCGTCGCGGACGACCTGCAGTGGCTGGACCCGGCCAGCGCGGAACTCCTCGGCTTCGCCGCCCGGCGCCTCGGCGACACCCAGGTGCAGATGGTCTTCGCGGTACGCACCGAGGGCCAGGAGTACGACCGGTATCTGAACGCCTCCCCGCCGGACACCCTCGCGTTCCGGCTCAGCCCGCTCACCCGGGCCCAGGTCTCGGCACTGCTCGACCATCGCGGCTACACCGGACTGCCCCGTTCCACCGTGCGCGAGATCCACCGCACCAGCGGCGGCAACCCGCTGTTCGCGCTCGAACTGGGCCGCGCCCTCGCCGAGAACCCCACCCCGCCGAGAGCGGGTGAGCCGCTCCCGGTGCCCACCTCGCTACGCGCGTTGGTGCTGAGCCGGCTCGACATGCTGCCCGCCGAGGCCCGCCGCACCCTGCTGGTCGCGAGCGCCGGCGCCCGTCCCACCGTGGCCCTGCTCCAGACGGCCGGCCGGGAGAACGCCGAGGCCGAGACCGCGCAGGCCGCCGAACTCGGCCTGCTGGCAACGGAGCCCGAGGGGCCCGCCGTACGGTTCGCGCATCCGCTGATCTCCGCCGCGCTGTACGCGGAGGCCCCCGCGCAGGAGCGGCGAGCCGCGCACGCGGCGCTGTCGACCGCCGCCTCCGACCCGATCGAGCGCGCCCGGCACCTGGCCCTGGCCACCACCGGCACCGACCCGGAGGTCGCCGCCCGGCTCGGCGAGGCGGCCACCCTGGCCCGTGACCGCGGGGCGCCCTCGGTCGCCGCCTCGCTCGGGCTGCTCGCGGCCCGGCACACGCCCGGCGACAGCGTGCCGGGACCGGACGAGCGGCGCTTGCAGGCCGCCGAGGACGCGATCACATCCGGCGAGCTGGACCTCGCCCGGGACATCGCGCGCGAGGTGCTGACCCGGACCTCGGTGCCCGCCGAGCGGGTGCGGGCCTGGATCATCGTGATCGACACGGCGGGCCACTCGATGGCCGACGTCGACGCCATCTTCCCGCAGGCCCTCGCCGACGCGGGCGACGACCCCCGGCTGCTCGCCCTGGTCCGCTACCAACTGGCCTGGCGCGCCCTGCTCGTGGAGGGCGACTTCGCCGAGGCCCGGGCGGAGACCGCGCGCTCCGCCGAGCTGGCCGCGCTCGCGGGCGACCGGCGCACCGAACTCCTGGCGCTCTCCTTCCAGGCCCAGACCGAGACCCTGATGGGCCATCCGGACGCCCCGCACACCATCAAGCGCGCGCTGAAGGAGCCCCAGGACCCGAGGGTGTCGTGCCATCACAACGGCGCCGGGTCGGCCCGGTTCCGCTGGCTGGTGATGAGCGATCAACTGCCCGAGGCGCGGGCCACCATCACCGCGCTGCTGCGCGAGGTGCGGCGGCGCGGATCGGTGGAGAGCGAGGTCCACTTCCTACGCGGGTTCGCCGAGACCGAACTGCGCTCCGGGCACTGCGGCCGCGCCCTCGACCTGGCCCGCGAGGGCCTCAGGCTGGCCCGGGACTCCGGCATCGGCCAGACGGCGTCCGCAATGCTCACCGCGCTCGCCGAGGCCTCCGGCGGTGATGTGGAGGAGGCCCTCTCGCTGGCCCGGGAGGCGGTGGAGCACGCCGAGGAGGACGGCGACCAGATGTATCTGTCCCGTGCCCTCGGCGCACTGGGATACGCCCAGTTGGTCGCCGGGGACGCGCAGGGCACGGTCCGTTCGCTGCGCCGGGTGCGGGAGCTGGAGCACGCCCTCGGGGTGACCGACCCGGCGCGCGGCCGCTGGCACGGCGACCTCGCCGAGGCCCTCGTGCGCATCGGCGAGACCGCCGAGGCCCAGGACGTCATCGACGTCACCCGCGAGCGCGCCCTGCGCCTCGGCCGCGAGAGCGTCCTCGCCGTACTCGACCGCGCCGAGGCCCTGGTGCGCGCGCAGCGCGGCGAACACGACGCGGCCGTAGCGCAACTGACGTCCGTTCAGGACCGGCTCGCCAAACTCGGCTACGGCCTGGAGGAGGCCCGCGCCGCCTTCGCGCTGGCGTCGCTGCGCACCGGGCAGCCCGGCCCCACGTCGTACGAGGAGGCGACCCGGCTGTTCCGCCGCTGCCGGGCGCTGCCCTGGCTGCGCCAGGTGGACGAGGCCGCCGCGGTCAGGCCCCCGGAGCCGGCGCCCTCGGCCGCGCCCGCCCCCACGCTGGAGGGGCTGGACGGGCTGGCCTCGATGGAGCGTCAGGTCGCCGCGCTCGTCATGGAGGGCGCCACCAACCGGGAGATAGCCGCCCGGCTGTTCATCAGCGTCAAGACGGTGGAGGCGACCCTGACCCGGGTCTACCGCAAGCTGGGGATCCGCTCGCGGGTGGATATCGTCCGACTGGCGGCGGGGCGTCGTACGAACTGAGGACCCTACGGGTTTACTGTGCGGCGACCGAGGGTTTTCCCTGCCCAACTCCCCTAGGGGGTTCCCTCATTGGGAGCGGGGTGTGCCGGGTTCTAGCTTATGGGTGTGCCGCTCGCCCGGGCATACGGGGGTCGGTCCCGCGACCCCCGTTGCACACCCCACACCCGCGCGACCCCCCACCGGCAAGCCAATGAGGAGACTCATGTTCGGGCTCAACCGCGCCAAGAGAACCACGGCCGTCGTAGTGGCAACCGCCGCCGCTGCCGCGACCGCCCTGCTCAGCGCCCCCACCGCTGTGGCAGCCCCCCAGCCCATCGTCGGCGGTACCACGACCACCACGACGGCGTACCCCTTCGTCATGCAGATCACGGACGCCTCGCAGAACCAGTTCTGCGGCGGCACGCTCGTCTCCGCCACCAAGGTGGTCACCGCCGCCCACTGTATGGTCGGCGAGACCACCAGCAGTGTGCGCGTGGTCGGCGGCCGGACCTACCTCAACGGTACGAACGGCACCGTCAGCAAGGTCAGCAAGATCTGGATCAACCCCAGCTACACGGACGCCACCAACGGCGACGACGTGGCCGTCCTGACGCTGTCGACGGCGATGTCGTACACCCCGGCGTCGTACGTCTCCTCATCCCAGACCAGCGTGTACGCGGCCGGCACCACCGCCCGCATCCTCGGCTGGGGCACCACCTCGGAGAACGGCAGCTCCTCCAACCAGCTCCGGACGGCGACCGTGCCGATCGTGTCCGACTCGAGCTGCCAGAGCTCCTACGGTTCGGACTACGTCCAGACCGACATGGTTTGCGCCGGATACACCTCCGGCGGCGTAGACACCTGCCAGGGCGACAGCGGCGGTCCCCTGCTCATCGGGGGCGTCCTGGCAGGGATCACTTCTTGGGGCGAGGGCTGTGCCGAGGCGGGTTACCCGGGTGTCTACACCCGGCTGACCACGTTCTCCAGCCTGGTGACCACTCAGGTCAACTCGTAACCCGGAAGATCTCCTGAGCACACCTCAGGGAAGAACCAGGGTGCGTTGCGGGCTTCCACGAGCAGCCCGCAACGCACCCTATCCATGTGCCCGCCCCTAGAGAGCGCGCCCCGGAGCCTGTTTCAATGAGCGCCGGACGGGAGCAAGGGGAGTCGCACACATGGTGTCCACGGACCGCTTTCTCGCGTTCGCCGCGATGTCCCTGCTGGTGATCGTGATCCCGGGACCCAGCGTCCTGTTCGTCATCGGCCGCGCACTCGCCCACGGCCGCCGGACGGCCGTGGCGACCGCCCTCGGCAACGTCTTCGGCTCGTATCTGCTGGTGACGGCGGTCGCGTTCGGCATCGGCTCGCTGGTGGAGCGGTCGGTCACGATCTATCTGACGGTGAAGCTGGCGGGCGCGGCCTACCTCGTCTACCTCGGCGTCCAGGCCTTCCGCCACCGCAAGGACCTGAAGGCATCGGCGATGCGGGCGGCTCCCGAGACGGAGCGGCGCGGCGACCTCCGCACGGTCCTCGACGGTGCCCTCGTCGGCGTCACCAACCCCAAGGGCGTGGTGTTCTTCGCCGCCGTACTCCCCCAGTTCGTGAACCACTCGGCGGGCCATGTTCCGACGCAGATGCTCCTGCTCGGCCTGATCCCCATCTCCATCGGCCTGGTCACGGACACCCTGTGGGGCCTGACCGCCTCGGCCGCCCGCACCTGGTTCGCCCGCTCCGACCGCCGCCTGTCCCTGATCGGCGGCGCGGGCGGCGTCACGATGATCGGCCTGGGCGTGACGGTCGCGGTGACGGGCCGCGCGGACTGACCACCTACGACCGCGCTACGACCGTCCCGAACCGGATGTCGTACGACGACCCCTTGTGCAGGGTGTCGAGCATCCGCGCCCCCTCGGCGCTCACCTCGTCCCGCTGCCCCTTGGTCAGCCGGCCGAAGGCCTCGATGACGAGGTGACCGTCTTCGACCTTCCAGACCCCGGCGAGAAATCCGTCGACGAGGAAGGTGCGGTGGGCGACGTTGCCCTGCCAGGCGCGGCCCCGGTACTCGGGCGGTACGACCCGGGTGCGGTCGGCGTGGGAGAGGAGCAGGTTGTCGAACTCGGGCAGGAAACGTGGCGGGGCCGGGGTGTCGGCGGCGGGGCGGGGCGCGTCCGGGAGGTCGAAGAGTTCGACGCCGTTCGGGTCGGAGAAGGTGACGAGCCGCGGGCGCAGTCGCTCGAAGGCCTCGCGCAGCCGGGTCAGCCCTGCCCAGGTCTGCATGTCCTTGACGGAGGCCGGCCCGAAGGCGCCGAGGTACCGCAGCACGGTCCCCTCCAGATCCGGCGAGGGCTCGGTGGGCCGGCCCAGCCAGTGCTCGGCGGTAGTGAGCGCGACCTGCCCGCTCCGCCCCCACAGCCCGCGCGGGGTGACCTGGACCAGCGGCAGCTTGCAGCGGGCGGCGATCGCAAGGGCCTGCGGGTCGGCGTCCGGCCACTCCACGAGCAGCTCCTCGCGCAACTCCTTCATCGTGCGCGGCTCGGCCTCGACCAGTTCGCGGGCGAGTACGGCGAGCCGGTCCAGGTCGACTCCGGCCAGCCCCATGCGGAAATTGCTCAGCTCACGATCGCGGGCTGCCTGCACCAACGGACGCAGGGTGAGGCAGTCGGCGGCGGTGTGGGTGTGGATCGTCGAGCGCATGGTGACGATCCGGACGACCGCACGCTCGGCCATCAGCCCCGACAACGCCTCGGGCGTGAAGCCGTCGAGGCGGGCGGCGAGCGCGTAGTACGGCGGCTTGACGTTCTGGGCCTGCAGCCCGAGCAGATGCTCGACGGCCGCTCCGGCGGAGAGCGGGGAGCGGCGCAGGAGGAGCTGCCGTTCGAGGGTCGCGCGATTGAGCGCGCGAAGGTCGAGTACGGCCCTCTCGGTCGACTTGGTCTTTCTGCTCGCCTTGCTCGCCTTGCTCGCCTTGCTCGCCTTGCTCGCCTTGATGGTCATGCTCCGCACGCTAGCGACGATCGAGGACACCCTCTGTCCGCAACTCTCACCGAATCCGGGATGCGGACCCCGCTCCTTGGTCGTTCGCCCCGTATATCCTGCTCATGCCCTGTGATCACGTAGCCGTAGATCGACCGAGAGGCAGCCGCGATGCCCCAGCGACGCGCCCGCCCAGGCTCGAAGAACCCCGGGAACGGCAGGTTCGGCAGAAGGTCCGGGTGGCTCCGCGCACCGGCCCCGCCCCCGACCCCCGCGCCGACATCGCCGGAGTCCGCCACGAACACACCCCCCTCCGAACCGTCCGACACGGGCAGCGTCGTCCAGGCCGCCCTGTACCGGGACGGCGTGCGGGTCTCGGCGCCGGAAACCCTCGCCGACACCTTCCGCGAGCTGCGCGAACAGCCCTCCGGCATGGCCTGGATCGGCCTCGCCCGCCCCACCGAGCGTGAACTCCTCTCCCTGGCCGAGGAGTTCGACCTCCACCCACTGGCGGTCGAGGACGCGATGGAGGCACACCAGCGCCCCAAACTGGAGCGCTACGGCGAGACGCTGTTCGTGGTCCTCAGCGCCGCCCGCTACTTGGACACTCCGGAGGAGGTCGACTTCGGCGAGCTGCACGTCTTCGTCGGCCCGGACTTCGTGATCACGGTCCGGCACGGCGCGGCCCCCGACCTGTCGGCTGTCCGCCAACGCATGGAGGAATCACCGGAGTTGCTGAAACTCGGCCCCGAGGCGGTGCTGTACGCCATCCTCGACGCGGTCGTCGACGGCTACGCGCCGGTGGTGGCCGGCGTCCAGACCGACATCGACGAGATCGAGACGGAGGTCTTCCGCGGCGACCCGGAGGTCTCCCGCCGCATCTACGAACTCTCCCGCGAAATGGTCGAGTTCCAACGCGCCACCCGCCCCTTGGTCGGCATGCTGCACAGCCTGATGGCAGGCTTCGCGAAGTACGGCACCGACGAGGAACTCCAGCGCTACCTCCGCGACGTCGCCGACCACGTCACCCACACCAGCGAACAAGTGGACGGCTTCCGCCAGGCTCTCACCGACATCCTCACGGTGAACGCGACTCTGGTCACCCAGCAACAGAACGCGGAGATGCGGGCGTTGGCGGAGGCGGGGTTCGAGCAGAACGAGGAGATCAAGAAGATCTCGTCGTGGGCGGCCATTTTGTTCGCGCCGACGTTGGTGGGGACTATCTATGGGATGAACTTCCGGCGGATGCCGGAGTTGCACTGGGCGCTCGGATATCCCTTCGCGATCCTCCTGATGGCTATCGTATGTACCAGTTTGTACGTCATCTTCAAGCGGCGGGACTGGCTGTGAGTAATCGTCACAGGGAGCGCGTCTACGCGGCGCCATGGGCCTGATCACAGGCTCTGACGATGCCTTCGAGGCCGCTGGGGAGAATCTGGGGAGAATGAGCCGCGCTCCGGTGCGGGCGGTCTCCTTCGATCGCGGGCGTTGGCCTGCGGAAGCCTCGCTGCGGAAGCGCAGGAAGTGGGCAGCACGTGGAAACCGTCCTTGCGCGATACCTTCCACCGCTCGTCCTTCTTCCGCACGGGGATGACGCAGGCGGCGGCCAGGCCCGGCTTCCACACCTCGACGTTGAACATGTTCGCGCGCAGGGCGTTGCCGTAGGTAGTGGTGACTACGAGCGGGAACTTCTTCGTCTCCCGCTCGGGCTCCGGGCCGCTCCACCTCGACCGCCGGGTACTCCATGAAGTACTGGGCCAGGGCCGCCGCGACCGACGGGGGCATGTCGACGACGCGGGCCTTGCCGCCCTTTGGCAGGGTGAAGTACAGCCGCCCGCCGAGGAGTTGGACCTGTGCGTCGACAGCTTGAAGGTCTCCGACCGGCGCGGCTGCAGGCCGAACGCCGCCAGATCCGTGACACCGACGACTGCGAGAGGCCCATCTCCTTCGCCATCGACCGCGTCGACCAGTGCGTCGCGTTCTTCGGGGTGGATTCCAGCGTCTTGGTGACCACTGCGGCGACCTGATCGTCCGTCACGGTCCTGGGGCCGCCCGGACGTGGCATGTCACCCAGACCGGCGATCCGGTACCGCACGAACCGGGCCCGCCAGCAGCCCACCGCATGAGGTGTCGAACCCACCTGCTCCGCAACGTCCTTGTTCGACGCACCGGTTGCGCAGGCCAGGATGATCCGGCACCGCAAGGCCCACGCCTACGGCGTGGACCGCCGCCGCACCCATTCCTCTAGTCGATCCGCACACAAATCGGGACTGACAGCTTGGGTGACCACGTTTTGGTGGTGTAGTCGTAGCCGCGGGCATAGCCGTTGTTCCCTGGCGCGCAGGGGGAGGCGATGGTCGTCTCGACATAGACGGCTCCGCCAGGGGTAATGGGGTGCGACTGGGCCGTCACGTTCCGTGCGAAGGGGACCGGGCCATTGTTGAACTTGACAGCGAGATAGACCTGGCCACCGACGGTGAAGTTGCCGCCGCCGATCTTGAAATGGTTATTGAACGTGTAACTGAACAGGAAGGGTTTATCCTTCGCGGTTTGCGCGACAGGGGCCGCTTTCCCCGGCGGTGTGATCGGCAGGCCGGGTGCGGCGGTCGAGGGCGGGGGACCCCGGAGCCGACGAGAGCGGCCGTGGTCATGGTGATCGCCAGGCGGCCGGCGGCACGCCGGTCCGATCGGGAGACCGTACGCATGACTGCCCCAAGAGGGTGGGTGGGGAGATGCGCCGGGCCTGCCCGGCTTTGCGCGTTGGTCAACGCGAATGCGAAAAGACTCACAGCCATCGCGCTTCGAAATAGCAGGAACTGAGCGGGGCGCTTGTCACTGAGGCTCTCGGCGCAATGGCCGGGCCGCCCAGTCACACCCCCCGCGCACCGGGTAACCGACGTCGGCAGTCCCGCCCCTGAGCTCCGTGCGCGGAGGGGCGCTCGGACAGCGGGCCCGAGCCTCCCGGCGGCTTTATGCGTCCTGCAGCCACGCCCCCTTGACCCAACCGCTGATGGCCTGTGTGTTTTGGTCAGAGGCCCGGGACGGAAGGTAGAAGAACCCTCGTCGTAAGAGGAGCTTGCGGACACCCTGCACCGTGTAGGTGACGTTGAACCGTTGAGCGATCAGCGTCTTGACGCGGGCCAAGGTCCAGTGCTGCTCCAGCCAGCCGTGAGCGACCGACCCCTTGGCCAACTCCCTTTCCAAGACGCGGATTTCGGAATCGGTGAGTCGCGGCCGGGATGACGGCCCCTTCGAGTGGATGCCCTGCTGCCCCTCCTCGATCCAGGCCCGTCGCCAGCGTTGCACCGACCGGACGTTGACCCCCAGCTCCTTGGCGATAACTGAACTTGGAGCTCCTTGCGCGAATCGGCGGGCGGCGATCACCCGGATGTCCTGCCGGAGCCAGCGCTGGTCGTTCGTAAGGCCGCCTCCCTGCGCATATCTCATAGCCAGGGCCTATCGCGACAACGTTCCTCGTCAGAGGGTGCGACATCGCGAGTTCAAGGTCATCCGAGCGTGAACTCGCCGGACAGGTAGGGCGTTCTGCGGTGGCGGGGCTCTCAACTCCGATCTAGCGTCGGATTTGTCACTAATTGACTCGCGGCGGGCAGTCCGCCTCGATCGAGCGACACTCCTCCCGTCGCGCTCACTCCTTGGAGGGTTCATGAGCGTCTACACGCCTCCGGCCGCAGCAACGGCACAGCAGCCGTCCGCCGGCCAGTCCCAGCCCTGGTCCCCGCAGCAACAGAACGTCCTGGCGTCGCTGCCCCAGCTCGCCACGCTGCTCAGCGCCGCTCCCACAGGCGCGCAGGCGCCGGGACAGCAGATGCAGCCGCAGGGGTTCAGCCTGCCGTTCAACCCAAACGACATCGTCAACGCCGTCAACACCGCGGCCGGCGTGGTCAACCAGCTCGCCCAGATCGGCCACGGTGTCGGCCTGTTCAGCGCCTCGCCGGCGGGCCAGCCCGCACAGGGTCAGATGACCCCGCAAGGCTTCGACATCGGCGACGCCCTCAGCACCTTCGCCAAGCTCGCCCCCATCCTCCTGAGCGCCTCCCCCACCGGCCAGCCCGGACAAGGCCAGACCGGCCAGCCCGCACAAGGCCAGATGACCCCGCAAGGCTTCGACATCGGCGACGCCCTCAGCACCTTCGCCAAGCTCGCCCCCATCCTCCTGAGCGCCT
>NZ_JBEXDX010000032.1:17235-100673 GCF_040605995.1 Streptomyces sp. NPDC005492
CAGATGACCCCGCAAGGCTTCGACATCGGCGACGCCCTCAGCACCTTCGCCAAGCTCGCCCCCATCCTCCTGAGCGCCTCCCCCACCGGCCAGCCCGCACAAAGCCAGACCAGCCAGCCCGCACAAGGCCAGATGACCCCGCAAGGCTTCGACATCGGCGACGCCCTCAGCACCTTCGCACCGCTCCTCCCTCTCCTCCTGCTGAGCGCCTCCCCCGCCGGCCAGCAGGCGAGTGGGCAAACCGTGGGTCGGTGACGTCTCGTGGTGACCGAGAACGTCATGCCGTCGCCTGCCTCGGGCGCCTGGCCGGTGATCCCGTTCGCCGTCGCGCAGTCGCCGCTGTCGGCGGGCGGCACCGGCATGTCCCGGGCCCAGTGCGCGGCTCTGCTGGTACGGGCCCACGACTGGCTGGAGCGTGCCGTCGCGCAGGTTTCCGGGGTCAACGGGCTGGCTCCACTGGTGACACAGGCGGTCGACCTCTACCGCAGAGGGGAGTATGACCAGTGCCTGCGTCTGGTGGGCGGGGTGAGGCAGGCCATCGAACTGGCCCGCGCGACACTGCCGAGCCTGCCGGCATGGTGACATCCGGCACTCCCGATCCGGGGCCCGCGGGCACTGGGCCCCGGATCGGCCACTACCTGGTGGGCGGCGACACCGCCTTGGTGGCCCGCGTGGCCGAGCAACTGGGCGGCGAGGCGGGCGTGACCGTACGGATCGTCAGCGGAAGCGTCGAGCGGCCGACGGTGCTCGGCGTGGCGATGACACAGGAGCGCGCCGATCGGCTGCGTACGGAGTTCCAGGGCCGGCTGGTGGTCGAAGTGGACCAGGACATCGAGAGTTACAGCGACAAGTGACCGGCGTGTGCGCCGGGTTGGGAGCGATGAACGACATGTCCGAAAGCAACGAGAACCCAGCGGTCAGCCCCGCCGCCGATGGGCAGGCGGCCGAGGAACTGCGCAGGAGATCCGTGCAGTGCATGGTGGTGCCGCTCTCCTCCGACGTCCTGCCGGCCGGGGTGGAGCCGTATGACACCGACGCCCTGTTCACGCAGTTGGCAAGCGACCCCGAAATGCAGACCCGCAAGCGGATCACTCCGGCCGCGGTGACCACCACGGCGGATCAGGGGCCGCCCGCGCCCGAGGTAGCCGTCGTCAGGATGCCGGCCCACCGCGCGGCAGCACTGGTGCGTGATCCTCGTGTGCACATCGAGCGGGACTACCACCTGCGGGTGACCAGCGTGTCTCCCGAGGCCGTCAGCACCGAGGCGATCAACCCGGGTGTGCAGCTGAGGGCCGCGCCGGTGACGCCCGTCTCGTTCCTCGTGACCGGGAAGGGGACGGGTCCGCTGTCCGAGGCCACGATCGTCGTGATGAGCCCTGAGGGCAACTTCCAGTCCGCGACCGGGCCGGACGGCCGGGCAACCGTCGACCTGACCATCCATGACCTCACCGCCATCAGCGCGGTCTACGTCAAGCCGGCCTTCGATTTCTGGGAGACCTACCAGGACCTCCCGGCGCTGTCGCTGACCGAGGACAACGCCGTGGAACTGCGGCCGCTCTCGGACGACTTCCCCGCTCTGCTCACCGGGCAGGTGAGGGGCTGGGGACTGACCGCATTGAGCCTGGAACAGGTTCCGCCCAACTACCGCGGCCAGGGCATCAAGGTGGCGGTCATCGACTCCGGTTGCGCCGCCCAGCACCCCGACCTCGCTGCCCGGATCGCCGGCGGCGTGGATCTCGTGGACGGCGACGAACCCGGCCAGTGGTCCGTCGACGTGATCGGCCACGGCACCCACTGCGCCGGCGTGGTCGCCAGTTCGGACGACGCCAAGGGCATCCTCGGTATCGTCCCGGAGGCCGAGGTGCACGTGTGCAAGGTGTTCCCAGGGGGCCGCTACTCCGGAATCATCGAGGCACTCAACTACTGCGTCCAGCAGGGGGTCGACGTCGTCAACCTCAGCATGGGCAGCGACGAGCCTTCCGCGCTGCTGAGCCAGGCCGTCGACCAGGCCAGGCAGGCCGGCGTCGCCTGCGTGGTAGCGGCCGGCAACTCCGGCGGGCGCGTGCAGTTCCCGGGGCGGCTGCCCACAGTGCTGACCGTGGCCGCGATGGGCAAGATCGGCCAGTTCCCGGAGCACTCCTTCCACGCCCAGCAGGTGAAGGGACAGCCCGACCAGAACGGGTACTTCTCTGCCGCGTTCACCTGCTACGGCCCCGAGGTCGACGTATGCGCCCCGGGTGTGGCGATCCTGTCCACCGTTCCCGAGCGCGGCTACGCGGCGTGGGATGGCACCTCCATGGCCACGCCGCACGTGACCGGCTTGGCGGCGCTGGTCCTCGCCCACCATCCCGACTTCCGCGACGGTTACCGGACGCGCAACTCCCAGCGTGTGGACCGGCTCTTTGACATCATCCGGTCCTCCTGCGACCAGCTGGACTTCGGCGACGCCGGCCGTACCGGCGCGGGTCTGCCCAACGCCGCCCGGGCCCTGTCGCTGACGGCCACGGCCGCGGCGTCGACGACGACCCCAGAACTCGCCCAACTGCGTGAGGCGTTGCAGAACGCCGGACTGCTCACCGCGACCAGCAGCGATGTGCTCGGTCCTCTGGACGACATCCAGCGATTGCTCCGGGCAGCGGGACTGCTGTCCTCCGGCTGAGGTAGAGGGGACTTGCCATGCAGGACAGTGTGCGGACGGCGTTCCTGCCGTTCAGTGAGCCGCTCGAAGCTCGCGTCCACTTCATGTACCTCGATGTCAAGAGCCTGGTGTCCACCGGGGTGGGCAACCTGCTGGACGCCGACAGCTCGGAACACTTCGGGACCAACCCAAGCCCGCTACCGGACATCTTCGCCCTCGGCTGGTTCGACAAGAACACTCGTGCGCCGGCGAACCGCGAGGAGATCGAGGAGGAATACCGCCAGGTCAAGTTCAGCGGCACGAATCTCGCACCTCTCGGCCAGAAGGAACAGATCACCCGTCTGAGGATCTCCGACGAGGACATCGACTCCCTGGTGACCGCCAAACTCGACAGCTTTGAAGCCACTTTGAAGGGCCGGGCGCCCTTCACGGGGTTCGACGACTGGCCCGCGGACGGTCAGCTGGGGCTGCTGAGCATGGCCTGGGCCATGGGTCCCCTGTTCAATTTCCCCAAGTTCCAGGGCGCCGCCGCCCAGAGCGACTGGACCACCATGGCCCGGGAATGCAAGATGACCGAGGCGGGCAACCCTGGTGTCATCCCCCGAAACATCCGCAATGCCCTGTTGTTCTCGCTCGCCGGCTGGACATCCTCCCAGGGTGGTGCCGACTTCTCGCAGCTCATCTACGACCCCACTCAGAAACTCGACGCCAACATGCGGTCGGGGGCCTTCCCTGTGCCGCTGGAGTTGGCCGTCGGTGTCCAGACGGCACTGGAGACGCTCGGCTTCAATCCGAACGGCCTTGATGGCATCATCGGCCCCGGCACTCGATCTGCTCTGACGTCCTTCCAGTCGTCCGTCGGCCTGTCTCAGACCCCCGATGTGGGAAGCGTCGACGACATACCGCCCGACACGGTGTCCGCGTTGGCGACCGGCCTCGACGGCAAGGCCGTGCAGCACTTCCCTTGAGGGGAGCACAAGTGAGGCAGACGGGAGAGTTTCGACCGTCGCAGTGAGGGCGCCGGTGATCAGGTCGCCTCTGCGCGATCCGCCGCTGCACCGGCACCGGACCCCACGGCGACTGTCCATCATCAGTCCCCGCAAGCGCGACCAGAGGGTCTGGTGCGCGATCGGGTGACATCTGCTTCAGGCACATGCCGGAGCTGCGGTGGGGCCTCGGCTACCCCTTCGCGATCGTGCCGATGGCGGTCGTGTGCACCAGCCTGTACCTCATCTTCAAGCGGCGGGACTGGCTCTGAGCAGCCGTCGCGAGGCGCTGCCGCGAGGCGTCGTGGCAGTGCTCCTTGTCCCGTTCGCTTGCCACTGGGTCACCTGGCCAGGACGAGCGGCTGACCCTCTCGCCTGCGGCTTCATCTGGCGTCCCACGCCGGGTGCCGGACGGAGAGTCTCACTGGCGGGTCGCCCCTGGGCGGCGCCGGCCACGGGGAGAAAAGGGCAGGCCACCTCGTCGTCGGTCTCGGCCGGTTCGCCGGGCCCGATCGAGGGGGGCGGAATGCGTTCCGGCGACCGGGGTACCCGCAGCCTGCCCTCCTTCGCACGTCAGGGCAGCCTCCGAGCGCTGAGGGGGCGGAAGGCGAGGTACGGATGAGCGAAACCGACGGGGCTCGGCGGCTGATCCTGGTGGCCGATCCCGGCCTGCCCGCGGACATCGTCCGGAGCGTCTGTCCTGACCTGCCCGATCGGCTGGACCGGGAACTGGCCACGGGCGTCACCTGGCACGTGGACACCGTGACCACTCCACTGGTGACCGACGACGAGACCGGCGTCGACGACATCGCCGATGCCGTCGAGGCCCAGATGGAGGACGAGAACTGGGACGTCGGCATCTTCCTCACCGACCTGCCGCGCCGCGCACGCCTCGAGACCATCAGCGCCGAGATCGACGCCTCCCACCGGGTCGCCCTCGTCTCCCTTCCCGCACTGGGTTTCCGGCGCCTGAGACCACGGGTGAAGTCGGCGGTCGTGGGCATCACCGGCCGACTGCTGCCCGAGGCGGCGGAGCCCGACGACAAGCTCAGGGTCATCGGCCACTGGGACCACGGGCCGGGCCACGACACCGGCTCGGACCGCTGTCTCGTCCCCGGCCTGCGCGGGCACATCCGCCTGATCGCGGGCATGGTGCGTGCCAACCGCCCGTGGCAGCTTTTCACCAGCCTCTCCCGCGCGCTGGCGGGAGTCTTCGCCACCGCCGCCATCAGCTTTCTCAACAGCACCACCTGGCAGGTCGCCCTCGAACTCAGTGCCTGGCAGCAGACCGTGATCACCGTACTGTCCACGGTCGCCCTCACCGTCTGGATCATCGTCGACCACGGGCTCTGGGAGCGGCCCGGCGACCATCTGCCCGGCCGGCACAACGCCCTGTACCCGTACAACCTGATCACGTTCATCACCATCGCGCTGGGTGTGATCTCGCTGTACGCGGTGCTCTATCTGACCCTGGCGGCCGTCTCCTTCCTCATCCTCGACCCCACCGCATTCGACCAGATCGCAAGACAGTCAACCGGCCCGGCCGACCACTTCTGGCTGGCCTGGTTCGTCGCTTCCATCTCGATCGTCGGCGGTGCCTTCGGAACCGGCCTCGAAGCGGATGAGGCCGTACGCAACGCCGCCTACGGCCGCCGCCACCACGACCGACAGCGCCAGATGACCGAGGGACGACGCGACAGGGCATGAGTCCGGCCGTACGGCGGCGACCAGGAACTGAGCGATCAGGTCATGACGTCGACACCGCGCTCACGCCTCCGCCGTCGGAAGCGTCACCTCGAATCGGCAGCCGCCCGTCACGTTGCGTACCGCGGCGCTGCCCCGGTGGGCCTCCACGATGCCGCGGACGATCGCGAGGCCGAGGCCCGCGCCGGCCGGGGGTGTTCGGGCGTGGGTGCCGCGCCAGCCGGTGTCGAAGACTCGGGGGAGGTCTTCCTCCGGGATGCCGCCGCAGCCGTCCGTGACGGACAGGACCACGCCCTCGGGAGAGCGTTCGGCGGTGACCGCGACCGTACCGTCGGCCGGGGTGCGCCGGATCGCGTTGACGAGGAGGTTGCCCAGGACGCGGCTCATCTCCTTGCCGTCGACCTCGACGGGCACCGGTTCCACCAGGTCGCCGACCAGGCGTACGCCGTGCTCCCGGGCGAGGGGGTCGGCTCCCGCGAGGGCGTCGCCGACGAGGTCGTACAGGGACATGCGCGACGGGGAGAGCGCGAGGGTTCCGGCGTGTATGCGGGAGAGCTCGAAGAGGTCGCCGACCATGTCGTTGAGGCGTTCGACCTCGGTGCGCATCTGGCGTAGATAGCGGGCGGGGTCGGCGGCGACGCCGTCCTCCAGGGCCTCGGACATCGCGCGCAGACCGGCGAGCGGGGTGCGCAGATCGTGCGAGATCCAGGCGACGAGTTCGCGCCGGGAGGACTCCAACGCACGCTCACGGTCCCGGGATTCGGCGAGCTTGGCGCTCGTCGCCGCCAACTCGCGGCTCAGCTCGGACAGTTCGGCGGTCGCCGGACCGTCCGGGGCCGAGAAGTCGCCGCCGTCGCCGAAGTCGCGTGCCGCGAGGGCGAGTTCATGGCTGCGGGCGACGACCCAGCGGCCGAGCAGCAGCGCGGTGGCCAGGGAGACGACGGCCGCCATGGCCACGACGGTGGTGACCACGGACAGGTCGTGCGAGGACAGGAACATCGCCTCCGCCACGGCCAGTGTGCCCGCGAGCATCGCCGCCACCGCGACGGCGGCGACCACGGCCACGGAGAAGGTCAGCGAGCGGCGGCGCAGCAGCCACAGCGCGCCCGCGCCGAGCAGTCCGGCGGCCGCGGCCCCGAGGAAGGCGTAGAGGGCGATGAGCAGCATGTCGTGCATGGTCTACGACTCCACCGTGGATGTGTCCGGCGTGGCGGGCGCGGGCTCCTGGAAGCGGTAGCCGACTCCCCACACCGTCTGGATCAGGCGGGGCACGGCCGGGTCGTCCTCGACCTTGCCCCGTAGCCGGCGGACGTGCACCGTGACGGTCGACATGTCCCCGAAGTCCCAGCCCCACACCTCACGCATCAGGTCCTCCCGGCTGAACGCCTGCCCGGGGTGTCGCAGGAAGAAGGCGAGGAGGTCGAACTCCCGGAGGGTGAGGGCGAGTTCGGTGCCGTTCTTGGTGGCGCGGCGGGCGGCGGGGTCGACGGTGAGGCCCTCCGACCGCAGGGCGCGCGCGGTGGTCGCGGGCCGGGTACGGCGCAGTACCGACTCCACCCGCAGGACCAGTTCGCGGGGGCTGAACGGCTTGGTGACGTAGTCGTCGGCGCCGACCTCCAGGCCCAGGATCCGGTCGTCCTCGTCGCCCCGCGCGGTCAGCATGATCACCGGCACGGGACCGAGCGCCCGCATCCGTCGGCACACCTCAAGGCCGTCCATGCCCGGCAGCATCAGGTCGAGCACCACCAGGTCGGGCCAGTGGGCGGCGGCCCGGGTGAGTGCCTGCGGCCCGTCCTCGGCCCGGTCCACGACATATCCGGCGCGGTCGAGATAGCCGGAGACCACCTCCGCGACGGTCGGATCGTCGTCCACGACGAGAACACGCATCGTGTCCCGATGCCCGCTCGGGGCGGGCACGGCACCTGGGGATTCGTACGGCTGCTGCATACCATCCAGCCTCCCACCAGCGGCGCGCCGGTGCGGCCGCGCGCCCCGGACGTCCGCGTTTCGTAAGGACCGGAATGCGGCCGGACGCCGATCACTCCCCGTAGCGGGAGCTGGCGGACCAGTGGACTTCGGGCCGATCCTCATCGGCACCTTGCACACCTGGCCGATCCCATACAGCGGCGGTCCCGCACACCCACCGGTCGAGGTGGACGTGCGGGACCGCGCTGGTCAGCTCTTGCCGTCGGAGCGCTTGCGGTGGAGGGTGAAGTTCTCGAAGACCGACAGGTCGCCGTTGGGCTTGTTCACGTTGTAGTAGGTCACGTGCATGCGGGTGGTGTCACCGGCGTGCCGGCCGGGGTCGACGGTGAACGCGGCGAAGCCGTAGGGGTGTTCGGTGTCCCGGACGCCGACCCAGACCGCCTCCTCCTTCACATAGGTGGAGGTGCGCTTGCCGTTGGAGCCGGCGGTCGCCGACACGGCGGTGATGACCTTGCCGGTGCCGTCCGTGAAGAAGCTCTGGTTCGTGGTGCCCGAGACTCCGCCGCCGCCGAGGATCATGTGGACGGTGCCGAGGCCGGTGTCGATGTTGTCGGTGGCCGTGGAGACCGGGTTGGGGGTCATCGTCTCGGTGCCGCTGACGACTCCGCGGACGGCCAGGGAGCGCTCGTAGTTGTGCTCGTGGCCGCAGAGCACCAGGTCGACGCCGTAGCGGTCGAACAGGGGGCCGTACTTCTGGCGCAGGCCGAGGTCGGCGCCGTTGGCGTCCGTGGAGCTGACCATGACCTGGTGCATGGCGACGACGATCCAGTCGGTCTCGCGCGAAGCGCGGGCCGCCTTCAACTCCTTCTCCAGGAAGGCGAGTTGGCGCCCTCCGGAGTAGCCGTTGATGTAGACGTCGCCACCGTCCTGGAGGCAGTTGTCGTCGTTCTGGAGCACGATCACCCGGACCGATCCGGCGGTGAACGCGTAGTAGAGGCCCGCGAGTTCGGCATCGGTCTCGGTGGAGGGGAGGGAGAAGTAGGTCTGGTAGGCGCCGAGTCCGATCGGGCCGTTGGCCTTCTCGATCTCGTGGTTGCCGGCCGCCGGCATCCAGGGGCGGAAGCGGGCCGAACGGGTGTTGTTGGTGAAGAAGTTGTTCCAGGTGCGCACCCGGTCGACGTCCAGGTTGGCGTAGCAGAGGTCGCCGTTGAGCAGGTGGAAGAGGGGGGCGACCTGCTCGATGCCGGTGACGATGTCCTTCGTCGCGGGGGTGGAGTTCGCGTCGAGCCCGACCGTGCCGTTGGCCGCCCAGGTGACCTGCGGGGCGGACTGGTCGCCGAAGCTGGTGAAGGTGAGCGGCTTGCGTCCGCGCGGGGCGGTGCGGAAGGTGCCGCTGTCGGGCGTCGCGCCGTCGTGGGTGGCGAGGTAGAGGTAGTCGGTGTCCGGGGTGAGCCGGTTCAGGGCGGCGTGGTGGACGTGGACGGTGCGGCTGGAGGTGCCGTCGACGTAGGTGACGGTGCGGGCCTTGGCGCTGGAGCCAAAGCCGTGCTCCAGCGTGCCGTAGCGCACGACGGGTCTGTTCACCGGTTTGTCGGTGATCCAGGAGACCGTCATCTGGGTGCGCGGGTCCGCGCCGAAGGTGAGGTGCAGGCCCTGGACCGGGGTTGAGCCGGAGGAGTCCGCGGTGAGGTGCAGTGCCGGGGCGTCGAGCGGGGCGGCCTGCGCCGTTCCTGCTCCCAGCAAGGGGGTGACGGCCGCGCCGGCGCCGGCCGTACCGAGGAGTCCCAGCGCGTGACGCCGACTGACCCCCTCCGACGACTGGTCCGACCTGTCCGGCGTCTCTGTCTGTGCGGTCATGGTGCCCTCCCTGGCGAGCAGTTGAGCTGACAACGTCCGCACCCTGGCGCTCGCCGGCGGCCCCTGAGTGAACAGTGCGTTGCCAGAGGGTCATTGCGGCACTGGGGGCCGGCCGTGGGGCCGATTCTTGCCACGGGCTTTGCCAGGAGCCGCCCCTTCGTTGGCACGGGCGGGCGGCCGGGCGCGGGTCGAGGAATCATTTCCGGCCACCGCTGTCGCCAACTCCTGGTCCGCCGCGAGTCACTGGACGAAATGAGCCACGGCGACCTCGGGGCGCGGCCGCCCCACCCACCCCTTCGGAGTGGTCTAGACCGCCCCGCGAGGCAAAGGTCACAGCCCTGTCCTCTGCTGCTCACCTGCACCTTTGCCCTAGCATCCGAGCATGACGGTCCTGCCTGACGACGGGCTCTCGCTGGCCGCCGAGTTCCCTGACGCGACCCATGAGCAGTGGCAACGCCTGGTGGAAGGCGTACTGCGCAAGTCCGGCAAGGAAGTCTCGGGCACGGCAGCGGAAGACGCCCTGTCCACCTCGCTGGAGGACGGGCTGCGCGCCCGTCCCCTGTACACCGCGGACGACTCCGCGCCCGAGCCCGGCCTCCCCGGTTTCGCCCCCTTCGTACGGGGCGGCCGCGCCGAGGGCAACACCCTCGGCGGCTGGGACGTACGACAGCGCCACACGACCGCCGACGGCGCCGCGCTCCTCGCGGACCTGGAGAACGGCGTCACCTCGCTGTGGCTGGTCGTGGGCGAGCAGGGCATCCCGGTCTCCTCGCTCGGCGCCGCCCTCGACGGCGTCTTTCTCGACCTGGCGCCGGTCGTCCTCGACGCGGGGAGTGAAGTCGAGCCCGCCGCAAGCGAGTTGCTACGGCTGTACACGGAGCGCGGGGTCGACCCGCGGGCCGCGCGCGGCAACCTGGGCGCCGACCCGCTGGGCTTCGCGGCCCGCACCGGCGACGAGGGCTTCGCCTTCGCGCCCGTCGCCGCGCTCGCCCGGCGCTGCGCCGAGGAGTACCCGGGGCTGCGGGCGCTCACCGTGGACGCGCTGCCGTACCACGAGGCCGGCGGTTCGGCGGCGCAGGAGCTGGGCGCCTCGCTGGCCACCGGTGTCGCCTATCTGCGGGAGCTGACCGAGGCCGGGCTCAGCGTCGAACAGGCCGTGTCCCAACTGGAGTTCAGGTACGCGGCCACCGCCGACCAGTTCCTCACCATCGCCAAGCTGCGCGCGGCGCGCCGGCTCTGGGCGCGCGTCGCCGAGGTCTGCGGGGCGCCGGGCGGTCAGGTGCAGCACGCGGTGACCTCGCCGGTGATGATGTCCCGCCGTGACCCGTGGGTGAACATGCTGCGCACGACGATCGCCACGCTGGCCGCCGGGGTGGGCGGCGCCGAGTCCGTCACCGTGCTGCCCTTCGACCACGCGCTGGGCCGGCCGGACGCCTTCGCGCGCCGGATCGCCCGCAACACCTCGACGATCCTGGTCGAGGAGTCGCACCTCTCCCGGGTGATCGACCCGGCGGGCGGCTCCTGGTACGTGGAGCGGCTCACGGACGAACTGGCCCACGCGGGCTGGGAGTTCTTCCAGCACATCGAGCAACTCGGCGGCCAGGCCGCCGCGTTGCGTTCCGGCCGCCTCAGCGAGGACCTGGCCGCGACCTGGGCGGCCCGCAGCGCGAAGCTGGCCAAGCGACGCGAACCGATCACTGGCGTCAGCGAGTTCCCGAATCTCGCCGAACGCCTTCCCGAGCGCGCACCGGCCCCCGCCGAACCCTCCGGCGGACTGCCGCGCGTCCGCCGCGACGAAGCCTACGAGGCACTGCGCGCCCGCTCCGACGCCCATCTCGCGGCGACCGGCTCCCGGCCGCGGATCTTCCTGGCCGCCCTCGGCCCGGCCGCCGAGCACACCGCCCGCCTCGCCTTCGCCACGAACCTGTTCCAGGCGGGTGGCATCGAGCCGGTCACCGAGGGCGAGTTCGCGGACAGCGGGGCCACCGAGGCCTGTCTGTGCTCCAGCGACGCCCTGTACGAGGAGCAAGCGGCCCAGACCGCCGGGGAGTTGAAGTCCGCCGGTGCCGGGCATGTGTTCCTCGCGGGGCGCCCCGCTCAGTACACGGGTGTCGACGCCTATGTCTTCGCGGGCTGTGACGCCGTGGCCGTACTGTCCGCCACCCTCGACCGCATGGGAGTGTCCTGATGGCAGCGATGGGGCGCATCCCCGACTTCTCCGGGATCGAGCTGGGGGCCCCGGCCGCAGAAGCCGGCCCCGACGAGTGGCGTGACGCCGTCAAGAAGGCGGCCGGCGGCGACGATCTGCTCTGGGAGACCCCGGAGGGCATCGCGGTCAAGCCGCTGTACACCGGGCAGGACCTGGAGGGCCTGGACTTCCTGGGCACCTACCCGGGCATCGCGCCGTATCTGCGGGGCCCGTACCCGACGATGTACGTCAACCAGCCCTGGACGATCCGGCAGTACGCGGGCTTCTCCACCGCCGAGGAGTCCAACGCGTTCTACCGGCGCAATCTGGCGGCCGGCCAGAAGGGCCTGTCGGTCGCCTTCGACCTGCCCACGCACCGGGGTTACGACAGCGACCACCCGCGCGTGACCGGTGACGTCGGCATGGCCGGTGTCGCCATCGACTCGATCTACGACATGCGGCAGCTCTTCGACGGCATCCCGCTGGACAAGATGACCGTCTCGATGACGATGAACGGCGCCGTGCTGCCCGTACTCGCGCTCTACATCGTGGCCGCCGAGGAACAGGGCGTACCGCCCGAGAAGTTGGCCGGGACCATCCAGAACGACATCCTCAAGGAGTTCATGGTCCGCAACACCTACATCTATCCGCCGAAGCCGTCGATGCGGATCATCTCCGACATCTTCGCCTTCACCTCGCAGCGGATGCCCCGCTACAACTCCATCTCCATCTCCGGCTACCACATCCAAGAGGCGGGCGCGACGGCCGACTTGGAGCTTGCGTACACCCTCGCGGACGGGGTGGAGTACATCCGGGCGGGCCGCGCGGCGGGGATGGACGTGGACACGTTCGCGCCCCGGCTGTCATTCTTCTGGGCGATCGGCATGAACTTCTTCATGGAGATCGCGAAGCTGCGGGCGGCGCGCCTGCTGTGGGCGAAGCTGGTCAGGCAGTTCGATCCGCAGAACGCCAAGTCCCTCTCCCTGCGCACCCATTCACAGACCTCGGGCTGGTCGCTGACCGCACAGGACGTGTTCAACAACGTCACGCGTACGGCCGTGGAGGCGATGGCGGCCACCCAGGGCCACACGCAGTCGCTGCACACCAACGCCCTCGACGAGGCGCTCGCGCTGCCCACCGACTTCTCGGCGCGCATCGCCCGCAACACCCAACTGCTGATCCAGCAGGAGTCCGGCACCACCCGGGTGATCGACCCGTGGGGCGGCAGCGCCTACGTCGAGAAGCTGACCTACGACCTCGCGCGCCGGGCCTGGCAGCACATCGAGGAGGTCGAGGCGGCGGGCGGCATGGCCAAGGCCATCGACGCGGGCATCCCCAAGCTGCGCATCGAGGAGGCGGCGGCCCGCACCCAGGCGCGCATCGACTCCGGGCGTCAGCCGGTCATCGGCGTCAACAAGTACCGGGTGGAGACCGACGAGCAGATCGACGTCCTCAAGGTCGACAACTCCTCCGTACGCACCCAACAGATCGAGAAACTGCGGCGGTTGCGCGCCGAGCGCGACCAGCAGGCCTGCCAGGACGCGCTGCACGCGCTGACCCGGGCGGCCGAAGGCACCGGCAATCTCCTGAAGTTGGCGGTGGACGCGGCCCGTGCGAAGGCGACGGTCGGCGAGATCTCCGACGCGCTGGAGAAGGTCTACGGGCGGCACGCGAGCCAGATCCGTACGATCTCCGGTGTGTACCGCACCGAAGCCGGCGAGTCCCCGTCCGTCGAGCGCACCCGCGCCCTCGTGGCCGAGTTCGAGGAGGCCGAAGGCCGCCGCCCGCGCATCCTGGTCGCCAAGATGGGCCAGGACGGCCACGACCGGGGCCAGAAGGTGATCGCCACCGCCTTCGCCGACCTCGGCTTCGACGTCGACGTCGGCCCGCTGTTCCAGACCCCGGGCGAGGTGGCCCGCCAGGCCGTCGAGGCGGATGTGCATGTCGTCGGGGTGTCCTCGCTGGCCGCCGGACACCTCACCCTCGTACCGGCGTTGAAGGAGGCCCTCGCCGAGGAGGGCCGTGAGGACATCATGATCGTGGTCGGCGGGGTGATCCCGCCGCAGGACGTGCCCACGCTCCTGGAGATGGGCGCGGCGGCCGTGTTCCCGCCCGGGACGGTGATCCCGGACGCGGCGTACGACCTGGTCGAGCGACTGGCCGCCGACCTCGGGCACAGCCGGTGATCGATGTCGACACCTATGTGAAGGGCGTCCTCGACGGGAAGCGGGCGCTGGTGGCCCGCGCCATCACGCTCGTCGAGTCGACGAGGCCCCAACACCGGGTCATGGCACAGGAGTTGCTGACCGGACTGCTGCCGCACAGCGGGCGGGCGCGGCGGATCGGCATCAGCGGTGTGCCGGGCGTGGGCAAGTCGACGTTCATCGACGCGTTCGGCACGCTGCTCACCTCGCTGGGGTTCCGGGTCGCGGTGCTCGCCGTCGACCCGTCGTCGACCCGGACGGGCGGATCGATCCTCGGCGACAAGACACGCATGGAGCGGCTGGCGGTGGACCCGGCGGCCTTCGTCCGGCCCTCCCCCACGGCCGGCACGCTCGGCGGGGTCGCGAAGGCGACCCGGGAGTCGATCGTGGTCATGGAGGCGGCGGGCTACGACGTCGTGCTCGTGGAGACGGTCGGTGTCGGCCAGTCCGAGACCGCCGTGGCCAACATGGTCGACTCCTTCCTGCTGTTGACGCTCGCCCGCACCGGGGACCAGCTGCAGGGCATCAAGAAGGGCGTCCTGGAACTCGCGGACGTCATCGCCGTCAACAAGGCCGACGGCCCGCACGAGCGCGACGCGCGGGGCGCGGCACGGGAGTTGGCGGGCGCGCTGCGGCTGATGCATCCCGCCGACGCGGCCTGGACACCGCCGGTGCTGAGTTGCAGCGCCCGTGAGTCGACCGGCCTGGACACGGTGTGGGAGCGACTCGAACAGCACCGGACGCTGCTCGACTCCACCGGCCGGCTCGCCGCCAAGCGGCGCGACCAGCAGGTGGACTGGACCTGGACGATGGTCCGCGAGGAGCTGCTCGGCCGACTGCGCTCCGACCCGGCCGTACGCGCTCTCGGTCCCGCGCTCGAACAGCAGGTCAGGGACGGTGAGTTGACCGCGACGCTGGCCGCCGAGCGCATCTTGCGGGCGTTCGGGAGCGACACCGGCGAGAACTCTCGCCCCACCCCGTAAGCTGGGTGGTGCAGTTGGTTCGCCCCGTCCGCCAGACGGGATGCGTCGCAAGAGGGAACCCGGTGGAAATCCGGGACTGCCCCGCAGCGGTGAGTGGGAACGACCGCCGTCATACGCACTGGGCCCGAGACAACAGGGCCTGGGAAGCGACGGCCAGTAGGTGTCCTCCGTACGGAGGGCGCGCCCACGAGTCCGAAGACCTGCCGACCGCCCGCGCGCGAAGGAGTCGTGCGCGGAATCCCGGTGACCTCGTGGGCGGGTCGGCGTACACATCGGCGGGCACGACAACCGTCCGGTCTGGCGTTCCTTCGCGCTCTCGTCCCGTCGCCGGGATCACAGGGAGACAGCTCGCGAAGGAGAGTTCCGTGACAACGAAGTCCGCAGCCGCGGCAGCACGGGCCACCGTGTACGGCTACCCCCGTCAGGGGCAGGGCCGGGAACTGAAGAAGGCCGTCGAGGGGTACTGGCAGGGCCGCGTCGACGCCGACGCCCTGAGGGCCAGCGCCGCCGAACTGCGCGGCGCCACCTGGCGGCAACTGGCCGGGGCCGGCCTCCACGAAGTGCCGACCGGCGACTTCTCGTACTACGACCATGTCCTGGACACCAGCGTCATGGTCGGCGCGATCCCCGCCCGCCACCGCGCCACCGTCGAACTCGACGCGCTGGACGGGTACTTCGCGATGGCGCGCGGCACCCAGGACGTGGCGCCGCTGGAGATGACGAAGTGGTTCGACACCAACTACCACTATCTCGTCCCCGAGTTGGGGCCCGACACGGTCTTCACCGCCGACTCCGGCAAGCAGGTCGGCGAACTCCGTGAGGCCCTCGCGCTGGGTCTCGCCGCCCGCCCGGTCCTCGTCGGACCGGTCACCTATCTGCTGCTCGCCAAGCCCGCGCCCGGTGTGTCCCCGGACTTCGATCCGCTGACCCTGCTGGACCGGCTGCTGCCGGTGTACGCCGAGGTCCTCGCCGATCTGCGGGCGGCGGGCGCGGAGTGGGTACAGCTCGACGAGCCCGCCCTGGTCCAGGACCGCACCCCGGCCGAACTGGGCGCCGCCGCACGGGCGTACGGCGATCTCGGGGGCCGCACCGACCGGCCGAAGCTCCTGGTCGCCTCCTACTTCGACCGGCTCGGCGAGGCGCTGCCCGTGCTCGCCAAGGCGCCGGTGGAGGGGCTCGCGCTCGACTTCACCGAGGCCGCCGCCGCGAACCTGGACGCCCTGGCCGCGGTGGGCGGGCTGCCCGGCAAGCGGCTGGTCGCCGGGGTCGTGAGCGGCCGCAACATCTGGGTGAACGATCTCACCAAGTCCCTTGCCACGCTGGGCACTCTGCTCGGTCTCGCCGACCGGGTCGACGTGGCCGCCTCCTGCTCGCTCCTGCATGTGCCGCTCGACGCGGCGGCCGAGCGGGACATCGAGCCGCAGATCCTGCGCTGGCTCGCGTTCGCCCGGCAGAAGACGGGCGAGATCGTCACCCTCGCCAAGGGCCTGGCCCAGGGCACAGACACGATCGCCGCCGAACTCGCCGCCAACCGCGCCGATCTGGCCTCCCGCGCCGGTTCGACACTCACCCGCGACCCCGCCGTACGGGCCCGGGCCGCCGCCGTCACGGACGCGGACGCCCGCCGCGCGCAGCGCTACCCCGAGCGGACCGCCGCCCAGCGCGCGCACCTGAACCTGCCGCCGCTGCCGACGACCACCATCGGCTCGTTCCCGCAGACCGCTGAACTGCGCGCCGCGCGAGCCGACTTGAGGGCGCGGCGGATCGACACGGCCGGGTACGAGGAGCGCATCAGGGCCGAGATCCAGGAGGTGATCTCCTTCCAGGAGAAGACCGGCCTCGACGTCCTGGTGCACGGCGAGCCCGAACGCAACGACATGGTCCAGTACTTCGCCGAACAGCTCACCGGCTATCTCGCCACCCGGCACGGCTGGGTCCAGTCCTACGGCACCCGGTACGTCCGCCCGCCGATCCTGGCCGGCGACATCTCCCGCCCCGACCCGATGACGGTGCGCTGGACGACGTACGCCCAGTCGCTCACCCCACGCCCGGTCAAGGGCATGCTCACCGGACCGGTCACCATGCTCGCCTGGTCCTTCGTCCGCGACGATCAGCCGCTCGGCGACACCGCCCGCCAGGTCGCGCTCGCCCTGCGCGACGAGGTCAACGACCTTGAGGCGGCCGGGACTTCGGTCATCCAGGTCGACGAACCCGCCCTGCGCGAGACCCTGCCGCTGCGCGCCGCCGACCACCCCGCCTATCTGGCCTGGGCGACGGAGGCGTTCCGGCTGACCACGAGCGGGGTGCGTCCGGAGACACAGGTCCACACGCACATGTGCTACGCCGAGTTCGGCGACATCGTCGGGGCCATCGACGATCTCGACGCGGACGTCATCAGCCTCGAAGCCGCCCGCTCGCACATGCAGGTCGCCCGTGAGCTGGCCGCCCACGGGTATCCGCGCGAGGCGGGACCCGGGGTGTACGACATCCACTCGCCGCGCGTTCCGAGCGCGGCCGAGGCGGCGGCCTTGCTGCGCAAGGGACTTGAGGCCATCCCGGCGGACCGGTTGTGGGTCAACCCGGACTGCGGCCTGAAGACCCGCGGCTGGCCCGAGACCCGAGCGTCCCTGGAGAACCTGGTCGCGGCGGCCCGCACGGTCCGTACGGAACTCGCCGGTTCCTGACCAATCGCGGCGGGGGCGGCCGGGAGGACACACCTTCCTGGCCGCCCCCGCCGTACGTGCGCGCGAGACGATGTGGCCCACAGCCCGGAGAACTGGAGCGACCCGGTGACCAGCCGCATCAGCTTGACCTCACCGGCCATGCACGGTCCCTGCGGGAGACCCGGTTCGAGGACGGCGCCCCGCTCGACCCGAGCGGCACCGCCCGCACAGAGTCCGCCTCGGGCTCGCTGCGGGCGGCCGACCGGATGCTGGTCTCCCCCACCGCGCGCCGCAGGGAGACGGCGTCCGCACTCGGCCTCGCGGTCGCCGCGGAGCCGGAGTTGGCGGGCTCGGCATGGGCCGCTAGCGGAGTTTACCCCTCGACGAGGTGATGACCGGGAGCCGGAGCCGCTGATGTCGTGGCTGACGAACCCGGGCCCCGCACCCCACGGCCGGGACTCGGTGCGGGCCCTGTGCGAGCGGGTGACGCGCCGGCCGGACGCGGCGGCGGCGTTCGAGGGCAGGACGCTCGCGTCGTCGAGCAGGAGATCTCGTACGGGCCCTGGCGGTCACGGCCCTCGGCCCCGCCCGGGCCCGCCTTCTGGCGGCTGGACGTACGGCGTCAGCGGCCCTCGGACCCCAACTCCCGCCTGTGCCGCAGATTCCAGCGCCCGGACTGTCTGCTGAGGTCCGTCCGGGAATCACCTCCCGCGGCCACCCCCATTCGACTATGCACAGCGTATCTACTCGCTATGTATAGTCCCGGCATGCCATCTCTGAGTAAGAAGAGGAAAAGAACCCGCGCCGGGTTGCGTGCCGCCGGCATGTTCGTGGCCGCCGCCTCGCTCGCCCTCTCGTCGAGCGGCTGCGCCCGGCTGGACACGACCGCGCCTGCCGCCGCCCGGGCGAAGGCCGCGTCCGCCACCGCGCAGGCCCGGCTCGGGACGGTCGACTGCCGTGAGGTCAAGTGCATCGCCTTGACCTTCGACGCCGGGCCGAGCGAGAACTCCGCGCGGCTGCTCGACATCCTGAAGGAGAAGCAGGTCCCGGCGACCTTCTTCCTGCTCGGCAAGCGGCACATCGAGAAGTACCCGGAACTGGTCGAGCGCATGGCCGCCGAGGGCCACGAGGTGGCCAGCCACACCTGGGACCACAAGATCCTGACCAGAATCACGCCCGCGCAGATCCGCGACGAACTGGAGCGGACGGACGACGCGATAGAGCGAATAACCGGCAGGCGGCCGACGCTGATGCGCCCGCCGCAGGGCCGCACGAACGACACCGTGCACAGGATCTGCCGTGAGCTGGGCCTCTCGGAGGTCCTGTGGAGCGTCACCGCCAAGGACTACGCGACCACCGACTCCGCGCTGATCACCAAGCGCGTCCTCGCCCAGGCCTCCCGGGACGGCATCATCCTGCTGCACGACCTCTACGGGGGCACCGTGCCCGCCGTCCCCGGCATCATCGACGCCCTGAAGGAACGCGGCTATGTGTTCGTGACCGTGCCGCAACTGCTGGCGCCGGGGAAGGCCGAGCCCGGGAAGGTGTACCGGCCCTGACTCACCACGTCAGACGCAGGGCGTACGGGGAGCGGTGGATCATCGTGGGCCGCATGACGACGGGACGGTCCTCCGCCAGCCGTAGACCGGGCAGTCGACGGGTCAACTCCTCCAGGGTGAGCCGGAGTTGTTCGCGGGCGAGCTGGGAGCCCGGGCAACTGTGCACGCCGAAGCCGAAGGCGAGATGACGGCTCGATGTGCGGGTGATGTCGAAGGTGTCGGCGCGTGCGTGCCGCCGCTCGTCGCGGTTGGCCGCGCCGAAGGCGACGAACAGCGCCGCCCCGGCGGGGAGTTCGGTGCCGGCGAGGACGACGGGCCGGGTGGTGATCCGGCGGAAGCCCTGGAGTGCGGTGTCGTAGCGTGCCGCTTCCTCGATCGCCGCGGGGATGCGCTCGGGTTCCGCGCACAGCAGCTCCCACTGGCGTGGGTGACGCAGCAGATGCAGGACGGTGGTGCCGATCAGCGCGGCGGTGGTGAGGTGTCCGGCGAGGAGCAAGTTCTGGAGGTGGGCGACGAGTTGGTGCCGGTGCTCCAAGGTCAACGGCCCCTCCACCACGGAGGCGATCAGCTCCGAGCAGAGGTCTTCGCGGGGCTCGTCGTACCGTTCCTGTACGTACCGGTCGAGGGTCCGCTGCATCGCGACGACGTCCTCGGCCGCGGCGATCTGGTCCTCCTCGGCCAGAGGGCGGAAGAGCAGTTCCTCGGCGCGGTGACCGCCGTGGACGACCCCGGGCACATCGGCGGGGTCGAGGCCGACGATCCTCCCGATGACCTCGCCGGGGAGCCGCTTGGCGTAGGCCGACATCAGCTCGACGTGCCCGTCCCCGGCGAAGGCGTCGACCAGGGCGGCGGCGCGCTCGGCGGCGTACGGCACGACGGCAGCGACGCGGGCCGGTGAGAGGCCGCGGACGATGGGCGCGCGCAGCCGCTGGTGCTCGGCGCCGTCCGCGGTGACGACGACGGGCCGCCCGCCGAAGCCGCCGCCGAGGACGGCGAGGGCTGCGGGCGCTGGCAGCACGTCGGGCCGGAGCGCGACCGCGGAGGAGAAGTCCTCGGGGCGGCGCAGGACTTCGCGTACGTCGGCGTCCCGGGCGACGAGCCAGGCGTCGAGTTCGACGAGGTGGGTGAGCCCTTCGGTCTGCCGCGCCCGGGTGTAGAGCGGGTACGGGTCGCGCTGCAACTCGTCCAGTCCGGCGTGCAGTTCACGGTCCACGGGACACCCTCCGGCCGGTGCTGCGGTGCGGGTCGCGCTCATGGTGCCGTACCCGCGGGCGGTACGGAAGGGAGGCGCCGGGCGGGGTCAGAACACCACGGTCCAGCCCTCCCGTGCGGCCTGCTCGGCGGTGTAGGAGACGCCGTGCACCTTGAGTCCTGCCGCGTCGAGGAGGGTGATCTCGCCGCCCTGGTTGCCGAGTTGGACGCCGTCCGTGAGGGGGACGCGCAGGGTGGCGCCCGGGGCGAGGGCGCCGGGCGGTACCGCGCAGGAGTGGCCCAGCCGGTCGCGGACGTGCCAGCCGGCCGGGTCGAGCGGATCGGGCGAGGCGTTGAGGAGGGTGACGCTCTCCGTCTCGGGCGCCGGGCCACTCGGGTTGACGAGGGCCGCCACGATCCGCACGGGCTGCCCGCCGGGTTCGTCGCGGGAGCCGTCGGTGCCCTCCAGGGTGTGGCCGGTGGTGTCGTCGGTGTGCCAGGACTGGCTCTGGAAGGCGAGGAAGATGCCGACCCAGCGCGACTGCGCCGGGAAGTGGAGGAGGATGCCGCCGTCCTGCCAGACCCCGTCGTCGCCGCTGAAGCGGCGGCTGTTGCCCTGGTTCATATGGATGTCGTGGACGCCGTTGCCGGGCAGGAAGCCGAACACCTTGTCCTTGACGGTCGGTTCGGGGCCGAAGCGCTCGCCGAAGACGTACAGCCGGGCCTGCGGGTCGTCCACCGCGCGTCGGACGTAGTGGTCGAGGAGGTCGGCGAGGTCGTTGTCGGGACCGCTCGCGTCCGGCGGGAGTGTGCGCAGTCGCGCCGGGTCGAAGAGGTTGCCGCGCACGAAGTCGAGGTTCGGGCCGCCGGGCCCGGACAGCAGGGTGTTCCAGCCGCTCGGCAGGCCCTCCAGGCGGGCCGTGACCGGGTGTTGGAAGTCCTCGTCGACGAGGTAAAGCAGCTCGGAGGGCCGCTCCGCGGACAGGACGTTGACGGCGGCTCGAAAGTGCGTGCCCGCGTCGTCCGTGAGATGGATCTGGTAGTGCGGTGTGCCGGCGGCGCCCTCGCGCCTCGTGTCGACCGCCCGTGTGATCAGTACGCCGTAGGCCTTCAGTGGCATGACGACCAACTCCCCCCGTGGGCAGGCGGGATGCCCGCCCTCGGGTCAGAGCGTAGGGGGGAGGCGTCCGTTCCTGCCGGGGCTCGGGGAAACTCGGGGCGGCTGTCCGGTGTACGTCGTCTCCGTCCCTGTGAACCTCTAGGCCAAGGGTGTGAGCCGCCGGTGAAAGTACCGTCGGACAGGGAGGGTTCTCTACGATCTCTGCATGGTCAGCTTCCGTCTCGAACGCACGGCACCGCTTCCCCTTGAGGAGGCGTGGCGCCGGTTGACGGAGTGGCCACGCCACGCCGATGTGGTCCCGCTCACCCGGGTCACCGTGCTCACTCCGCCGCCGACCGGTGAGGGCACGGTCTTCGTGGCCCGCTCGGGTCTCGGTCCGCTCTCCTTCGACGACCGTATGGAGGTCACCGTGTGGCGGCCGCCGTCGGAGGACGAGCCGGGTCTGGTCCGGCTGGAGAAGCGGGGGCGGGTCGTCCTGGGCTGGGCGGAGATCGAGGTGCGGCCGGGGCCGGGCGGCCGTAGCCGTGTGGTCTGGCAGGAGGAGCTGCGAGTCCGGTTCCTGCCGCGGCTCTTCGACGGGCCGCTGCGTGCGGTGGCGCGGTCGATGTTCGGGCGGGCGGTGAACCGGCTGCTGAGGCGGCCGTAGCTCAGTCAGTCCTTGCGGCCGGTCACGGCGACCGTCACGCCCAGGCCGATCATCGTGAGGCCGCCCGCGCCACCGACCGCGGAGAGGCGGCGGGGCGAGCGGGCGAACCAGCCGCGTGCGGTGGCGGCGACCAGGCCCCACAGGCTGTCGGAGACCACGGCGATGAGGTTGAAGACCAGGCCGAGCAGCAGCATCTGGGCCGTCACATGGCCCTGTTCGCGGTCCACGAACTGGGGCAGGACGGCGGCGAAGAACACGATCGTCTTGGGGTTGGCGACACCGACGGCGAATCCCTCCCACAGTGTGCGCAGACCACTGTGCGGGGCCGCCTCCTCCCCCGCGAACGCGGCGCGCAGCGAGCCGCGTTGGCGCCACGCCTTCACGCCGAGGTACACGAGGTAGGCGGCGCCTGCGAGCTTCAGGGCGGTGAAGACGAGCACCGAGCGCTCGACCAGCGAGCCGATGCCGAGGGCTACGGCGACGACGAGCAGATAGGCGCCGATCGTGTTGCCCACCACGGTGGTCAGCGCGGCGCGGCGACCGTGGGCCAGCGCCCGCCCGATCACGAACAGCACGCTGGGGCCGGGCACCACGATCAGCAGGAAGGACAGGGCCGCGAAGGCGAGCAGTCGGTCGGTGGACACCATGGGCCCATGGAAGACGCGGGCACCCCGGTCCCGCAACCGATTTCCCTCTCCCCCGACGTCGGTGTCCGCCGCTCCTCGCGAACGCTCTAGTGTGATGGTCCTCAACGGCCCTTGCGGGCACGGGAATCAGGAAAGGTGACCGGCGGATGTCGCTTCGCCCGGGAGACGCGGAGTCCATCGGCGGCTATACGCTGCTCGACCGGCTCGGCAACGGCGGGATGGGCGTGGTGTATCTCGCGCGGTCGGCCTCGGGACGGCAGGTCGCGGTCAAGGTCGTGCACGCGCAGTACGCGCTGGACGAGGAGTTCCGGGCCCGCTTCCGGCAGGAGATCGCGGCCGTCCGCCGGGTGAGCGGCGCCTTCACCGCACCCGTCGTGGACGCCGACCCCGACGCCGAGGTCCCCTGGATGGCCACGCTCTACGTGCCCGGCCGCACGCTGGCCGAAGTCGTCGAGAAGGAAGGCCCGTTGGGCGGGCAGACCCTGCGCACCCTGGCGCTGGGTCTGGTCGAGGCGCTGCGGGACATCCACCAGGCCGGGGTGGTGCACAGGGACCTGAAACCCAGCAACGTCCTGCTCGCCGAGGACGGACCCCGCGTCATCGACTTCGGCATCTCCCGTGCCGCCGACAACCAGTCCCTCACCGTGACCGGGCGGCTGATCGGCACCCCGCCCTTCATGTCGCCCGAGCAGTTCGCCTCACCCCGGGACGTCACCGCCGCCTCCGACGTCTTCTCGCTGGGCTCCCTGCTGGTGTACGCCGCCACCGGCAACCGCCCCTTCGACGGCGCCAGCCCGTATCTGACGGGCTATCAGGTCATGTACGAGCAGCCCCGGTTGGACGGAGTGCCCGAGCCGCTGCGGAGCATCGCCGAACGCTGCCTGGACAAGGACGCGGAGGTCCGTCCCCAACTGGCCGAGCTGCACGGCATGTTGCTCACCCTGTCCGACTCCACCGCGCCGGCACCGGCTCGCCCCCGCCCGGCCACTCCCGAGACCGTCCCTGGCAGCGGCCCGCGCCCGCGCCGGGGACGGCGACGCCTGGTCATCGCCCTCGCCGCCACACTCGCCGTCACCGCGCTCGGCCTCACGACCCTGCACCGGATGTCGGCGGACGGCACGGACTCGGGCACGGCCGCGTCCAAGTCCTCCACCGCCGCCGTAGGGCTGCCCACCGACTGGCGGCCCTGGCGGGCGAGCCTGCTCACCGCCAAGACGGGCGAGCCCCTGGACTACGGGCAGTCCGGCTGTGTGGCGGGCGGCACCACCGTGTACTGCGCCGGCACCGGTTTCACGGTCACCGCGCTCGACGCCGCCTCGGGCCGGGTCGACTGGCGCTCGGGCACCAGCCCCGAGACCTCGCGCCCGATCGGCGTCCGGGACGGCCGCGTCTACACGTACGTCAAGCCGGACTCGACCCAGACCTATATCACCCGCCGTCTGGTGGCCCTGGACGCGAAGACCGGCACCCGGCTGTGGGAACACCCCGTCAGCGAGGACCGTGACGCCGTCCTGTTCGACGGCGGAATCCTGGCGATGGACGAGCACGCGACGCATTTCGTCGCCTACGACGAGTCGGGCAGCCGCCTGTGGACCACGCCCGCGTCGTCGAGCGTCGGCGACGCCTGCACCCCGGCGGTCCTGGGCGGCACCCCGTACGGCCTGTGCACTCCCGCGGACGACCCCACCAAGGACGGTGTCGCCCTGGTGCACCTGAACCCCGCCGGCGGCACGGCGAAGGAGGTCGCCACGGTGCCCACGGGGGCCGTGCCGCTGGGCATGGTCGACGGGCGGCCGCTGTTCGCCGTACCGAAGCTGGCGGCGGGCTCCTTCGGCCCCGGCGAGGACCAGCCGTACACCAGGCTGGAGGAGGTGGACCCGGTCGGCGGAGGGCTCATGATCCCGCTGCCGGGCACGACGCGCGGCACACCCACCATGGTCAAGGGTGTCGTCCACTTCGTCCGCCCCAACGGGACGGTCACCGCCGTGCGGGTGAGCGACGGCAAGCGGCTGTGGCAGCGGGAGACGGACATCGAGAACCTGTCGACACCGGTGTACTCGGCGAAGTTCGACACCCTGTACTTCGCCAACCGCTTCGGCCGGCTGCTGGCCCTGAACGTCCGTACCGGCGCGGTGCGTTGGCGCACCTCCGCCCTCCAGAACCCCGGCGACTCCACGGACGACACGGACCCGTACGTCCTGCTCGTCAAGGACGCGCTGGTCGCGGTCGCGGGCGACACGGCCTTCTCGGTACGACCGGACCGGCCCGCCCTGCCGCGCTGAACACGGGGGTCTCAGGCCACCGACCCGATCCGCCCGACCGTCACCGACGCCCCGTCGTGGTGGATCGGGGTGTGCGCGCCCGTGAGTGAACTCCCGCTGCCGCCACGCCTGTTGGCGACGATCTCGGAGGCGATCGACAGGGCTGTCTCCTCGGGCGTCCGAGCGCCCAGGTCGAGGCCGATCGGGGACCTCAGCCGGGCCAACTCCAGCTCAGTGACGCCGACTTCGCGCAGGCGCTCGTTGCGGTCGAGGTGGGTGCGGCGGGAGCCCATCGCCCCGACATACGCCACCGGGAGGCGGAGGGCGAGCCGGAGAAGCGGTACGTCGAACTTGGCGTCGTGGGTGAGGACGCACAGGACGGTACGGGCGTCGACGTCCGTGCGGTCGAGGTAGGTGTGGGGCCACTCGACGACGATCTCGTCGGCGTCGGGGAAGCGGGCCCTGGTGGCGAAGACCGGGCGTGCGTCGCACACCGTGACGTGGTAGCCGAGGAACTTGCCGATGCGGACCAGCGCGGAGGCGAAGTCGATCGCGCCGAAGACGATCATCCGGGGCGGCGGGACCGAGGACTCGACCAGGACGGTGAGGGGGGACCCGCAGCGGGAGCCCTGTTCGCCGATCTCCACGGTGGCGGTGCGACCGGCGTCCAGCAGGGCACCGGCCTCGGCGGCGACCGTGCGGTCCAGTTCGGGGTGGGCGCCGAACCCGCCGTCGTAGGAGCCGTCGGGTCGTACGACGAGTGCGCGGCCCCGCAGTCCGGCCGGGCCGGAGACGATGCGGGCCAGTGCCGCCGCCTGCCCGCGGGCGGCCGCCGACAGGGCGGTGGTGACCACCGGGCGGGCCGGATCGGCGGCCCGTACCGGTGTGACGAGGATGTCGATGACTCCGCCGCAGGTCAGGCCCACGGCGAAGGCGTCCTCGTCGCTGTAGCCGAAGCGCTCCAGGACGGTTTCGCCGTCCTCCAGGGCCTGTTGGCACAGCTCGTACACGGCGCCTTCCACGCAGCCCCCGGAGACCGAGCCGATCGCCGTGCCGTCGGCGTCCACCGCGAGGGCGGCGCCGGGACGGCGGGGTGCGCTGCCGCTGACGGCCACCACGGTGGCGACGGCGAAGTCGCGGCCCTGCTCGACCCACCGGTGCAGCTCTTCGGCGATGTCCAGCATCTCTCGGTCTCCTAACGGGGTTGCGGGGAAGGGCTGTTGGGGCGCGCGACTAGTGCACGCCGAGCCAGCTCTCGATCGGGTTGAGGGCGAAGTAGACGAGGAAGACGGCGGTCAGTACCCACATGAAGGGGCCGATCTCGCGCGCCTTGCCCTGGGCGGTCTTGATGGCGACGTACGAGATGACTCCCGCGGAGACGCCCGCGGTGATGCTGTACGTGAACGGCATCACGACCACGGTCAGGAAGACCGGGATCGCGGTGGCGCGGTCGGCCCAGTCCACGTGCCGGGCGTTCATCAGCATCATCGAGCCGATGACCACGAGGGCGGCGGACGCGACCTCCTGCGGGACGAGCGCGGTGAGCGGGGTGAAGAAGAGACAGGCGGCGAAGAACAGGCCGGTGACGACCGAGGCGAGCCCCGTGCGGGCGCCCTCGCCGACGCCGGTCGCCGACTCGATGAAGACGGTCTGGCCCGAGCCGCCCGCCACCCCGCCGATCGCGCCGCCCGCGCCGTCGATGAACAGCGCCTTCGACAGGCCCGGCATCCGGCCCTTGTCGTCGGCGAGCTTGGCTTCGGTGCCGACGCCGATGATGGTGGCCATCGCGTCGAAGAACCCGGCCAGGACGAGTGTGAACACGATCATGCCGACCGTCATCGCGCCGACCTTGCCCCAGCCGCCGAACTCCACATGCCCGAAGAGCGAGAAGTCCGGCATGGACACCGCGCTGCCGTGCAGTTCGGGGGCGGTACCGCTGGCCCACTGCTTGGGGTCGATGACTCCGGCGGCGTTCAGGATCGCGGCGACGACCGTGCCGCTGATGATGCCGATCAGGATGGCGCCGGGCATGTTGCGGGCCTGGAGCATGAAGATGAGGAGCAGGGTGCCGGCGAACAACAGGACGGGCCAGCCCGCGAGTTCGCCCGCCGGGCCGAGGGTGAGGGGGGTCGCCCTGCCCTGGTGCACGAAGCCCGACTTGTAGAAGCCGATGAGGGCGATGAACAGGCCGATGCCCATCGTGATGCCGTGTTTGAGCGCGAGCGGGATCGCGTTCATGATCATCTCGCGCAAGCCGGTGACGACCAGCAGCATGATGACCACGCCGTAGATCACGCACATGCCCATCGCCTGCGGCCAGGTCATCTGCGGGGCGACCTGCGAGGAGAGCACACCGGAGACGGAGAGGCCGGCGGCGAGGGCCAGCGGGACCTTGCCGACGAAGCCCATCAGGAGGGTGGTGAAGGCCGCCGCGAACGCGGTCGCGGTGATCAGGCCCTGCTGGCCGAGCGTGTTCCCCGCGACGTCCTTGCCGGACAGGATCAGGGGGTTGAGCAGCAGGATATAGGCCATCGCCATGAAGGTGGTGACGCCGCCGCGCACTTCACGCGCGACGGTGGACTGTCGCCGGCTTATGTGGAAATACCGGTCGAGCCAGGACCGGCCGGCCGGGACGCGGGTGCCTTCGCCCGCGTCTTCGGCCGTGGTCCTGGGCTCCACGGACTGCTGGGTCATGGTGCCGTCTCCCAAGGTTCATAGGGGCACCCGCACAACTGCCCTACGGGCGGCGGGTTTTGGGAAGGTGCACGACCCGGGGGACGGCCCGAGACGAACAAAGAGGGAAGTCGGGGGGACTCAAGTCCCCCCGGACTACATGCCCGTGAGGTGCTCCGGGCGGACCGGTGTCCTGTTCAGTTCCAGCCCGGTCGCGTTGCGGATCGCCGCCAGAACGGCGGGAGTCGACGACAGGGTGGGTGCCTCGCCGATGCCTCGCAGCCCGTACGGGGCGTGCTCGTCGGCGAGTTCGAGCACATCGACCGGGATGGTCGGGGTGTCGAGGATGGTGGGGATCAGGTAGTCCGTGAAGGACGGGTTCCTGACCTTGGCGGTCTTCGGGTCGACGATGATCTCCTCCATGACCGCCACACCGAGACCCTGGGTGGTACCGCCCTGGATCTGGCCGATGACGGACAGCGGGTTGAGCGCCTTGCCGACGTCCTGTGCGCAGGCCAGTTCGATGACCTTCACCAGGCCGAGTTCGGTGTCGACCTCGACGACGGCGCGGTGCGCGGCGAAGGTGTACTGGACGTGGCCGAAGCCCTGTCCGGTACGGAGGTCGAAGGCCTCGGTGGGGCGGTGGCGCCACTCGGCCTCGATCTCGACGGCCTCGTCCTCGAGGACGTCCACCAGATCGGCGAGGACCTCGCCCGCGTCGGTGACGACCTTGCCGCCCTCCAGCAGGAGTTCGGCGGTGGCCCAAGCGGGGTGGTACGTACCGAGCTTGCGGCGGCCCATCTCCAGGACCTTCTCGCGGACCAGCTCGCAGGAGTTCTTCACGGCGCCACCGGTGACGTACGTCTGCCGGGACGCGGAGGTCGAACCGGCGCTGCCCACCTGGGTGTCGGCCGGGTTGATGGTCACCTGGGTGACACCCAGCTCGGTGCGGGCGATCTGCGCGTGGACGGTGACACCGCCCTGGCCGACCTCCGCCATCGCGGTGTGCACGACGGCGACGGGCTCACCGGCGACAACTTCCAGACGGACCTTGGCGGTTGAGTAGTCGTCGAAGCCTTCGGAGAAGCCGACGTTCTTGATGCCGACCGCGTAGCCAACACCCCGTACGACGCCTTCGCCGTGCGTGGTGTTGGACAGACCGCCCGGCAACTGCCGTACGTCGGCGGCCTCTCCGGCGGCGAGCCACTGCTGCTCGGGCGGCATGGGCATCGCCTTGACGCGGCGCAGGAGTTCGGCGACCGGCGCCGGGGAGTCGACCGGCTGCCCGGTCGGCATGATCGTGCCCTGCTCCATCGCGTTGAGCTGACGGAACGCGACCCGGTCCATGCCCACCTTGTCGGCGAGCTTGTCCATCTGGGCCTCGTAGGCGAAGCACGCCTGGACCGCGCCGAAGCCGCGCATCGCGCCGCAGGGCGGGTTGTTGGTGTAGAGGGCGATGGCCTCGATGTCGACGTTGTCGACGACGTACGGTCCGGCGCCGAGGGACGAGGCATTCCCTACGACCGCCGGGGAGGCGGACGCGTAGGCACCGCCGTCCAGGACGATCCGCGCCTTCAGGTGGGTGAGCTTGCCGTCCTTGGTCGCGCCGTGCTCGTAGTGGAGCTTGGCGGGGTGGCGGTGGACGTGTCCGAAGAAGGACTCGAAGCGGTTGTAGACGATCTTCACCGGTTTGCCGGTGCGCAGGGCCAGGAGGCAGGCGTGGATCTGCATCGACAGGTCCTCACGGCCGCCGAAGGCGCCGCCGACACCGGACAGGGTCATCCGGACCTTGTCCTCGGGCAGGCCGAGCACGGGCGCGATCTGGCGCAGGTCGGAGTGCAGCCACTGGGTGGCGATGTAGAGGTCGACACCGCCGTCCTCGGCCGGGACCGCGAGCCCGGACTCCGGGCCGAGGAACGCCTGGTCCTGCATGCCGAAGGTGTACTCGCCCTCGACGATGAAGTCGGCCCGCGCGCGGGCGGCTTCCACGTCTCCGCGCACGATCGGCTGGCGGTGCACGATGTTCGGGTGCGGGACATGGCCGATGTGGTGGTCGTCGCGGCCCTCGTGGATGAGGATCGCGTCCGGCGCGGTGGCGGACAACTCGTCGGTGATGACCGGGAGTTCGCGGTACTCGACCTTGATCTTCGCGGCGGCGCGGCGGGCCGTCTCCGGGTGGTCGGCGGCGACGATCGCGACCGGCTCGCCGTGGTGGCGGACTTTGCCGTGCGCGAGGACGGGGGTGTCCTGGATCTCCAGGCCGTAGTTCTTCACGTCGGTCGGCAGGTCGTCGTAGGTCATGACGGCGTAGACGCCGGGGGTCTTCAGCGCCTCGACGGTGTCGATGGACACGATCTCGGCGTGAGCGACCGTGGACCTGAGGATCTGGCCCCAGAGCATGTCCTCGTGCCACATGTCGGACGAGTACGCGAACTCGCCGGTGACCTTGAGGGTGCCGTCCGGGCGGAGCGTGGACTCGCCGATGCCACCCCGGGTCTTGGAGCGCTGGGTGAGGTTCGTGGGAGTGCCGGTGGTGCCCATCGTCAGACCGCCTCTCCCTGCCGGGCGGCCGCCAGGCGGACCGCGTCCATGATCTTCTCGTAGCCGGTGCAACGGCAGAGGTTGCCCGAGAGCGCCTCGCGGATGTCGGCGTCGGTCGGGGTCGGGTTGTGCTCCAGCATCTCGTCGGCGGCGACGAGGAGTCCGGGGGTGCAGAAGCCGCACTGCACGGCGCCGGCGTCGATGAACGCCTGCTGGATGGGGGCGAGTTGGGTGCCTTCGCCGGTCTGGGAGTCGTGTCCCTTGGCGGCCCACTGCTGGGCCTCCTGCAAGGACGTGCCGCAACTCCCGTGCTCCGCGCGCTGCTTGGCGTAGTCCGCGAGCCCCTCGACGGTGACGACCTCGCGGCCCTCGACCTGACCGGCGGCGACCAGACAGGAACACACCGGGACGCCGTCGAGGCGGACGGTGCAGGAACCGCACTCCCCTTGCTCGCAGGCGTTCTTGGAGCCCGGCAGGCCCATCCGCTCCCGCAGGACGTACAGCAGGGACTCGCCCTCCCAGACGTCATCGGCTTCCTGCGGACGGCCGTTGACCGTGAAATTGACGCGCATTACGCGACTCCCTCCGTGCGGGCGGCGGAGCCGCGGTAGGACTCCCAGGTCCAGGTCAGGGTGCGGCGGGCCATGATGCCGACCGCGTGGCGGCGGTAGCTCGCGGTGCCCCGGACGTCGTCGATCGGGTTGCAGGCGGCGGAGCACAGGTCCGCGAACTGCTTCGCGAGCGACGGGGTGATGATCTTCCCGTTCTCCCAGAAGCCGCCCTCGTCGAGCGCGGCGTTCAGGAACTCCTCGGCGGCCTTCGCCCGGACGGGGGTCGGCGCGGCCGATCCGATGCCGGTGCGGACCGTGCGGGTCTCCGGGTGGAGAGCCAGTCCGAAGGCGCAGACCGCGATGACCATCGCGTTGCGGGTGCCGACCTTCGAGTACTGCTGCGGGCCGTCCGCCTTCTTGATGTGGACGGCCCGGATCAGCTCGTCGGGCGCGAGCGCGTTGCGCTTCACTCCGGTGTAGAACTCGTCGATCGGGATACGGCGGCTGCCGCGCACCGACTCGGCCTCGACCTCGGCGCCGGCCGCGAGGAGCGCGGGGTGGGCGTCGCCGGCCGGGGAGGCGGTGCCGAGGTTGCCGCCGACTCCGCCGCGGTTGCGGATCTGCGGGGAGGCGACCGTGTGCGAGGCGAGGGAGAGGCCGGGGAGCTCGCCGCGCAGGTTCTCCATGATCCGGGTGTACGGGACGGAGGCCCCGAGCCGCACGCTGTCGGCGCCGACCTCCCACTCGTAGAGGTCGCCGACGCGGTTCAGGTCGAGCAGGTACTCGGGCCGGCGGTGGTCGAAGTTGATCTCGACCATCACATCGGTGCCGCCCGCGATCGGTACTGCGGTGGGGTGCTCGGCCTTCGCGGCGAGCGCCTCCTCCCAGTTGGCGGGGCGAAGGAAGTCCATGACCGGCTCTCTTCTTCGTCTCGTGGGTCGTACGGGATCGTACGGATCAAGCCAGTTCGTGTGCGGCGGGCCCGGCTCGTTCATGCGCTGTTAATGCAGCGTGAGGCCAGTACACAGCGCTGTGCTCCCACCGTGTCAGTCACGGAAACCATGAAGGAGTTGGCTGGCCAGCGCGGGCATCTTGTAGATTCGTATAAACGGAGGCCATCAGTAACCCCTCCGATTCCCTGTGGAAACGTGGGAAACAGCCCCGCACGGCCCCGCACCCACACCACCTCATGGTTCATCGTAGTTTTCTAGACAAAGAACGGCGGCGACGGCGATGCGGCTGCGCGCACTTCTGGACACCGATGCGCTGGGGCTGCGGCTGCTCGGCGGGGCGGACGAGCTGGACCGCACGGTCCGCGGGGTGATGACCACCGACCTGCGCGACCCCAGCCGCTATCTCTCCGGCGGCGAGCTGGTCCTGACCGGCCTGGCCTGGCGCCGCGACCCCTCCGACACCGAGCCGTTCGTACGGCTCCTGGTGTCCGCCGGGGTGGCCGCGCTGGCGGCGGGCGAGGCCGAGCTGGGGGACGTCCCGGACGACCTCATAGCCGCCTGCGCCCGGCACCGGCTGCCGCTGTTCGCGGTCAACGAGTCGGTGGCGTTCGCGACGATCACCGAGCATGTCGTACGGCAGGTCTCCGGCGAGCGGGCCGGTGATCTCGCGGCGGTGGTGGACCGGCACCGCCGGATGATGACCTCGGGCCCGGCGGGCGGCGGCCCGGACGTGGTCCTGGACCTGCTCGGTTCCGACCTGGACCTGCGGGCCTGGGTGCTGTCGCCGACCGGACGGCTCATCGCGGGGTCGAAGGTCCCGGGGCCCACGCTGTCCGCGGAAGCGTGCGCGCAACTGGCCGCCGAGCACCTGACGGCCGCGCGCACCGGCCGCCGGGGTCCGCACCGGCCGGCCCTGGGCGGGGCCACGTACTCGCTCTTCCCGATTCGTAGTGGCCGCTCGCGGGACGTGCGCGAGACGGTCCTGTCGGACTGGCTGCTCGCGGTCGAGGCGGACGCCGGGGACTGGCCTGACGAGCGGCTCGACCTGCTCCAGGGCGTCACCCAGCTCATCGCGGTCGAGCGGGACCGGCGGGACGCGGCGCGCACGGTCCGCAGACGGCTCGCGCAGGAGGTCCTGGAGCTGGTCCAGACGGGTGCCGCGCCGGCCGAGATCGCCGCGCGGCTGCGGGTCGCCGCCCCCGTCCTGCTGCCCGGGCTCGGGGCGGCCCCGCACTGGCAGGTGGTCGTGGCCCGGGTCGAGTGGGAGGGCGGCGACATCGAGGCAGGACCGGTCGCCCAGTCGCTCCTCGAGGAGATCCTCGTCGACCCGCAGGCGACGGGCCCCGAGCCGTCCGACCGGATCGCCGTGGCCCACTCGGGCGACGAGGCGATCGCCCTCGTACCGCTGCCCGCGGTGTCGGTGGAGCACGACGGCTCCGAGTCCGGGATCCACGCGGACGCGCTCCTGGCGGCCGTACGGGATCCGCTGTCGGCCGGGCTCGACGACGACGGGCGGGTCACGCTCGGGGTGAGCGCGGCCGTGCACTCGGCGGAGGGGCTGCGCGGGGCGTTGGAGGAGGCGCGGCACGCGCGGCGGGTGGCCGCGGCGCGGCCCGGGCGGGTGTGCGCGGCGGGGCATCAGGAGCTGGCCTCGCACGTCCTGCTGCTGCCGTTCGTGCCGGACGACGTGCGGCGGGCGTTCACCGCGCGCCTCCTGGACCCCCTGCGCGAGTACGACCGCAGGCACCGCGCGGAGCTGATTCCGACGCTGGAGGCGTTCCTGGAGTGCGACGGCTCGTGGACGCGCTGTGCGTCCCGGCTGCACCTGCATGTCAACACGCTGCGCTACCGGGTCGGCAGGATCGAGCAGTTGACGAGTCGGGACCTCTCGCGCCTTGAGGACAAGCTGGATTTCTTCCTGGCACTGCGGATCAGCTGACCCCGCGCTCCCCTGACGATCACACGACTTTGTGAATTCTTTCACCCACCCTCTTGGCCGGGCCCCGGGATTCGTGCTGAGATGCGGCCACCACTCAACAGCTCAATGGTGTGCTCGGGGAGGGCAACGTGGCGCATTCCGCCATGTCTGGATACGGAACGACCGAAGGTGACGATCCCCTCCAGACCGCGGTGTGGCGGCTGCGCTCGCGGGCCTGCTGGGCCGACGCGGCGGCGCTGCTGCGGCCCGACACCGCGGCGACGGCCCTCCAGCGGACCGCGCTGCTCGTGGAGCGCTGCCTGTACACCGAGCGGGGCTGGGAGGAGGCCGAGGACGCGCTGCGCACGGCCGAGGCGCTGGCCCACAGTGACGACGAGCGGGGCGCGGCGGCCTGCGAGCGCGGGCAGCTCGCCTACGCGGCCACGCTGCTCGGGGTCCGGGACCGGGCGGACGAGGCGCGGGCCGCGCTCGGGCGGGCGGCGGCCCTGATCCCGCCGGGCGGCGGTGGACGGGCGCTGCTGGACTTCCGGCGGGGGCTGCTCGCCGAGAACCTGGCCCGATCGCCACAGGCCGCGCGGGCCGCGTACCGGCGCGCGCACGCGGGGGCCGCCGAGCAGGCCGACCCGCTGCTGCTGTCGTTCACCTGGCGCCATCTGGCCGGACTCGCCCTGCGGGACGGGGAGTTGGCGGAGGCCCGGCACGGTTTCGCCGAATCGCTGCGGATCCGGGAGGAGTTGGGCTATCTCGTCGGTACGGCACCGGCCCTCGCGTCGCTCGCGGACGCGGAGGCGGAGCCGGAGGCGTCCCGGTTGCGCGAGGAGGCACGGCGGCTGTTCCGGCTGCTCGGCGGTGTACCGACCTGGCTGGCACGGCAGTTGGCGGTGCCCGCGCCGGGGGCGGCGACGGCGTAGATCAGTGGCCGTCGGTCCGGTTCTGGACGACGTTCACGACGTGGTGGACCAACTGCACGACGGATGCCCGGAGTTCGGGGTCGCGGGCGACCAACACCCCGACGGCGACGAGGAGAAGGAGGGATACGAGTCCGCCTCCGCGCCGCGATCCGGAGTGGCTGCGCCGGGCGCCCGCCTGTGCGGCGCGCAGTCCGTCCTGGTATCCCTGGCGGGCCGATGCCTCGGCACCTCGCTGTGCGGCCTGCCGGCCGGGATTCGGAAACATCGGCGCTCTCCCCCGTGGAACGGTCGTACCTTTCCCTGGGGCACGTCACCGCCGGTCGGCAGGGTTCCCGGTGCGGTGCTCGGTGGCCGGACCCGGACCCGCTCGTGACCGGAGTCACATATTCGGATTCACGCGGCTCCCGCGAAGTGCTCCCGCACCAGTGACTGCACCACGTCCCACTCCCCCGCGACCAACGCCTCCAGGAGCGCCAGGTGTTCGGCCGCATCCGCCACGAGGTCGGCGCGCCCGCGGGTGACCGGGCCGCCGACCAGCGGCCACTGGGCGCGGCGGTGCAGGTCCTCAGCGATCTGGACGAGCTGTTCGTTGCCGGCGAGGGCGAGCACCGCGCGGTGGAAGGCCCGGTCGGACTCGGCGTAGGTGGCCCGGCACCCGGAGGACGCGGCCCGGACGGTCCCCTCGGCCAGCGGGCGCAGGTCGGACCAGCGGGCGGCGGGCACCGTGCGGGCGAGCCGCAGCATCACGGGGACCTCGATCAGGGCGCGGATCTCGGCCAGTTCGGCGAGTTCGCGGGCGCCCCGCTCGATCACGCGGAAACCCCGGTTCGGTACGACCTCGACGGCGCCCTCGGTGGCGAGCTGCTGCATGGCCTCGCGCACGGGGGTGGCGGAGACGCCGAACCGGTCGCCGAGCGCGGGCGCGGAGTAGACCTCGCCCGGGGTCAGCTCCCCGCCGACGAGCGCGGTGCGCAGGGCGTCCAGGATCTGGCCGCGCACGGAGGACCGCTGGACGACCGCACGAGGGCGCGGGATGGGCGTCTCGCTGTGCGTGTGCTCACCGCGCACCGCACCGGTTCCGTCCGCGAGATCCCGGTCCCGGTCCATGTCGGCGGCGGTCTGCTGCGGGGGCACCCAGGCCCCCCTGACCGCACGGGGCTCCGGAGTACCCGTCCCGGCGGAGCTCTGCGTGCCCTGCTTCACGGGTCCTCCTCCGGACGTGTCGGTACTTGGGGTCATTACGGCTGCTTGTTACTCGTCCGTCAAGCACCTTAGGCGCAGATCGGACTAGTTCAAATTGTGGAGTGGTTGGGTAAGGTAAGGCTTACCTCCAACCAACGGCGAATCGGTGGTCCCGGAATGCCCCTGACTTCTTCGGCCGTAGCGGACGCGTACGCCCGCCTCACCGAGGTCATCCCCGGGCTCGCGATCACCGAACTCACCCCGGGACAGCCGGCCCCGACCGGCGGCGGCTGGGCCCGGGCGGCCGAACTCGCCCAGGGCGGCGCGGGTCTGGAGGAGTTCCTCGCCTGGGACGACGCCCAGGTCCTGCGCGACCACGGGCAGCGGGGGCGCCCGGACGTGATAGCCGGCTTCGGCCTGCACCGCTACTCCTGGCCGGTCTGTCTCCTGTTCACCGTGCCGTGGTTCCTGCACCGGCGCGTCCCCCGCCTCCCCGTGACCCATGTCTCCTACGACCGCACCGCCGAGGGTCTCGACATGGGCCACCTGGTCGTGCGGGTCGACTCCTTCGCCTGCCTGCCCGGCGACCCGGCGGCGGCGCTGCCCGGCGCGCGGGTGGTCGCGGACGAGGAGGCGCTGCGGGCCGAGGTGCGGGCCGCGGTCGCCGAGCACATGGAGCCCCTGCTGGCCGGCTTCGGCCCGAGGATGCGACGGCGGGGCCGCGCCCTGTGGGGCATGGCGACCGACGAGGTGGTGGAGGGGATCTGGTACGTCGCCGATCTCTTCGGCGAACAGCCGCGTGCCGTACGCGAGTTGGAGGCGCTGCTGCCGGGGACGACCAAGCCGTACGTCGGTTCGGCCGCGTTCCGTGAACTGACCGGCCCCGACGGGGAGTCACTGCCGACCCGGGACCGGGCGAGCTGCTGCATGTACTACACGCTGGACGCGTTGGACGCCTGCCCCACCTGTCCGCGCACCTGCGAGGCCGAGCGGGTCACCAAGCTGCTGGCCGCCGCCGCGAGTTGAGGGACCCTCAGTGACGGGCCGGATTCCTGCCCGGCTAAGATCGGCCGCGAACGAGACGCTCGCCCGGTAACAGGTACTTCACAACTTCCTCACTTGTCGCAGGAACTTTCCGTGGAACCACCCGTACGGGTAGTCTTATTCGAACTCAACTCCCGCCCCTCAAGCGGCAGTTCGAGCAGAAAGCCGCCCTGGGCATCCCCTTGCACCTCCTTGGCGGCCTCTTGCCCCGAAAACGCCTGAGGGCCGTTGGGATTGGGCCACTATGGCGGGCGTTACGCCCTATCCCAATGCAAGGGACCCCAGATGAGACTGACCGACATATCGCTGAACTGGCTGCTTCCCGGCGCCGTACTGCTCCTGGGCATGCTGGCGGCGGTGGCGGTGCTCGCGCGGAGCAAGCGGTCCGGCGGGGAGCACGCGAAAGACGACTCGTGGGAGCGCACGGAGGAGCGCCGCAGGCGCAAGGAAGCCATATACGGCATCGCCTCCTACGTCCTTCTGTTCTGCTGCGCCGCGGTCGCCGCGGCCCTCTCCTTCCACGGCCTGGTCGGCTTCGGCCAGGAGAACCTCGGCCTCACCGACGGCTGGGAGTACCTGGTCCCGTTCGGCCTCGACGGCGCGGCCATGTTCTGCTCCGTCCTCGCGGTCCGCGAGGCCAGCCACGGCGACGCCGCCCTCGGCTCCCGGATACTGGTGTGGACCTTCGCGGCCGCCGCGGCCTGGTTCAACTGGGTGCACGCGCCCAGGGGTGTCGACCACGCGGGCGCTCCGCAGTTCTTCTCCGGCATGTCGCTGTCGGCCGCGGTCCTGTTCGACCGCGCGCTGAAGCAGACCCGTCGGGCCGCGCTGCGCGAGCAGGGTCTGGTGCCGCGCCCGCTGCCGCAGATCCGTATCGTCCGCTGGCTGCGGGCCCCCCGGGAGACCTACAGCGCCTGGTCGCTGATGCTCCTGGAGAACGTGCGCAGCCTGGACGAGGCGGTCGAGGAAGTGCGCGAGGACAAGGCGAAGAAGGAAGAGACCCGACTGCGCCGCCGCGACCAGCAGCGGATCGAGCGGGCCCAGCTCAAGGCCATCAGCCGGGGCCAGCGCGGCCTCATGGGCCGGGGCGGCGGCCGGTCGCAGGAACCGCAGGCCCTGGAGCGCGGCTCCGGACAAGCATCCGCGGAGCCTGCCCTATCGACGCCGGAACAACTGCCGGTTCGCACGCGTCCCTCACTCCAGCCCGTCCGGGGGGCATCTGACCCGATAACCGTCGACCTCACCGCGGAGGACGACACCATGGCCCTGCCGCGGCTCGACTCCCTTGAGCGCAAGCTCAAGGACCTGGAGCAGCAGTTCGGCTGAGATCCGGGACCCTCACGAGGTCCGGGACCGGGCGACAACGGGGCGGGGGCGGAGTCCAACTGGACGCCGCCCCCGCCCCGTTGCTCATATCGTGTCCGAACCGAGCTCGAACCAGACGGACTTGCCCACCCCGTGGGCCGACACTCCCCACGCGTCCGCGAGGGACTGCACCAGGACCAGGCCCCGCCCGTGCGTACCGTCGTCGGCGTCCGGTACGTGCAGTCGGGGCCTGCGGGCCACGAAGTCCCTTACCTCCACGCGCAGTCCACGGGGTCCGACGGTCGCCGTCAGTACGGCGTCGTGGTCGGTGTGGACCAGCGCGTTGGTGACGAGCTCACTCGTGAGCAGCTCCGCTATCTCCGATCGTCCCGGCCTCCCCCAGTGCCGTAACAGTTCGCGCAACGCTCTGCGTGCCTCGGGCACCGCGCGCAGGTCCGCGCGTCCGAGTCTGCGCCTCAACTGAGGCGGCTGCGCCGGTTCCCCGGCGCTGTCTGCCGTGTCCTCCACCGCTTTCACCGAGGAGGCCCCGATCGCCATGGGACCGCCCCCTCGTGCTTGCCTCTTCATGACCCCCGCCTGCACGCCGGTTTGCCGGTTCCCCTCCTGCTCGAACACGTTCACGGGGATCCATGCCCTCGCCGGGAACGGGCCAGTCATGTCGAATCATCAACGACCAGGTGTTCGGCCATGGTGGGGCCGGATCCGGCGGGGCGGCGGAATCGGGGGCGATACCGTCCGTACGGTCGAACGGCCACCGTACGGAGCATGCGGCCCGGAGCGGCCTGTCAGGGCGCTCCACTCCGGGATGTGAGGGTTCCCGGCACCGGGACCAGATCCCGTGGCGTCCTGACCACGGGCGATCGAACCGACTGCCGATGCGCGACTGCCGATCCGGCCGTAGTCCGCGAAGGCGTGGGGCGGTTGGTCCCCCCGGACCTCCCCCGAGGCGCACGCTCCGCGAAACTGGCCGGAATCAGCCGCTCAGGAACCGCGAACGGCCCCTCCTCCGGGCCTACTTGACCCCGATCCCCTTCGTGCCGATGTGGAAGATCTTGTGGGTCGTGCGGGTCATGTCGACGATCAGCCTGGTGGTGTCCCCGCCGCCCCAAGTGAGGGTGATGACGGCCTCGGTGTACTCGGCCGTGCCGTGATCGGTGACCTTCCACCTCATGGGGATGTTCTGGGCCTGCAGAACACCGTCCGCGTGGTTCTTGTCCTCCCAGGCCGTCAGCTTCTTCAGGTAGGCGGGGGTGAGGTAGTACGCGCGCAGTTGCCGGGCGAGCTTGCCGCCGCCGCTGTCGATGTCGCTCTCGGCGTCGATGTAGGCGCCGTAGAAGTCGGCGATGCGGGTGATGTTGTCGTCCGGTGAGCCGCTCACGGTGCGCGGGGCGCCGGCGGAGGCCTGGGCCGCCGCGCCCAGCCCGAGGGCGAGGGCGAGGCCGGCGGCGAGGGCGGTGCGGCGCGTGGCCTTCTTGCTGTTCACGTGGGTTCCCCGTTTCGGGTCGGTGCCGTGCTGTGGTCGCTCAGAGCTTCGGCGCCCGGCTCCGGCGACCGCAATGGCCACCGCCCAACCCGCAACGGTGGAACCGTCCCACCCCGTCCGACCTCCTGATATGTGGAGTGCCTGGGATGCCGTCCTGGGACGCGACACGCACGGGGGCACGGTGTCGGGCGAGGGCAACGACAAGGACGTTGAGGAGTTCGCGGCACTGCTGCGCCGCCTCAAGGACCGCACGGATCGCAGTTACGGCGCGCTGGCCCGCCGCCTGAACATGAACGCCTCGACGCTGCACCGCTACTGCGTGGGCGAGGCGGTCCCCCTCGACTTCGCCCCCGTGGAACGCTTCGCGGGGCTGTGCGGGGCGACCCCGGAGGAACGCCTGGAGCTGCACCGGTACTGGATCCTCGCGGTGGCGGCACGGCAGCGGCCCCGGGTCGCCGCACCGCCCGCGGACGACCCCGTACCGGTGCCGATCGACGTTCCCCAGCCGCCCCGCAAGCTCTGGTACCGGAGGCGGATCACCCTCACGGCCGCCGTGGTGTGTGCGGTGCTCGCGGTGTGGGGCAGCCTGTCGGCGGTGTCCACCCACGACACGTCCAAGGCCGAGTCCAGGCCGAGGGCGAGCGCCACGGCCGGGCACGCATCCTCCGCCCTCCCCGCGCCGCTCACCTGGACCGCCGACTCCCAGGTCTGGGAGATCGGCTGCGACCACGACTACGTCATCGACAAGGCGACCAAGGACGTGCCGCCGCCCCCGGTCCAGCAGGACGCCGAGGCTTGGGCGGCGACCCAGCACGCGGTGCACGGCGGGCAGACGGACGTGGAGATCTCGGTGCAGGGCAGGACCTCAACTGCCGTGGTCCTGGTGGCACTTCGGGTACGGATCGTCGGCCGTAGGACACCTGCCCCGGGCACCGCCTACTCGATGGCCCGGGGCTGCGGCGGGGACATCACCCCGCGCTACTTCGGTGTGAACCTCGACGCCCACCGCCCCCTGGCCCTCCCGGAGCCGGGCGGCGACATGGGCAAGCGGGTACCGGCGGTGCGGCTGCCGTACCGGGTCTCGGCCACGGACCCGGAGGTCCTGCTGGTCAAGGCCCGCACCGGGAGCTGCGACTGCCGCTGGTACCTGGAACTCGACTGGTCCTCGCAGGGCCGTACCGGCACCCTCCGCGTCGACGACCACGGGCAGCCCTTCCGCACCAGCTCGATCAAGGGCCTGCCGCACTACTGGTACGGCGAGCACGGCTGGACCCCGATCGGCTGAGAGACTGACCGCTAAGGGCGGGGCACGTTGCGGATGTTGGACCGGGCCATCTGGAGCATGCGGCCAACTCCCCCGTCCAGCACGATCTTTGACGCCGACAGCGCGAAGCCCGTCACCATCTCCGCGCTGATCTTCGGCGGAATGGACAGGGCGTTGGGGTCGGTGACGATGTCGACGAGGGCCGGGCCCTTGTGCTTGAAAGCCGCCTTCAGGGCACCTTCGAGATCCTTGGGCTTCTCGACCCGCACACCGTACGCACCACAGGCGCGCGCCACCGCCCCGAAGTCGGGGTTCTTGTTGCTGGTGCCGTAGGACGGGAGACCGGCGACGAGCATCTCCAACTCGACCATTCCCAGGGAGGAGTTGTTGAACAGGACGACCTTCACCGGCAGGTCGTACTGGACGAGGGTGAGGAAGTCGCCCATCAGCATGGAGAATCCACCGTCGCCGGACATCGACACGACCTGCCGCCCGGTGTCGGTGAACTGGGCGCCGATCGCCATCGGCAGCGCGTTCGCCATCGAGCCGTGGGAGAACGAACCGATGATGCGGCGGCGGCCGTTGGGCGTGATGTAGCGGGCGGCCCAGACGTTGCACATCCCGGTGTCGACCGTGAACACAGCGTCCTCATCGGCCAGTTCGTCGAGTACGGCGGCCACGTACTCCGGATGGATCGGCACATGCTTCTCCACCTTCCGCGTGTACGCCTTGACGACCCCCTCCAGCGCGTCGGCGTGCTTCTTGAGCATCCGGTCGAGGAACCGCCGGTCCTCCTTCGGCTTCACCCGCGGGATGAGACAACGCAGCGTCTCCTTCGCGTCGCCCCACACCGCGAGGTCCAACTTCGAGCGCCGGCCGAGGTGTTCGGGCCGTACGTCGATCTGGGCGATCTTCACGTCGTCGGGCAGGAAGGCGTTGTACGGGAAGTCGGTGCCGATGAGGATCAGCAGGTCGCACTCGTGGGTGGCCTCGTAGGCGGCGCCGTAGCCGAGGAGCCCGCTCATCCCGACATCGAACTTGTTGTCGTACTGGATCCATTCCTTCCCGCGCAGCGCGTGCCCGATCGGGGACTTGATCTTCTCGGCGAATTCCATGACCTCGGCGTGCGCGCCGGCCGTGCCGCTGCCGCAGAACAGCGTGACCTTGTCCGCCGCGTCGATCATCTCGACGAGTTGGTCGATCTCGGTGTCGCCGGGGCGGACGGAGGGGCGGGAGGTGACGAGGGCGGTCTCGGCGGCCTTGTCGGGGGCGGGCTCGGAGGCGATGTCGCCGGGGAGGGAGACGACGCTGACGCCGGACTGACCGACCGCGTGCTGGATGGCGGTCTGCAGCAGCCGAGGCATCTGTTTCGGATGGGAGATCAGCTCGCTGTAGTGACTGCACTCCTGGAAGAGCCGATCCGGGTGGGTCTCCTGGAAGTACCCGAGGCCGATCTCGCTGGACGGGATCTGCGAGGCGAGGGCGAGGACCGGGGCCATGGAGCGGTGGGCGTCGTAGAGGCCGTTGATGAGGTGCAGGTTGCCGGGGCCGCAGGAGCCGGCGCAGGCGGCGAGCTTGCCGGTTGTCTGCGCTTCCGCGCCGGCCGCGAAGGCGGCGGTCTCCTCGTGCCGTACGTGGATCCAGTCGATGGCGGAGTTGCGGCGGACCGCGTCCACGACCGGGTTGAGGCTGTCGCCGACAACGCCGTAGAGGCGCTTGACGCCGGCGCGGACGAGGATGTCGACGAACTGTTCGGCAACGTTCTGCTTGGCCATGGTTCTCGCGTGCCCTTCGGTTTCCGGTGTGCTCTGCCTGCGGATACCTCTGGGCTCCATGAATTCACAGCACGGGCCGTCACGCCTCCCAAACGGCTGCCGCTGTGCGGTCGTCTGCGTAACCCTTGACCCGCACTTGGGTGTCGGCGAGGAACGCGGCCAGGCCGGGCGCGGTGGTGCCGGACCACCGTCCCGACAGATGCGCGGACAGCTCCGGCTCACCGCGCAGCGGTTCGGCGAGCCCGCCGGTGCACATGAGGAGCGTGTCCCCCGGGCGGGCGACGGAGGCGCGGAAACGGAAGGGTTCGCGGGGCGGTTCGGGGGCGGGTTCGTACGGGCTCGGGGGCGTCGGGATGCCGAGGTCCATGGTGAGCCGGTCGCCCTCGGGGGTCTCTGCGGGCTGCGAGCCGTAGCCGACGACGGCTTCGCCGATGGCGTCGCCGACGGAGGGTTCGATGTCCTGCCACTCGCCGTCACGCAGCCGGAACAGTCCGCCCGGGCCGACACCGAAGAAGACGCGCGTACGGCACTCCGGGTGGGCGGGGAGAAGAAGACACCGCAGGGTGGCCGAGTACTCCTCCGGGTCGACGCCCTGTTCTGCGGCGCTGGCGCGGAGCTTGCCGAGGCTGCGGTCGGTGAGACGGTGCAGGCCGGATTTCAGATCACCACGCCGAGCGGCCCGGATGTCCTCGGCGAGCCGCGCATGGCTCCGCCCTACGGCCCGCCCGATCCAGTGACAGGCCTCGCTGGCGGCCCGATGCGCCCCCGGCGTGGCCCGGGCCCCGGTCGCCATCGCCACGAGCACCAAGGCCTGCTCCCCGCTACCGAACCGCGCCGTCAGCAACGAGTCCCGCCGCGGCTCCCCCCGGAACCGAGCGGAGTCCCCCCGCACGGACGCGGCCCGCAAGGTACTCGTCCCGTACCGGGCCCCGTCCAGCACGGTGTCCGCGACCAGATCGTCCAGCTCGTCGGGGTCGGCCGGGGGCAGCGCGGTGGGTTCGGCGTCGTAGGTGGGCGGGCCGGAGCCTACGTAGTCGGGGGCGGGGGGTGGTGGAGGGGGGAGGGCGGGGAGGTTGGGGGGTGGGGCGGTGGTGGGGAGGGGGTGGTGGGACTGCGGGGCGGGAAGCTGCGGATGGGCGGGCGAGGGGAGAGAGGCGCCTGCGGGGCGGGGCTGCAGGGCGGGAGGGGCGGGCGTCGGTGGGTACAGGGGCGGGTCGAGGCGGGAGACGCGCGGGGCTGGCCGGGAGGCGTCGCCGGCTGGGCGAGGGCTGTCGCCCGGGGAGGTGAGCGGAGCGGGCGGGGGGTTGAGGCGGGCGTCTGTGGGGATGCCGGGATGGACGGGCGGGGGCGGAACGTCTTGGGCGGCGGGCGGTCGAAAGGGAGTCGGCGGGGCGTCGGGCTGGGGATCCATGGGGAGGCCCTGCGGCGGCGGTGGGGCGTGGTCGCCGGGGATCGTGGGCGGGAACGGCGGAGGATCGAAACGAGCGCCCGTGGGAGTGCCCGGGTAGGCGGGTGAGGGCGGGAGATCATCGGCGGCAGCAGGCTGAGAAGAGGTCGGCGGGACATCAGGCTGGGTATCCGCATGGACTTCCCGCAGGGGCGGCGGCGGAGCGCTGTCGCCGGGAGTCGTGGGCGGCAACGGCGGAGGATCGAAACGAGCACCCGGGCGGACAGGCGAAGGCGGAAGACCTTCAGCGGCAGCCGACTGAGAAGAGCTCGGCGGAACATCGGACTGAGCGTCCGCATGGAGGCGCTGCCCGGGCGGCGGCGGAGCGCTGTCGCCAGGGGCCGTAGGCGGGATCGGCCGAGGATCGACGTGTGGGTCCGTTCCGCGCCGCGCCGAAGGGGGCGGAGTGGCACCGTCCGCCATGTCGTCCCGGAGGGGACCGGGCCCACCCGCCGGAGCGCCGGGCGAACGGCCCTCGCCCTCGCCCTCGCGCCAAAACGGCGTCGCAGGGACCGGAGGTGACTTGGACCCTCGTTCCCAGGGAGTGCGCGGGGGGTCGGCCGGTGGCTCGGAGTTGGTTGTCGGGCGCGGCGCCGGGACAGCCTTACCGTCTCTCGCCGCTCCCCCGCCCACCGTCCCCGCCGCCGAGGCGAACCGGTCGTCGACCGAGTCGGCCGCGGCCGTGGGCCCCGTGTCGTCCGTGGTGTCGTCGTAAAGCTGGCTCCACCAGTCGTCCTCGTGACCGGTCGGCGTTCCCCCCTGCTGGCTCATGCCCCTAATTGTCCACCGCACGGGCCGGATGGAAACGGGGCGTCCGGAAAATCCGGTGCACACCCCTCCTCGAACGGCGTGTCGGATGACGTGCCGAACGCCCGTCCGACACAGGGGAATAGAAGCCGCCGGACGGTCCCACCCCCCACGGGAGAACCGCCCGGCGACAAGTGACGGAATCCCGTTGCCGGTTCGACCCGTCCGGTCCCAAGTGTGACCCGCTTTCCTGAAGATCCCCTGTGATACACACCCTCCTCCCCCACACAAAGCGCCGGTCGGCGCACATCTGACCTGCATTTTCACCCCGCATCCCGCACGCTGGGCAGATGGGAGTGGCTGAACTCCTGATGGTCGGCGTGGTCATCCTGCTCGGCCTGTGCGGAGTCCTGGTGCCCGGCGTTCCGGGGTCGTGGCTGGTGTGGGCCGCGGTCCTGTGGTGGGCGCTGAAGGATCCGCAGCCGGTCTCCTGGAGCGTCCTCGTGGGCGCGACGGCCGTCCTCTTCCTCTCCCAGGTGGTGCGCTGGGTCCTGCCGCCGCGCCGGCTGCGCGCGAGCGGCGCGACCCCCCGAATGGCCGTGTACGCCGGATCCGGCGCGTTCCTCGGCTTCCTGCTGGTCCCCGTGATCGGCGCGATCCCCGGCTTCATGGCCGGGATCTACCTCCACGAACGGCTGCGGCTGGGCCGGCACGGCGAGGCCATGGCCTCGCTCCGTACGGCGATGCGGTCCGGCGGCTCCAGCGTGCTGACCGAACTGTTCACGTGTCTGCTGATCGCGGGCGCATGGCTCGGCGCCACCATCTGGGGCTGACACCATCAGCGGCACCGCGCCCAACCCTCACCCCAGTTCGGCGAGGTCCACCGTCTCGGCGAGGGCCAGCATGCCGGCGTCGTTGAAGTGCAGATGGTCGCCGGAGTCGTAGGCGGGCCGGATCCGTTGCGGGTCCTCCGGGTCACGGACGGCCGTGTCGAAGTCGACGACGGCGTCGAAGGGGCTGTCGAGGCGGATGAAGGCGTTGACCGCCTGGCGTACGGCTTCCCGGGCCGCCGTGTACCCGCCGTTGCCGCCGTACGGCGTGAGGGTCGCGCCGATGACCCGGATGCCCTGGGCGTGGGCGCGGATCACGAGCGTGCGATAGGCGTCCTCGAAGGCGTCGGGGTCGGTGGCGTTCGGGGTGCCCTTGATGTCGTTGATGCCCTCCAGGACGATCACCACCCGCACGCCCGACCGCGACAGGGCGTCGGCGTCGAAGCGGGTCAGGGCGCTGGGTCCGACGTCCTCGCGGAGCAGCCGGTTGCCGGAGACACCGGCGTTGAGGACACCGAGGCGGCGGGAGGGAGGCAGGGTGGCGAGGCGGTCGGCGAGCCGGTCGGGCCAGCGGTGGTTGGCGTCGCGGGTGGAACCGTTGCCGTCGGTGAGGGAGTCGCCGAACGCGACGACACTGCCGGCCGCAGGGGCGTCGAGGACGTCGACGCCGGTGACGTAGTACCAGGAGGTGGTGGTCGTCGTATATGCGGAGCCGTCGCTGTCGGCCGCCCAATTGCCGCTCGGCGCACGGTAGTTGGTCTGTCCGGCGGCACGGTGGTAGGTCGCAGGGCCGGAGTCGGTGGGCGTGTGGACCGTGATCAGGAGGTCCGCTCCGGCGGGTACGGCGAGCAGGACGGGGTCGGTGACCAGGTCCTCGCCCGCCGGGATGGTGACCGCCCCGGCGCCCTTGAAGGTGGCGGTGCGCATTGAGCCGGGCACGGCGTCCGGACCGGTCTCGCGCAGGGCGACGGTCACCGTGTCGAGGTCGAGAGGGGCGGTGCCGAGCCGGTTGGTGAGCCGGACGCGGACGGTGCTGCCGCCGACGCTGAGGTGGACGACGTTGCGGAGGGAGGCGCCGGGCTGGGCCGGGGCGGTGCCCGAGGGGGCGGCCTCCCAGGTGCCGGTCCAGGTGTCGAGCGGTGCGGGGGCCGGGTCGTTGGCGGTCGCCGTGCCCTGGCCGACTCCCGCACCCAGCACCAGTACGAGCAGTGCCACGCCGATCCGTCCGGACCCGACCATGAGCGCTCCGTCTCTCCCCGCCGACCATGAGGAGGCGACCGTGGCACGCCGGGGCGGGCGGACGACGGAGCATCACCGGCGACCGGCGCCGTATCCGCCTGTCCGGAGTAGGACGGGAGGAGTAGGGCGGAAGGGGTGGGGCGGAAGGCGTAGGCCCTGAGGCCGATGCGACAGGCGGGCAGGCGTGTTTGGCTGCGGGCATGACCGCATTCACCGAGGCCGAGCGCGCCTACCTCACGTCCCAGCGGCTGGGGCGACTGGCCACCGTCGACCCCCAGGGGCAGCCGCAGGCGAATCCCGTCGGCTTCTTCCCGCAGGACGACGGGACGATCCTGGTCGGCGGCTATGCGATGGGGACGACGAAGAAGTGGCGCAACCTGCGGGCGAACCCGAAGGTCGCGCTGGTCGTGGACGACATCGTCAGCGTCAGACCGTGGAAGGTCCGCGGTATCGACATCCGCGGCGAGGCCGAACTCCTCGTCGGCCCGCATGAGTTGGGGCCGCACATGAGCGAGGAGCTCATTCGGATCCATCCCCGGCGGATCCACAGTTGGGGGCTGGAGACCGACTAGTCCAGCGCGTGCTCCAGGGTGAGGAGCGACACCTTGCGGTCGAGGCCGCCCGCGTAGCCCGTCAGCGATCCGTCGGCGCCGATCACCCGGTGGCAGGGGCGGACGACCAGCAGCGGGTTGGCGCCGATCGCCCCGCCCACGGCCCGGACGGCGGCCCGGGGCGCGCCGATACGGGCGGCGATCTCGCCGTACGTCGTCGTCGCGCCGTAGGGCACGGAGTCGAGCGCGGTCCACACGCGCTCGCGGAAGTCGGTGCCGGAGGTGCGCAAATCCAGGTGGAATTCCTTGAGTTCACCGGCGAAGTAGGCGGTGAGTTGTTCCGCGGCGGCCCGGAAGGGGCCGGGGTCCTGCCGCCACTCCGGTTGGACGGTACGGCCGCCCTTCTGGCCGGGGACGGAGAGGGAGGTGAGGGCGCCGAACTCGTCCGCGGTGAGGAGGAGTTGGCCCAAAGGGCTCTCGAAACTCGTCCAGCGGGTGTTCGTGGGGTCGATCATCGGGACTCCAACTCCCCTGCCGTGCGCAGGTGTTGTACGGCATAGGAACGCCAGGGGCGCCAGGCGTCCGGGATGTCGGCGCCGGGCGGCGCCACGTCGGGGTCGCCGAGGGCGCGGGCGCGGATCACGGCGACGGTGGCGGCGTCCATGCCGGGCAGCGCGAGCAGGGCGTCCTGCGCGTCGTCCCGGTCGACGCCGGCGTCGAGTCGTACGGTGCCGTCGGCCAGGGCGGTGGCGAGGGCGGCCAGGGAATCGCCGGGCGCGGCCTCGGCGAGGGCGGCCGGCTCGGGGAAGAGGTGGGTGAGAGTGCCGGACGGGGCGTCCAGGGTCTTGCCGTAGCGCCGCACCAGCCGCTCGGCCTCCGCCCGCCCGACCAGGGCCCGCACGGCCAGTTCCTCCGGATCGGCGGCGCCCGGCGAGCGCAGGCCCGGCCGGGCCGCGACGAGCGGGCCGAGCCGGGGGTCGTCGCCGAGCCGCTCGTCGACGGCGTACGGATCGGCGTCGAGGTCGAAGAGCCGGCGCAGCCGCTGTACGGCGGTGGTCAGGTCGCGGTGGTCGGTGAGGTGGAGGTGGGCGTCGAGCCAGCCGCCGGGGTGGGCGGCTGACGCGGCCGCGGGGGCGCCGGGGCGTTCGTCGACGGCGACGATTCCGGTGCCGTACGGGAGGCGGAGGGTTCGGCGGTAGGTGCGGCGGCCGGGGCTGCCGGTGAGTTCCTCGATGCCGGGGACGGCCTCGCGGGCGAGCAGGTCGAAGACGGCGGCGGACTGGTAGGGACCGCGGTGGGCGAGCCGCAGCGGGATTCCGGCCGATGGCCCGTTCCCCTTCGTCGGGCCCTTGGGCGCGCTGGTGCGCAGCTCGCTCGGGGTCGACGCGTACACGGCGCGCATCGTGTCGTTGAACTGGCGCACGCTGGCGAACCCGGACGCGAACGCGATCTCCGTGATCGGCAGGTCGGTGGTCTGCACGAGCACCCGTGCGGTGTGCGCCCGTTGGGCCCGGGCGAGGGCGACGGGGCCGGCGCCGAGTTCGCCGGTGAGCTGCCGTTGGACCTGCCGTGCGCTGTATCCGAGCCGTACCGCGAGCCCGGCGACGCCCTCGCGGTCGACGACGCCGTCGCCGATCAGCCGCATGGCGCGGCCCACGACATCGGCGCGCGCGTTCCACTCGGCCGAGCCCGGCACGGCGTCGGGGCGGCACCGCCGGCAGGCCCGGAAACCCGAGCCCTGCGCGGCGGCGGCCGTCGCGAAGAACCGCACATTGCGCCGCTTCGGCGTCACGGCGGGGCAACTGGGCCGGCAGTAGATCCCGGTCGTGGCGACGCCGAAGAAGAACTCACCGTCGAACCGGGCGTCCCGGCTCCGCACGGCTTCGTATCTGGTGTCCTCGTCCATCACGCCCTCCAGTCTCCGCCATCCCCGGGGACGGGGCTGGCGGAAATCGGACGTGGCGTTGAAGTGGCGCCGGGGCTGTTACACCGACCTCCCCCGCTTCGCCTCCATGGCCGCCTTGCCCTCCGCCCCCTTCCGCTTCCAGTCGCGGCGCAGCTCGGCCCTGAGCCGGGCGTCGGTCTTGGCGACGATCCACTGGTTCTCGCGCATGAGCTTGCGGTAGCTGTCGAGCCGGCGTTCGGAGAGTTCACCGGAGTCGAGGGCGGCGAGCACCGCGCAGCCGGGTTCGGCGGTGTGGGCGCAGTCGTGGAAGCGGCACTGTCCCGCCAACTCCTCGATCTCCGCGAACACCTGCCCGACCCCGGTCTGCGCGTCCCACAGTCCGACGCCCCGCAGCCCCGGGGTGTCGATCAGCACCCCGCCGCCGGGCAGCACGAGCAGGTTGCGCGTGGTGGTCGTATGACGGCCCTTGCCGTCCACGTCACGCGTCGCCTGGACATCCATCACGTCCTCGCCGAGCAGCGCGTTCGCGAGTGTCGACTTGCCCGCACCGGACTGCCCGAGCAGCACGGACGTACCACCGGCGGCGACCGCCGCGAGGACGTCGATCCCGTCCCCTGCCGCCGCACTGACCGTCAGCACCGGCACACCCGGCGCCGTCGTCTCCACGTCCTGGACGAGATACGACAGCGTCGCCGCGTCCGGCACGAGGTCGGCCTTGGTCAGCACGACGACGGGCTGGGCACCGCTCTCCCACGCCAGCGCGAGAAACCGTTCGATACGACCGAGGTCGACCTCCCCGTTCAGAGGTACGGCCACGATCGCGTGGTCGACATTGGCCGCGAGGATCTGCCCCTCGGACCGCTTGGACGAGGTGGACCGTACAAAGGCGGTACGACGAGGCAGCAGCGCCCGCACATACCGCGGACTACCGCCCTCGGGATCGACGGCGGCCCAGTCCCCCGTGCACACGACCTTCATCGGATCACGGGGGACGACGAACTCGGTGTCGGCACGGACGACGCCGGCAGACGTGACGACATCACACAGGCCGCGATCGACCCGTACGACCCGGCCGGGCAGGAGCCCCTGCTCGGCGAGCGGGGCGAACTCGGCCTCCCAGTCCGCGTCCCAGCCGTACGGGGCGAGCGGGTGTGACGAAGCCGAACTCGAAAGAGAGGAGAAAGACAAGGGGTGACCCTTCACAAGGGTGGCCCCGGCACCGCGCGCACAGGCACGGAAGAAGAGGAGTGGTCAGCCGGAGGCCACGGGAGTGGACTTGATGAACTTCCGGATGCGGGCAGCGCCCATCTCAACGACAGCCATCGGTCACACCTCCCGGACACACTCGGCCGACAGTGGCGGCCGACCGGCCACCACGGGGACGAGAAGAAACCTAGCCTCCGACTCCCACGTATCGCCAACGATTATTCGACGAGGATCCCGACAGCACGTCGAACCGCGAGGTGGACGCCGACCGGGCTCGTCAGCGTCGTCCGAGTACTCGTGCAGGCTGAGGTCCTTGCGGTACGCCATCGCTCACCCTGGAGTTCTTGTGCTCGCGGCAGATCACGACGCACGTTGAAACTGCGACTGCCTGCAGCTTGCCTTGGTGGCCAGCAGAGCGACGAAGCCACGCTTGGCTCCCTGGGCCGAATATTCGCGAACGCGGAGAGTCCAGCCTTCCTTGGTGAGGGTTACCCGCCGCATCCCCTTCACCCGGGCGCGGCGCTCGTCACCCCAGCCGTCGTCGTGAAGGCTCGTGACCGTGGCGTCCACGGGGTCGGGTCCACTCTGGGACAACGGCTGCAGCAGGTAACCGACGACGCAGCGTCGCTCGTCCCTGGTGGGCTCGTCCAACAAGGACAGGCCACCGGCGCGGGCGGCGGTCTTCAGGTTCTGCTCGATGTCGTGTGCCTTCGCGGCCGGGTCCGCGGCCTTGGTCGTGGACGTACCCGTGGCCGTGGATGCAGGCGAGGAAGCAGGTGCCGTGCCGCAGCCCGTGAGCAGGGTGAGCAGTACGCCCGTGGCGCTCGCGACAACCGCGGCCCTTACCGGCCATGGCCCAGGGCGGCGGGTCTCAGCCCTGGACGAGTTTCGCAACGCCTTCACCTGCCTGATCGGCCGCGGTGTAGAGATCACGGACCTTCTCCAGGTAACGGCCGAGGATTTCCAGGTAGCCGGCCGGGATGTCGCCGTGGCGGAACGTGCTCGCGATCTCGTCGGCGTGATCGGCGACGGACCGTTCGACGTCGATGGAGACCAGGAAACGGGCTGCGACCGCCACCTCGTCCGGCGGGAGGTAGAAGCAGGCGGTGCCGAGGTCATCGTCACCGAGGAGGTCGCCCATGGTGATGGGAAGTTCACTGACCTCCTCGGGCCCCTGAGTCAGCAGGATCTGCTCCAGGACTTCCCACTCGCGGCCGAGAAAGCACTCGCTCTCCACATCGGTGCGTTCACCAGAGAATCCCGATACGACATGCCGGAATCCCTTGTTCGCATCCGCAGCAGAAATCCTTCGAAGCGTCATATCCATTGCCAACTACCTGCCAACTACTCCGATCCAAAGGCCTCAATGGCCCTCATTGTACCGTCGGCTCACGGGAGGATTGGAAGCGGCATCGGGATGCCGCCTCCAACCGGACTCTTCGGCATCAAGGGATTGTTGGACCAGTCGTGGTTCGTGATGTTCTCATGCCACCAGTTCTGGGTTTTCTCCCACCACGAATCGTCCTGCTCCTGCCTCTGGACTTGCGGCTCGGGCAATGGGATCTGTTTTATCTCCTTAGTCTTATAGGCAATCACACCCTTGCTCCGGGTGGATGGGTACGACTGGACCCATTCATTCTTCTTGAAGTTATTGATGCCTTCCTGGGGCGGTATGTCGGCCCAGCCGTCCTCCTTTCCGGGATGTTCGCTCGACCCACCCTTGATCCAGTTCTCGGAATCACGGATCTTCGCGGTCTGCTGTAGATCGACGGTCACGACGCCGCCGCCGTGCGGCTGGACCATCACCAACCATGACTTGGCCATCAGAATCGTGGTGTCGTGAGCCAGGGTGTACTTCTCACGGACCTTCTTGAAGGCCTCGGCCCGCGCCTTGCGTTTCCTCTCCTCGTCCTGTCGCTTCTTCTCCGCCTGCTGCCGCTCGTACTGCATCCGGTCCGGGTCGTACAGCCCGGTCGGGTCGCTCTGCGTGGTGGGATTGTTGTGGCTGTAGGCGTAGCCGTTGATCTGAAGTGGATCGGCCGCGTCGATGACCGGGTCAAGGCCGGAGGCCGCCGACCGACCTCACCAAACGCAACCTCGACCAGCTCACCGCGCTGATGAAGACCCGGCTCAAACCGATGCAGTACGACCCGGCCTTGTCGAGGGCCTCATCGCCAAGACCGGACTCGACATCCAACCGCCGTAACCTCAGCCGTTAACGATCTCTAGTCCAAAGGTAGGGAACAAGGCGACGCGTTTATCGATGTCAGTCGCTCGAACGAGAGCGGAAGCACCCCGCGATGCCGCATCCTCTGCCTCGATCTCGGCAACGCACGTAACCGTCCGTTGCCGGAGCCGCTCACCCGCCGCGTCCGCCTCTCCCGCGCCAGCCATCGTCTCGGCCCGAATCTCCGCGACATCCGTTACCGCACCTACGGACGCACGGACCTCTCCGCCATCTCCTAGGCCCGCCGTGGAGCTGCGGCGCCCCGCGACGACGCCATCCGGCTACGGCCATGAGCATGTGACGCCGCCCAACCCGGCAACCGTGGGACCCGGCCCACGCAATTTGGTCACACCCCGGAGCTTGCCGCCCCCAGGGCGATCGCCGACTCCCGGACCACAAGCTTCGAGCCGACCCGAATGGCACGGCCGGCGCCTTCAAGGGGGTTCTCGTGCTTGCCTATGCGGCGTAGCAACTGTTCGGCGGCGAGTTCGCCGAGGTCACGCGCGCCGTTGTCGACGAAGGTGATCGGGGGATGCCAGTAGGGGAACCATGGGGCCTCCTCGTGGCAGACGAGCGAGAGCTCGTCGGGGATCCGGATGCCGAGTTGGACGAGCGCGCCGAGGGCGCCGAAGGTCGCCTCGTGGTTGGCGCTGTAGAGCGCGGTGGGCCGGGGGCCTTCGCCCATCAGTCGCATGACGGCCTCGGCTCCGAAGGGGACCTCGTACGGGCCGCGGGCGATGAGCGCCGGGTCGGGTTCCAGACCGGCGGAGGCGAGAGCCTCGACGTATCCGGCGTAGCGTTCCCGGCCGGAGTCGACCGAGGCGGGGCCGCCGATGAAGGCGATCCGTCGGTGCCCCAGTCGCAACAGATGCCGGGTGGCCAGTACGGCACCCTCGCGGTCGGCGGCCATGACGGCGTCTCCGGGCGCGCCGTCGGGTGAGCGGATCAGGTTGACGACGGGGATGCCGGCCGCGGCGACGTCCGCGACCACGGGGGTGTTCTCGCCGGTGCCCACGATGATCAGCCCGTCGACCCGGTGGTCGAGCAGCATCTCCAGGTAGCGCCGCTCGCGGGCCGGGTCGGAGTCGGTGATGCAGAGGAGCACCTGGTAGCCGAGTTCGTCGAGGCGCCGCTGCACGATCCCGGTGATGGTGTGGAACGAGGCGTTCACCAGGTTGGTGATCACCAGGCCGATGAGATTGCTGCGCCGGGTGCGCAGTCCGCTGGCGATCCGGTTGGGCCGGTAACCGAGCCGCTCGGCGGCCGCCATGACAGCCCGTTGGGTCCGGTCACTCACCCGGTCCGAGCCGCTCAGCACACGTGAGGCGGTGCTCTTCGACACCCCCGCCGCTTCGGCCACCTCGTCCAACGTGACCGCCATCGGCCCGCCCCCGATCATGCAATCGATCCCACGAAACTTCCCCGCCCACCAACGGCAGGCTCGCCCATCATGCCAGAAACGCTCAATTCCACGCCGTAAAAAGTGTGTTTCACCGGCCATTTTCGGTCACCGGAGGGTTGACTTGGCTCACGGTCCACCGTGACTGTTCTGTGCAATCGATCCCACAGATACACCGGAGAGCCCGATGAACCGGAGTGCAGTGTCCTGGCACGGCTACTGGCCGGCCGCGCCCACGCCGTTCACCGCCGACGGTGCGCTCGACGAGACGGCCTGGCGCGAACTGCTCCACCTGTACGGCGCCCAGGGCGTGCACGGCGTGCTGGTGAACGGCACCACCGGGGAGTGGTTCGCCCAGTCCCCGGCCGAGCGGCGCCGGGTGGCGGAGATCGCGGTGGCGGAGCTGTCCGGACAGATACCGGTCGTCATCGGCTGCGGCGCGTTCACCGCCGCCGAGTGCGTCGAGTACGGCGAGCACGCCCGGAGTATCGGGGCCGACGGCATCCTCACCACTCCCCCGCCGTATGTGCATCCGAGCCAGGACGAGATCTACGCGTTCTACCGTACGGTCGCCGAAGCCGTCGACCTCCCTCTCATGGTCTACAACTGGCCGCGCGGCACCGCCGTGGACATCGGCGTCGACACGCTGGTGCGGCTGGCCGGCCTCGACAACGTCGTTGCCGTCAAGGACAGTTCGGGCGACGAGCTGAAGGTGGCGGACACCTGCGCGGCCCTCGCCGGCACCGTCCAGGTCTTCGGACGCTTCATCCACCGCCGCGGCCTGGCGGTCATGGCCGAGTTCGGCGGCGCCGGGAACATCGACGGCGGCGCGCTCGGCGCACCCTTCGCCGTGCCCTTCTACGAGGCCTACTGGTCCGGCGACCTCGCCCTGGCCCGCGAGTGGTCCGCCCGCTACGAACGGCTCGTGGGCCTGCTCGTCAACCCCGACTACAGCTCCAGGTTCGCGTCGCCGACCTCGCAGCTCAAGTCCGCGATGCGGCTGCTCGGCCAGCCCGGCGGGCATGTGCGGCCCCCACTGCTTCCGCTGACCGACCCGGCCGTACTCGATCAGCTCGCGGCGGCGCTGGACGAGGCCGGTCTGCGGTCCCCTTCCCACTCCTCCTGACGGGCCGCACCCCGGTTCTCGTACCCCGGTTCCCGCACCCCCTCGAACGTCTCCCCGTGAAGTGCCCCCGAAAGGCGAACCACCATGCGCAGACTGCTCACCGCGGCCTCCACCGCCCTGCTCCTGACCACCCTGGCGGCATGCGGCGGCCAGACCTCCGCCTCGTCCTCGTCCTCCTCCGGCACGTCCTCCTGTAAGACGAAGCTCGGCAAGGGAGACCTGGTGAAGGCGGGCATCCTCACCATGTCGACCAACGCGACGCTGCCGCCCATGCAGTACCTCGACGCGTCCGGAAACATCATCGGAATGCGGATCGACCTGGGCAAGGAGATCGCCAAGGCCCTGTGTCTGACGCCGAAGTTCGTCAACATCCCCTTCGACGCGCAGATCCCGGGTGTGCAGAGCGGCCGTTGGGACATGATCGACACCGGCATGTTCTACACCCCCGAGCGGGCCAAGACGGTCAAGCTGGTGCCGTACGAGGTCCAGGGCGTCTCCATCTCGGTGGCCAAGGGCAACCCGAAGAAGATCACTTCCGAGAGCGATCTGTCGGGGAAGACGATCGCCGTCGAGGCGCCGGGCTACGAGTTCGACACCCTCACGGCGCTCAACAAGAAGCTCACGGCCGCCGGAAAGCCGAAGGTCGACATCCGTACCTTCCAGACCAGCGCCGACGCCTATCAGGCACTGTCCGCCGGGCAGGTCGAGGGGGTCGCCATCGTCGAGTCGGTGACCAGCTACTACCAGGGCAAGGGCGCCTTCGAGACAGCGGTGAAGGGCATGAACCCCGCCCCGCTCGCCTTCGGCTTCAGCAAGGACAGGACCGCCGACGCCGTCGCTACCGCGCTCAACACCCTGAAGAAGAACGGCTATCTGGACACGCTGTTCAAGAAGTACAGCGCCACCCTCTACTCCGGCGAGATCAAGCTGACCACCGGCGCCATCACCGCCGGCTGAGTTCCCGGTCCGAACGGAATCCGAACGGAAAGGGCGGGCCTCATGTGGTCCTGGGAAGCCTTCTTCTCCTTCCTTCACAACCCCCAGTTGATCGAGGGCGCGTGGACGACCGTCTGGCTGACCGTGGTCAGCATGGCGCTCGGCCTTCCGCTGGCCGTGCTCGTGGCCGTGGGCAGAGCGTCCTCGTTCGCCCCGGCCCGGCTGGTCACCGGCTTCTACGTCTGGCTGATGCGGGGCACCCCGCTGCTGGTCCAACTGGTCATCATCTACACCGGGTTGCCGCAGCTCGGCCTGCGGCTGGGCGTGATCAGCGCGGCACTGACCGGTCTTGTGCTCAACGAGGCGGCCTATCTGTCGGAGATCGTGCGCGCCGGGGTCCTCTCGGTGCCGCGCGGCCAGTCCGAGGCCGCCCGCGCGCTCGGCATGTCCCCGTGGCGGGTGTTCAGGGTGGTGGTGATCCCGCAGGCGCTGCGGGTGATGGTGCCGCCGCTCGGCAACAGCTTCAACGGGCTGCTCAAGACCACCACCCTGGTCTCGGTCATCTCCGTCGAGGAGTTGTTGCGCCGTACCCAGTTCGCCGTCCAGGTCAACTTCCGTGTCCTGGAGGGACTTACGGCGGCGGCTCTGTACTACCTGGCGCTGACGACCCTCTGGGGCTTCGTCCAGAAGTGGCTGGAGACCCGGGTCGGCCGCGGCCATGAGCCCCGGCAGTCCGCCAAGCGGGGCCGCGGTGCGGCAGGACCAGGATCCGCTGCCGCGGTCGCGGCCCGAGAGCTGGAGATGGACAACCGTTGAGCAACAAGCAGATCAACGAACCCAGTGGCGAACAGGGCCGATCCGTCGTGGTCGAGGCGGTCGGCGTCCACAAGTCCTTCGGTGACGTACACGTCCTCAAAGGAATCGACCTGACGGTCCTTCAGGGTGAAGTCGTCCTGGTCCTGGGCCCGTCGGGCGGTGGCAAGAGCACCTTCCTGCGCACCCTCAACCATTTGGAGAGCATCGACTCCGGCAGCGTCCGGATCTGCGGCGAACCCATCGGCTACGAGGAACAGGCAGGCCGCCGCACCACTTTGAGGGAAGGCCGGATCGCCGTGCAGCGCCGCCGGACCGGCATGGTCTTCCAGCAGTTCAACCTCTTCCCCAACATGACGGCGCTGGACAACGTCGCCGCCGGGCCGGTGAACGTCCACCGCACCGGCAGGGCGCAGGCACGCGACGACGCGCGCGGACTGCTGGAGCTGGTGGGGCTCGCCGACAAGGCCGGCAACTACCCGTCCCAGCTGTCCGGCGGGCAGCAGCAGCGGGTGGCCATCGCCCGCGCCCTGGCCATGCGCCCCCAGCTGCTGCTCTTCGACGAGCCCACGTCCGCCCTCGACCCGGAGATGGTCCGCGAGGTCCTCGACGTCATGGTCCGGCTCCGCGAGGAGGGCATGACGATGATCGTCGTCAGCCACGAGATGGGCTTCGCGCGGGCGGCGGCCGACCGCGTGGTGCTCATCAGCGACGGCGTGGTGGTGGAGGACAAAGCCCCGGACCTCTTCTTCTCCCACCCCGAGCACGAACGCACCCGCCAGTTCCTCGACCGGATCCTGTGAGCATCACGATGAACCCGAAGAAGCCCCCACACCCCGAGCCGCCCTCCGTGACCGTCGTCGTCGACGGCACCCCCCGGCAGGCCTGGGCCGGCCAGTCCGTGGCCGCCGCCCTGGTCGCCACCGGTACCTGGGTCCTGCGTCGCAACCCGGTGAACGGCCAACCGCGCGGCCCGTTCTGCGGGATGGGCGTGTGCCTGGAGTGCGAGGTGACGATCGACGGCCGCCCCGGCACGCGTACCTGCACTGAGCATGTGGCGGACGGCATGGACATCCGCACCACCCCGGCCGCCGTCCCCGCGACCGCCGAGACGGGAGGCACGGGATGACGGCGGCCATCGAGGCGGACGTGGCCGTGGTCGGCGGCGGGCCCGCCGGACTGAACGCGGCACTGGTGCTCGCGCGGGGCGGACTGCGGGTCACGCTGATTGACGAGGCCGACGAACTGGGCGGCCAGTACTACAAGCGCCGTACGGCACCCTTGGCGGCGGCCTTCGGCGACTTCCGGCCCAAGGGCAGCGCCCTGATCGGCGCGGTGCGCGCGGCCGGGGTCAACTGCCTTACCCACACGCTGGTTTGGGGCGCCGCCGACGACGGCCGGACCCTGTTCACCGCGGACAACCGCACGGGCGCCGCCGGGCGCGTGCGGGCCCGCGCCACGATCGTCGCCACCGGCGCCTTCGAGCGCACCGAGCCGTTCCCCGGCTGGGTGCTGCCCGGCGTGGTCACCGCGGGCTTCGCCCTGCACCTGGCCACCATGGACCGGGTCCCGGTCGGGCAGCGCGTCGTGGTGGCGGGCACCGGTCCGTTCCTGCTGCCGGTGGCCTGCGCCCTGCTCGAAGTCGGCGCCCACGTCGAGGCGTTGCTCGAACTCAACCATCCCTACCGGCCGCGGCCCGGCTCGCTCGGCGCCGTACGGCACCCGGCCCGGCTGGCCGAGGCGGGGGGCTACCTGCTGACACTGGCCCGGCACGGCGTCCGGGTCGAGCAGGGCATGCGGGTCCTGGCCGCGCACGGTGACGACGAGCGCGTACGTACGGTGGACATCGGTCCGGCCGCGGGGGGCGAGGGCGTACGTACGGGCGACAACGCCCCGACCGTCGGCGGCACGGGCGTACGGCGGGTGGAAGTGGACGCGCTGTGCGTCGGCTTCGGCTTCCGGCCCAGCACCGAACTGCCACGCCTGCTCGGCTGCCGTACGCGTACGGACGCACCCGGCGGCGACGAGTTGCCCGTCCTCGACGAGGACGGGCAGACCTCCGTCGACGGCCTGTACGTGGCCGGTGAGGCGGGCGGCATCGCGGGAGTGCACGCCGCCGAGGTGCGCGGGGAGCTTGCGGCCCGCGCGGTGCTGCGGCGACTCGGCGCGGAGGCCGGGAGCAGCACGGCGCTCCGCAGGCGGGCCCGCTCCCTGGACCGCTTCGCCGCGCTGAACAGGCGGCTCTTCCCCGCCCCCGTCGACACCGCCGACACGCTCGCCGACAGCACTCAGGTGTGCCGATGCGAGGGCGTCACCGCCGGGGAGATCCGCGAGGCCGCCGGCACCGGCTGGAACGACCTGCACGGCACCAAGGGCGCCACCCGGGCGGGCATGGGCCCGTGCCAGGGGCGCGAGTGCGGGCACATCGTCGCAGCGCTGACCTGCCGGGTGAGCGGGCGGCCCTGCGATCCGGCGTCGTTCTCGGCCCGGATCCCGCTCAGACCCGTTCCGCTGCGCACCGCCATGGCCGCCGCGGCCGAGGGCGAGGACCTGTGAGCCGCCCCGACGTGATCGTGGTCGGCGCCGGCATCCTCGGTGCCGCCGCCGCGTTCCACCTCTCGGAGCGCGGCCACCGGGTGGTCGTACTGGAACGGGGCGTCCCCAACCGCGAGGGCTCCGGGACCACCGCCGGGAATCTGCACATCCAGGCCATCCACACCCGCCGCCCGGGCCAGGGCGTCCCGGTCGACAACGGCCGTCTGCTGCCGCTGCAACGCCGCGCGTCCGAGTACTGGTCGACGCTGGAGGAGCGGCTCGGGACCGGTGTCGAACTGCGGCGCGGCGGCGGCTTCATGGTGGCCGAGACCGAGGAGCAGGAACAGGAACTGCGCGACAAGCACGTCATGGAACGCGCGGCCGGCATCCCCACCGAGCTGCTGACCGGCGACCGGGCCCGCGAACGGCTCTCACTGCTGTCGCCGTCCGTCCGGGCCGCCAGCTGGTGCCCGCTCGACGGATACGCCAACCCGCTGCTGGTCACCCCCGCCTACCTCGAAGCGGCCCGCCGCAACGGCACCGAGCTGCACCCCTTCACCCCGGTCACCGCGATCCACCGCACGGGCTCGGAGTACAAGGTCCGCTCGGGAGAGCGCAGTTGGACCGCGCCGTATGTCATCGACGCGGCGGGCCCGTGGATCGCGGACGTGGCCGCGCTGGCCGGGATCAAGGTCGACATGTCGCCGGTCGCGATCCAGATGCATGTCACCGAGCGCGTCCCGCCCGTGATGAGCCATCTCGTGCAGCACATCGGCGAGGGCATGTCCGTCAAGCAGGTCAGCGCCGGGAATCTGCTGATCGGCGGCGGCTGGCCCGCCCGCGCGCTGGATCTCGACGGGCGCAGCACTGTCAGCATGGCCAGCATGGCGGGCAACCTCGCCCAGGCCGCGCGCGTCCTGCCGTTCCTGTCCGGGCTGCGGCTGCTGCGCATGTGGGCGGGGCCGCTGGCCGCGACGCCCGACGAGATGCCGGTGATCGGCGAGGTCCCCGGGCACCCCGGTTTCCTTGTCGCGGGCGGCACCTACGCCTTCACCCTCGCCCCGGTGTGGGGCGAGACGCTCGCTTCCCTGGTCTCCGGCGAGCGGCCCGCCGACCCGGTCCAGGACCTGGGCCCGGGGCGGCTGTTGTGCGGCGACGACATCGACCTCATCGGAAAGGCAGGTGCGGCGTGACCGCGCTGAGAATGTTCGTCAACGGCCAGGCCATGTCCGGCGGAAGCATCAGCCACGCGCTGAGCGACGCCCGCTTCCTCGGCCCCGCGCACACCGCGCCCGACTACCGCTTCTTCTCGGTGCGGGACGTGTTCCCCGGACTGCACCCGGTGGCGGCAGGAGGCGCGTCCATCGTCGGGGAGCTGTACGAGGTGACGTACGACGTGCTGCGCGAGCGCCTGCTGCCGGAGGAGCCACCCGAGTTGGAACTCGGGGTCATCCAACTCTCGGACGGATCCGGGTCGTTGTCGATGCGTATGCGTGCGGAGGCGCTGACGGCGCCCGGAGTGGTGGACATCAGCGCGTTCGGCGGCTGGCACGCGTACCTGGCCCGGCGCTGACGCTTCGCCATACCGGCCTGTTCCCCAACCCCCTTGCAGGAGGCACCCCTTGGCATTCCGTGAACCGATCGATCTCATCGTCCGCGGCGGCACCGTGGTCAACGCCGACTGGCAGGGCGCCGCCGACGTCCTGGTCCGCGACGGGCGGGTGCTCGCGCTGGTGGAGCCGGGTACGTACCGCTCGGCGGACACCCGCGGAGTAACGGAGATCGACGCCTCGGGCCGGCTGGTGCTGCCCGGCGGGGTCGATCCGCACTGCCATGTGGGTTTCACCTCGGGCGAGTTCACCTCGCTGGACGACTACCGGCAGGCCACCACCGCCGCCGTCTTCGGCGGTACGACGACGATCGTGGACTTCGCGATCCCGCGCCCGGGACAGCAGCCGGCCGATGTGGTGGCCGCCCAACGGGCCAAGGCGGACCAGGGGTTGTGCAACAGCGCGCTGCACGCCTGCGTGGTCGAGTGGGACGACACCGTTCCGGAGCAACTGCGTTCGGTGGTCGCCGACGGTGTGGTCACGGTGAAGATGTTCACCACCTACCGGGGCGAGACGATGGCCGACGAGAAGACCATCCTGAACGTGATGACGACCCTGCGGGATCTGGGCGGCATGGTGTGCGTCCACTGCGAGGCCGACCACATCATCAGCGACGTCCAGGAGCGCGGCGAGGCGGCCGGTGCGATCAGTGCCTGTCATCATGCCGACACCAGGCCGGAGTTGGCCGAGACGGCCTCGGTCGCCGAGATCCTGGCGATCGCCGAGTCGGTGGCGGCGCCGGTGTACTTCGTCCACCAGTCCACCCCGGAGGCCGTCGACCTGGTCGCCCGTGCCCGGAGCAGGGGGGTGCGGGCCTTCACCGAGGCGGTCGCCCACCATCTGGTGCTGGACGAATCGGCCTACGCCGGTGCGCACCCCGAACGGTTCGTGTGCTGCCCGCCGTTGAGGTCCGCTCCCACGGTCGCCGGGCTGCGGGACCGGGTCCGGATGGGACAGGTCGCGACCATCGGCAGCGACCACTGCTGCTACGACACCGCGCAGAAGGAGTCGGTCAGTCACGACGTACGGGCGATGCCCAACGGACTGCCCGGCGTGGAGACCCGAATGCCGGTGCTGTTCAGCGAGTTGGTGGTCAAGGGCGGGCTGCCGCTGGGCCGGTTCGTGGAGGCGCTGTGCGCCAACCCGGCGCGACTCAACGGGCTTTACCCCCGCAAGGGTGTCATCGCCCCGGGCTCCGACGCGGACTTCGCGGTCTGGGACCCGTCCCTCACCTACGAAATGCGCAGCGCCGCCCTCCACATGGCCACCGACTACACCCCCTACGAGGGCCTCACGGTCACCGGTCGACCGGTCACCGTGGTCGTCGGCGGACGCCCGGTCACCGACGCCGGCCGCCTCCTGGACCCGACACCCCGCGGCCGCCACATCCGCTCCGGCGCACTGGACCGGGCACTGGTCTGCTGACCAGTCCGCTTTCGCATCGCGCAGCGGGTGACAGCGGGGTGGATCGAACCGCAGGGGCTTCCAGGACCCTACTGGTATCGCCTTACCGCGGGCTGCCGCCCTCGGGATCGAGGGCGGCCCAGTCCTCCGTGCACACGACCTTCATCGGATCACGGGGGACGACGAACTCGAAAGAAGAAGAGGAGAAAGACAAAGGGTGACCCTGAACTTCCGGATGCGGGCGGCGCCCATCGCAGAGACAGCCGACGGCAGCAACGGTCAAGGGGTACGAGCGCTGGAGGTGGGCGAACTGGCCCCGGCCAGCGTGATGTCCACGCCGGCGGATGCCCTGGTGCCGTCGGTGCGGAAGAAGCGTGCGGTGGTCACCACGGCCAGGGCGAGGGCGGCGGGTATCGCGTAGGCGATACGGAAGTGGCCGCTCGCCCCCAGGCCCCCGCTCGCGCCGGCTCCGACGAGAACGCCGACGTAATTGAAGACGTTGAGCCGGGCCAGCACGGTCTCGGGGGCGCCGGGCCGCAGCCGGCCCGCGGCGGCGACGCACAGCGGGGTGAGGGCGGCGACCCCGAGGCCGGCACACCCTGCCGCGACGACGGCGTACGGCCAGCTCCGGGCCGCTGCCAGGGCGGCCAGGGCGGCTGCCGCGAGCAGGGCGGCGGCGCGGACCACCGTCACCGGCCCGACCCGGCGGACCAGGAGGTCGGCGCTCACCCGGCCGGTCACCGTGCCCGCCTGGTAGGCCGCGTACGCGAGCGGCGCGGCCGCCAGGGACGCGGCGAGGGTCTGGTGGAGGTAGGCGGTCGACCATGCCGAGACGGTGGAGTCGACGACGTAGGCGACGAGGAGAACGACACCGAAGGGGACGAGCCGTGTCCAGACCCGTCGGCCCAGGACCTCCTCGATCGGCAGCGGCCTGTCACCGTGCGGGGAGGGCGCGGGCAGGAGGACATGGGTCCGGACGGTCAGGGCCAGGAGGGCCACGAGTGCGGCGTGCGCGGTCAGGACGTACTGGATCGGCCAGCCCAGCCGGGAGACGGCCGCCGTCAGCAGTGCGGCCGCCACGCCCGCGGCGCTCCAGGCGGCGTAGAAGGAGGAGAGGATGCTGCGCCCGTAGTGGCGTTCGACGGTGGCCGCGCGGGTGTTGACGGACACGTCGATGGCGCCCAGCGCCAGCCCGAACAGGACATAGGCCGCCGAGGCGGCGACCCGGCCGGGTGCCCAGGCCACGGAGAGCAGGGCAGCGGCGGCGGTCAGCACCGCCGCACGCATGACGGTGACGGGACCCGAGCGGCGTACGGCGGCCAGCCCCGCGAAGCTGCCGGCGCCCGCGGCCAGCGTCAGGGCGATCGTGAGCGCGGTCATCGCCAGGGACGACAGCCGCAGATGGTTCTCCACGGCGGGCACAGTGGTGGACACGGCGGCCACGGCCGCGCCCTGGGCGGCGAACACGGTGGTCGTGCCTCGACGGGCTCCCGCGAGCGGGCCGCCCCTCACGGGCAGCGGGGGAGCCGTCGCTCCGACGGACGGGGTCATGGGGCCTCTTCCTGTCACGGGCCGTAGGCGGGCCGGGGCGCGCGAATTGGAGCAACCGTAGGAATCAGGACGGACGCGGCGGAGGGCACCGACGGCCACACGGGGGACCCTGGCGGCCAGCGGCGCACGGTCCCGGCGCCACCCCGGGTGATCGGCTCACCACCGGCCGAGCGGTGAGGTCACCGGCTCGGACGCGCCGGGCCGGTCAGCGGCCTGGCCGCTGGAGCCCCCTTTGTGGCCGCACAGGCCAGTCCGCTGGCGCTCGCACGCTGCCTAAGTTCCTCCCACGCCGAAACGTGGCGACTAGAGGAGGTGGACTCGTGATGGAGTCCGAATTCGACACCTGTGTCATCGGTGCGGGTCCCGCGGGGCTGGCAGTGGCACGAGCGCTCACTGAGCGGCGGCTTCCGTACACGCACATCGAACGTCACACCGGTCCGGGAGGTCTGTGGGACATCGACAACCCGGGCAGCCCGATGTACGAGTCGGCGCATTTCATCTCCAGCAAGACCCTCTCGGGGTTCGGCGGCCGGCCGATGCCCGACCACTTCGCGGACTACCCCCCGCGACAGCAGATCCTGTCGTACCTGACGTCCTTCGCCGACGCGTACGGGCTGACGGAACGGATCGAGTTCGGCACCGGGGTCCGTGACGTGGCGAAGAACCCGGACGGCACCTGGACGGTCACCCGTGCCGACGGACGGACCAGCCGACACGGGCAGGTCGTCGTCTGCACCGGCTCGCAGTGGCACCCCAACATCCCCGAGATCCCGGGTGACTTCAGCGGCGAGATCCGGCACACCGTCGGCTACCGCAGCAGCGACGAACTGCGCGGCAAGCGGGTCCTGGTGGTCGGCGCGGGCAACTCCGGCTGCGACATCGCCTGCGACGCGGCCCGCGCCGCCGACCACGCGGAGATCAGCATGCGCCGCGGCTACTGGTTCATCCCCAAGCATCTGTTCGGCAGGCCCGTGGACACCCTCGAAGGCGTCGGTCCCCGGATGCCGAAGTGGCTGGAGCAGAAGGTGTTCGGCGCACTCCTGCGGATCGTCAACGGCGATCCGCGCCGCCTGGGCCTGCAGAAGCCGGACCACAAGCTCTTCGAGACCCACCCGACGGTCAACTCGCTGCTCCTGCACCACCTGCAGCACGGCGACATCACCGCACGGCCCGGCATCGTGCGCGCCGAAGGCAGCACCGTCCACTTCACCGACGGCAGCAGCAACGACTTCGACCTGATCCTGCTGGCGACCGGCTACGTCCACAAAGTGCCCGTCGCCCAGCGCTACTTCGGCGACGAGCAGCACCCCGACCTCTACCTGTCGTCGTTCTCCCGAGAGCACGAGGGGCTGTTCGGCGTCGGCTTCATCGAGACCAACGCCGGCGCCTACCAACTCTTCGACGCACAGGCGCAGTTGATCGCGGGCTTCGTCCAGGACACCCGCCGGGGCACGCCCAATGCCGAGCGGTTCGCCCGCATGATCCGGGGCGACCGCCCCGACCTGACCGGCGGACTGAAGTTCGTGGACTCCCCGCGCCACACCGGCTACGTCGACAGCGCCGCGTACACCAAGTACCTCAGCAAGGTCGCCGCCGCCATGGGCTGGCCCACCGAGGGACGCCCTCCCGCGGTGCCCACCGTCCGCAGCAAGGAGACGGTGGCATGAGCGGCTACGACTGCACCGGCAAGGTGATGCTGGTGACCGGCGGCGCGGGCGGCATCGGCAGCGCGCTGTGCCGACGGTTCGCGGTCGGCGGCGCCGTGTGCGTCGTCGTCGACATCGACGGTGAGCGCGCGAAGCGGGTCGCGGACACCCTCCCCGGCAACGGTCACCTGGGCCTCGGCTGCGACCTGCTGGACCGGGCCGGGCTGGCGGACCTCTTCGAACAGGTCGCCGTCACCTTCGGCCGCCTCGACGTGCTGGTCAACAACGTCGGCATGACCAGCACGGAGCGGTTCGATGTGCGCGCGGTGGAGACCATCGAGCGGGAGATCGACCTCAACATGATCTCCCCGCTGGTGGCCACCCGGCTCGCCATTCCCCTGCTGAGGGTCGCCCCCGACCCCCGCGTCATCACCACCGTGTCGCTCGCCGGAATCTTCCCCCAGGGCGAGACTCCCATCTACGCGGCGTCGAAGTTCGGGCTGCGCGGCGCGATGCTGTCCATCGCCCTCGACCTGGAGGGCAAGGGCATCCGTGTCGGCTCGGTCCTGCCGTCGGCGACCGACACCGCGATGCTGCGCCAGGAGGCCGTCGACGGCGGCAACTCCCTGCAGTTCCAGGACCCGCCGCAACAGCCGTCCGACGTCGTCGCCGCCGTGGTCAGCATGCTCGACCGGCCGCGCTTCGAGGCGTATCCGCGCTTCGGTGAATCGCTCCTGGTCCGCTTCACCATGCTCGTACCGAACCTCCTCCCCCGGCTTCTCCCGCTCTTCCGCAAACGCGGCGAGCGCGGTCTGGCGCGGTACCTGGAGGACCTGCGCCGCAGAGGACTGGCCCGGCAGGTCGACGGCCGCTGGGAACTCGTGAAGGAGGCGTGATCATGACCACGGAAGCGAACGACCGTCTGCTCCGGGTCGTCAACCCGGCCACCGGGGAGACGCTCGACACCCTGCCCGCCGCCACCGCGGACGAGGTGGACACGGCCGTGGACCGGGCCCGCGGTGTCTTCGACAGCGGGGTGTGGGCGGGCCGACCGCCCCGGGAGCGGGCCGCGGTGCTGCTGCGCCTCGCCGAGCTGATGGAACGCGACGCCGAGATCCTGGCCCGGCTGGACTGCGAGGACGCGGGCAAGCCCATCACGGAGTGCCGTACCGGCGACGTGCCCGGCGCTATCGAGTCGATCCGCTGGTTCGCGGAGGCGGCCGACAAGGTCTTCGGCCGCATCGCGCCCACCGGCCACGACCACCTGGGCCTGATGAGCCGGGAACCCGTCGGGGTGGTTGCCGCCGTCCTCCCCTGGAACTACCCGCTCGCCATGGCCGCCTGGAAGATCGGCCCCGCCCTCGCCGCGGGCAACAGCCTGCTGCTCAAGCCCGCCGAGGCGACCCCGCGCTCGGCCCTCCACGTGGCACGGCTGGCGACGGAGGCCGGGCTGCCGGACGGCACGCTCACCGTCCTGCCCGGCTACGGCACGGAAGCCGGCCGGGCACTCGCCCGCCACCCCGGGGTCGGCGCACTCTCGTTCACGGGCTCGACGGCGACCGGACGGCGGATCCTGGCCGATGCCGCGGAGACCAACTTCAAGCGGGTCTCCCTGGAGATGGGCGGAAAGAGTCCCCAGGTCCTGATGCCGGACGCGCTCGACTTCGGCGTCGAACTCATCGACGACATGATCGACGCCGCGTTCCTGACGATGGGCCAGAACTGCACGGCCGGCTCCCGGATCCTGGTCCACGAGGACATCGCCGCCCAGGTCGTCGCACGGTTCACGGCCGCCGCCGGGGCCCTGGTCATCGGTGACCCCGCCAAGCCGGACACCCGTACGGGACCGCTGATCAGCCCGGCGGCTCGAGACCGGGTCGCCCGCGCCGTGGACGAGGCGGTCGCCGCCGGAGCCGTGGCCCACACCGCCGGCCTGCCGACGGGCCTGCACCCGCACGGGGCCTACTACCCGCCCACGGTCGTCGTCGGCGCCCCCGACGGAAGCAGAGTCCTCACCGAGGAACTGTTCGGACCCGTGGTCACCGTCCAGACCTTCGCCTCCGAGCAGGAGGCGATCCGGACGGCGAACGCCACCCCTTACGGCCTCGCCGCCTCCCTGTGGACCCACGACCTCGACACCGCCTTCCGGCTCGCCCGCGGCATCCAGGCCGGAGTGGTCTCCGTCAACACCTACAGCGAGGGCGACATCACCGCCCCCTTCGGAGGCTGGAAACAGTCCGGATTCGGCGGCGCGGAGCGGTCCACCGACGCCTTCGCCCAGTGGACCAGGGAGAAGACGGTGTGGATCCGCACCCGCCAGTAAGGCCGAAACCGGACGCGGATGCCTAAAGTGGTCGCGAGTACGGCCCTGGAGAGACGCCATGCCCGATCCACCCCGTCCGGAGAACGGCACCACCCGCAGCACGTCGGCCACGATCTCCCCGAACATCCTGCGCTACCTCAGCCGGATCACCGGGGAGTACGGCGTCGACCTGCAACCGGAACTGACACATGTGGGCCTCACCGAGACCCTGATGGAATCGGCGGCCCTGCGCGTCTCCTACCGCCAGGGCAGCGCCGTCATCCGGCGCGCCGTCGAACTCACCGGGGACGAGAACCTGGGGCTGCGGGTCGGAGCCGCACAGCACCTCACCGCGTGGGGTCTCCTGGGCTTCGCCATGCTCGCCAGCGACACCCTCCAGGCCGCCATCGAGGCGGGGGTGCGCTTCCAGAACGTGTCCGGGGCCATGACCGTCTGGTCGGCCGGCCGGGAGGACTCCGACTACGTGGTCCGGGCCGACCTCCCGGATCCGATGATCGACCCGAACGTCGCCGTCTTCCTCGTCGAGGAGGCGTTCTCCAGCGTCGTCACCCTGGCCCGCCTCGCCGCGGGCGCCGACCTCACGCCGCAGAAGATCGACTTCACCTTCCCCGCTCCGCGGGACGTCCAGCCGTTCCGCGACCTCTTCCGCTGCCCCCTGCATTTCGGCGCCGCCGGCAACCGGCTGGTCGTTCCGCAGGCATGGATCAACCGGCCGATGCCGGGCCGCGATCCGGTCACCTGTGCCTCGACCCTCGAACTGCTCGATGCGCAGATGGCTTCGCGCCGCCGACAGCAGGACCTCCTGGAGGTACTGGAGATCTCCGTCGCGCAGAGCCTCCCGTTCGTCCCTTCCTTCTCCGAACAGGCCCGCAGACACGCGTCGAGCGAACGCACCCTGCGCCGCCGCCTGGCCGACTGCGACACCTCCTACGAGGCCATCGTCGAGGGCGTCCGCCGCGAACGCGTCGAACAACTCCTGCACCGCCCCCATCTGACCCTGCGTGAGGTGGCACGCCAGGCGGGCTTCTCCGACGAACGCGCCCTGCGCCGGGCGGTCCGCCGCTGGCACGGCATGGCGCCCTTGCAATTGCGCGACGGCTTCCTCTCCGAAGACGGCGCCCCCGGCGCCTCACCAGAGATGACGTAAACCCGCGGCTCAGAATCCCTTTGAAACGTGCTCCGGAGTCGCCGCGCACTCCACGTGGCGCGTTCACCGGGAATAGTTCTTTGAATCCGCGAACGCGCTTCACCACTGCACAGTCCCGCTCCTCTCCCGCGCGGAGGAAGGAGACGACGAGAAAGACAAGGGGTGACCCTTCACAAGGGTGGCCCCGCCACCGCACGCGCAGGCGAATTTCCGCTCCAGCACTCTTGTTCGGCGAGCGGACCGCCGGTCACAGGGCAGGGGTGAAGCGGCCCCAGGCGCGGTGGCCCGCGAGGAGATGCGTCACGGGCCGCAGTACCTCGGACGCGGCCGTGGCGAAGACCACTCCCTCGGGGCCCTCGGGCAGACCGGCCGCCTCCAGGGCGCCGGCTCCTTCGCCCCAGGCCGCGATGACCTTGCCGTGGCGGTACGCCTCGGTGAGCATCAGCAGCAGGCGGGGGTCGAGCGCGGTGGCCAGGGCGGCGTCGTCGTCGGCCTTGGCGTCGCGGGCACCGTAGGCGTCGGCGGACGGAGCCGGGGCACCGGCCAGTACGATCGCGTCGAACTCGGTGGACCGGGCGGTGGCGAAGGTGCGCTGCACGGTGAGCGGTTCGCCGTCCGGGTCCAGCTTGCCGCCTGACGGTGCGATGACCAGCGGGACCATGTCGGCGTCCAGGACGGCCCGGCGCAGTTCGCGTACGCCGTCCAGGTCGTCCGCGCCGCTGGTGACGATGCCGATGATCCGGCCCTCCACCGGCCATTCCCGGCCGAGTTGGGAGAGTGCGGGGCTCGGTTCGACCGATGCCAGGGGGAGGCTCGCTTCCGGGGCCGGAAGTCCCAGGCCGGCCGCGACCTGTGTGCAGAGGTCCGGGTCGATGTTGGCGAGCACCCGCAGCGCCCGTTCCTTGACGGCGGTCTCCCAGCACTTGCCGAGCTCGAAGGTGTAGGCGGCGACGATGTGTTCGCGCTCGGTGGGAGACATGCTGAGCCAGAACAGGCGGGCCTGGCTGAAGTGGTCGTCGAAGGAGACCGCCGCGTCCCGCACCTTGCGGGCGGCGGGGACCTCGACGGGTACCTCGATGTACGCCCCGGTGTCCGCGCCGGCGAGGAACGGGCAGCCGCCGTCGAGGGAGTTGGGCCGGTACGGCGCCACGCCTCGGTGGACCGCGGTCTGGTGCATGCCGTCGCGCAGCATGTCGTTGACGGGCACGTGCGTGCGGTTGATCGGGAGCTGCGCGAAATTCGGGCCGCCCAGCCGGGTGAGCTGGGTGTCGAGGTAGGAGAAGAGCCGTCCCTGCATCAGCGGGTCGTTGGTGACGTCGATGCCGGGCACCAGGTGCCCGACGTGGAAGGCGACCTGCTCGGTCTCGGCGAAGTAGTTCGACGGGTTGGCGTTGAGGGTCATCAGGCCGATCGGGCGGACCGGAGCCAGCTCCTCGGGGACGATCTTCGTCGGGTCGAGCAGGTCGATGCCCTCGAACATCTGGTCCTCGGTGTCCGGGAAGGTCTGCACACCCAGTTCCCACTGCGGGAACGCGCCCGCCTCGATCGCGTCCGCGAGGTCACGGCGGTGGAAGTCGGGGTCCACGCCCGCGGTGATCTGGGCTTCCTCCCACACCAGTGAGTGCACACCCAGTTTCGGCTTCCAGTGGAACTTCACCAGCGTGGTGGCGCCCTCGGCGTTCACCAGCCGGAAGGTGTGGACGCCGAAGCCCTCCATCATCCGGTAGGAGCGCGGGATGCCCCGGTCGGACATGTTCCACAGCGTGTGGTGGGTCGCCTCGGTGTGGAGCGTGACGAAGTCCCAGAACGTGTCGTGCGCGCTCTGCGCCTGCGGGATCTCCCGGTCCGGATGCGGCTTGCCCGCGTGGATGACATCGGGGAACTTGATCGCGTCCTGGATGAAGAACACCGGGATGTTGTTGCCGACCAGGTCGAAGACGCCCTCGTCGGTGTAGAACTTCGTCGCGAACCCCCGGGTGTCGCGCACGGTGTCGGCCGAGCCGCGCGAGCCCAGGACGGTGGAGAAGCGGACGAACACCGGTGTCTCGACGCCCTCGGCGAGGAAGGCGGCCCGGGTGATCCCCGCGGCGGTGCCGTAGCCCCGGAACACTCCGTGCGCGGCGGCGCCACGGGCGTGCACCACCCGCTCGGGGATGCGTTCGTGGTCGAAGTGGGTGATCTTCTCCCGCAGATGGTGGTCCTGGAGCAGGACCGGGCCGCGGGGACCCGCCTTCAGCGAGTGGTCGGTGTCGTACAGGCGCGCACCCTGTGCGGTGGTGAGGTAGGCGCCGTCCTGGGCGACCTCGTTCCGCGGAGCACCGGTGGGCTGCCCGGTCGGGCTGTAGGTGTCGGGTCCGCGCTGGTCGGGCTTCGGCGGGAGCGGCTCCCGCGGCTGTGTCGGCTCCTCGACCGAGGCGGCTCGGACGCCCGGGGCACCGGGGATCTCGTTTCCGCCGCGGACAGCGTCCTGGACCTTCTCGACCACTTTCTCGGCGGCGGCCGACACGGGGTTCTTGTCGCTCATCGAAGTTCCGATCTTCGGGAGGGGAGCGCCACGCGCGGTGCGATCAGCGCTCCGGCAGGCAGGGGATCAAACGCTGCCGACGGGTGCCCCTCGGTACGACAGTTGACACACGCGCCGGCCCCCGTCGCGCGTACGGGTGAGTTCAGGAGTGGGAGGCCCTGACGCGCGGGACAATGGGCGCTCGCTGTGCGGCGTGCCGGGCGGACCCGGAGCCGCTCGTGTCCTCAAGGCGCCGCAGCCACACGGTCGCCAGGGCCAGCAGGCCGGTGAAGACGACGAAGAGAAGCACCGACGTCCACATCGGTCGGCTTCCGGGAGAGTCCCATGCCGTCCAGGCGGTCGAGACCATCCAGAGGGCGACGCCTGCTCCGTAGAAGGCCCGCATGTGCCTCAGGTGCCTCACTGCCCGCAGCGGTGCGGGCTGTTCGGAGGCGGATGCCGGATCTGCCGGGGTGGCGCGGTGCGCACCGCCCGCCTGGCCGTCCGCCACCCGCTCGTCCTGTTGCGGTCCCTCTCCGCCGGGTTGCCCGCCGCGCCCCTCGAAGTCCCGTCGTACGGCCGCGCCTTCGTCCTCGACGAGGCTCGCCTCGTCCGGAAGCTGCAGGACGGCCCCGCAGCGCTCGCACAGCGTCCCGTCTCCGGCCGGCGTGCCGCACACCTTGCAGGATCGGCTGGACTTCAGGCTCTCGGTCTTCTCGGTCATGATCTCTCCGGAAGGGGGTGGACACTGACCCCCGCCGGGTGCCCCCACCGGCTACGAAGATTCATCCGCCATTCTGAATTCCGGGCACGGTCTGCGTTGCCGAAGGTTCGGGGCCTCGAAAGCAGCAGGGCCCCATTAGTGGTGGCGCATTAACATGCGGGCCCCGGTCCAAGACCGGGGCCCGCATGTAATGAGATGTCGTCCGCCAGGTCTACCAGCGGTACCAGCGTCCGGTTCCGCCCCTCGGGCGAGCGACGAATCCGACCAGCCAGACCGCCAGCACGATGACGGCGACGAACCACAAAGCCTTCAGCGCGAATCCCGCGCCGAAGAGAATCAGGGCGAGCAGGAGTACAAGAAGCAGGGGAACCATAGTTATCAACCTCCGGACCATCGGATGCCCGCGTTCTTTTGCCTCACACACCCGGAGTGGAACCTCCGGCCAATGATCGTGCGGAGGGGCCAGGGCCGCCCGTTAACAAACGGGCTCGACGCGGCTGTCGTTCTCGTATTCGGGGGTACTTGGACGTCACGGCGAAGGAGGGCGAGTCATGGATGACACAGGTAGGTACACGACCGGCAGCACTACCCGGCACAGTGACGCGGCCGAAGAGCCGGTCGGTGAGCTGGTGCAGCGTGCCTCGCAGCAGCTCTCGGAGCTGGTGCGTGGCGAGATGCGTCTGGCCCAGGCGGAGATGAAGGAGAAGGGCAAGCTCTACGGCAAGGGCGGCGGGCTCTTCGGCGGGGCCGGCCTGTTCGGCTTCCTCACCCTTCAGGCGCTGGTCACGGCCGGGATCGCGGCCCTTGCGGTGCCGCTGCCGGTCTGGGCCGCGGCCCTGATCGTGACCGGGGTTCTCGGCCTGTTGGCCGCGGTGCTGGCCCTGACCGGAAAGAAGGAGGTCGGCCAGGCGGCCCCGCCCGCTCCCGAGCAGACCATCGACAGCGTGAAGGCCGATGTGGCCGAGATCAAGGAGAGTGCCAAGCGATGACGCAACCACCCCACGACGAGCCGACCGCCGCGAGCACGGAAGAACTCCGCGAGCAGGTCGAGCAGACCCGCCACGAACTGGGCGACACGGTCCAGGCCCTGGCCGACAAGGCCGACGTCAAGGCCCGCGCGCAGGAGAAGGCCACCGCCCTCAAGGAGCAGACGACGGCCAAGGCCGCGGAACTGAAGGGACAGGCCAAGGTGAAGGCATCCGAGGCCTCGCACGCGTTGCAGGACAAGGTGCCCGACACGGTCAAGGACAAGGCAGCCGTGGCCGCCGAGCAGGTGAAGGCCAAGGCGTCGCAGGCGGAACAGATGTGGCAGACCAAGGCGCCGGAGCCCGTGCGGAACAACCGCACCGCCCTGATCGGTGCGGGCGTGGCCTTCCTGATCCTCTGTGTGCTGCTGCGTCGTAAGAAGAAGTGACGAAGAAGAAAGAAGCGAGGAAACAGGAGGTCCGGATGAAAGCCTCCAAGGTGGCCTACAAGCCCGTCGGACTGGCGCTCGGCGCGCTCAGTGGCATGGCGGCCGGCGCGCTGTTCAAGCAGGCGTGGAAGGTGCTCGGCCACGACAAGGACGCGCCCGACGCCACGGACGAGGACCGCCGGTGGCGCGAGGTGCTGCTGGCCGCCGTACTGCAGGGCGCGATCTTCGCCGGGGTCAAAGCGGCTGTCGACCGCGGTGGCGCGGTGGCGACCCGGCGCCTGACCGGCATCTGGCCCGGCTGATCCGCCGTTCCGCTCCCGGCAGCTCCGACCGAGGAGCTGCCGGGAGCAGCCGCGTCATCGCTCCCCAGCAGCCTCTTGCGCCTCCGCGGCGACCTGGTGGAGCGTGCGGCCGGTGCGCACCGAGCGGGCCCGGCGCGGATCGGGGGTCGACCGGCCCGCCTTCCGGGCGGCGTCGTCCCTGGTCTTCACCAGCAGCCAGGCCTCGCCCCCGTCGGAGTCGCTCGTGCCGCCCCGGAAGCGGGTGAGCGCGTACTCGCCGCGCAGTTTGGAGCCGTCGAGCCGGAACGTGGCGTGGCCACGTGCGAGCGCCTCGTCGAACGGGACGGGCCGGCCGCGCCGGTCATGGCTCAGCGGCCGGTAGGTGCCGTGGTCCCACACGATGACGGTTCCACCGCCGTACTGGCCCTCGGGGATCACGCCCTCGAACTCCTCGTACTCCAGCGGATGGTCCTCGGTGGGAACGGCCAGCCGCTTGTCCCCGGGATCGGTGGAAGGTCCCTTCGGCACGGACCAGGACTTCAGCACACCGCCGACCTGGAGACGGAAGTCGAAGTGCATCGTGCTCGCGTCATGGATCTGCACCACGAACCTCGGCCGGTCGTCACCACCGCCGGACCTGCCCCGAGGCTCCCTGGTCCGGCCGAAGTCGCGTTTTCCGTGATAGGTCCGCAGCGGGTCCTTGTCCGTCACGTCGAGCCACCCTTCCGCTTTTCCGCGCCTTCGGGAGATGTCGCGGACCGAGTACCCGTCCGCTTCGGCCCGACCCGCGACCGGAGGAGAAGAGACGGTCAGGAAGACGTCGACCACGTGGTGCCGTGCGGACAGGCCACGCACGGGTCAGCGGGTCACACCCCGATGAATCTCACGGTTTCGGTCACGTCCGCCCGCCCGGTGCGCAGTCGCGGCACGCCTTCCCTCTCGAAACCCACCGAGACACCGCAGAACAGTGCCAGCCCGTCATCGGCGCCCACTGTCTGGCCGACCGTCTTGCGATACATCGTCCACATCACCTGGGGGCAACTGTGCAGCCCCTCCGCCCTCAGTAACAGCATGACCGTCTGCAGGTACATCCCCGCGTCCCCCCACTGCCCGGGCCCCATCGTCCGGTCGAGGTAGCAGAAGAGGACGACCGGCGCCCCGAACGCCTCCGAGTTCAGGGCCGCGATCTTCATGGGCCTGTCGGGGTCGTCGCCCTCGATCCCCAGCGCCGCGTACCGCTGGGCGGCCGCGGCGGAGAAACGGTCCCGATACGGCGGCGTCAGCTCGGCCGGGTACATCGGATACTCCCGCTCATCACCCGGGTCGCCCGCCAGCGCCCTGGCCGTCGCGCGTCTCTTCAGCTCGGCCAAGGGCTCGCCGGTGACGACGTACACCTGCCACGGCTGGAGGTTCCCACTCGACGGAGCCCGCGCCGCCGCGGACAGCACCCGTTCGAGCACCTCCTTGGACACCGGCTCGTCGCTGAACGCCCGCACTGCCCGGCGACTGTCCACGGCCTCATACACATCCACGTCGTTCATCCTCCCCTCACGGGGAGCGAAGACACGAGGGCAGCATGACCTACGGTCCGGCGGGCACTCGGCCTTTCGGAAAGGGGAATCGAAATGGTCGCATTGATTCTTGTTCTTCTCCTCGCCCTCATATTGGGCGGCGCTGGATTCGCTGTTCACATCCTGTGGTGGATCGCCATCATCGTGGCGGTCCTGTGGCTCCTGGGCTTCGTATTCCGCAGCGCCGGAACAGGAGGAACAAGGGGCCGCTGGTATCGGTGGTGAGCAAGTCGCTCACCGCGGTGAGGACGATGTCCCTCGGGTAGCCCCCGCGCCCATGCGGTTCCTGGACATCGTCGAATTCCGTCACGTTTTCGGAATGCCGCCGGGGATCTTCAGGTGGTCGTGAGGCCTGGAGGAATTCCCCGGCGGTGGGCTCGCCGGAGCCGTCGTGGACGAGGGCATGCAGAGAGTCGCGAGGCCTCTTCCGTTTCCGTCACGGCAGAGGTGTGCCGCCGGTGGCGTTCATGACCTCCGCGGTGATGAAGCTCGCGCGCTGGGAGGCGAGGAAGACGTAGGCGGGGGCCATTTCGGCGGGCTGGGCGGGACGTCCGAGCGGTGCCTGCTTTCCGAACTCGGTGGTGTCCGGCATGGTCGCGGGGATCAGCGGTGTCCAGACCGGGCCGGGGGCCACCGCGTTCACCCGGATTCCGTCGGAGGCGACCATCTGCGCCAGGCCCTGGGTGAACGTCACGATCGCGCCCTTGGTCATGGCGTAGTCGAGCAGGTGCGGGCTCGGCTTGTACGCCTGCACGGACGTGGTGTTGATGATCGAGCCGCCCGCCGGAATGTGCGGCAGGGCCAGCTTGCACAGCCAGAACATGCCGTAGAGGTTGGTGCGCACCACCCGGTCGAACTGGTCGGTGGAGATGGCGCCGATACCGTCGGGTTGCGACATCTGGTAGGCGGCGTTGTTGATCAGAATGTCGATGTGCCCGAACTCCGCGACCGCGCGTTCGACGAGCCGCCCGCACTGCTCCTCGTCGCGGATGTCGCAGGGCACCGCGATCGCCTTGCGGCCGGCTTCCTCGACGAGGCGGGCGGTCTCGCGGGCCTCCTCGTCCTCCTCGGGCAGGTAGGTGAACAGGACGTCCGCGCCCTCGCGGGCGTAGGCGAGGGCGACGGCCCGGCCGATGCCCGAATCGCCGCCGGTCAGGACCGTCTTGCGGTCCGTCAACTGCCCGCTGCCCCGGTAGGAGTCCTCACCGTGGTCCGGCGGCGGATCCATCGGGCCGGACCATCCCGGGTGCTGCTGGTCCTGCTGCGGGAAGTCCGGTCGGGGATGGCGTTCGACGGGGTTCTCGTGAGGGGTGTCGTTCATGCCGGTCGCCTTTCTCGCTCTGCCCGTCCCGGTCAGGGGCCCGCTGGTGGGTGGTGGTTCCGGAGATGTCCGAGTGCCCGCGGGGACGGAATCCATGTCGCGCCCCCTGCGCCCCCTGTGCTCGGTCGGGCCAAGGTGTGGATCACGGGCGTCGGGGCACTCGCGGCGTCAACAGACCCGAGTGTCGAACGGGATCCGACTCGCTGACGGGACGCCCGCACCCCAGTGGGGAGCGGCTCCCGCCGGGCGACCGGTGGGACAGGAGTGCACCGAGTCGTCTCACGAGCCACTCACGTACCGGAGGTGAATATGGCCACCGCAGCGCTCCCGCACCCCACGCCGTCGTTTCTCCTCGCACCGCCCGGCGTCTACCGGCCCCAGCACGACACCCGGCTCCTCACCCGCGCCCTGTGCCGCGAGGGCGTGGCCCCCGGCTCGGAGGTACTGGATCTGGGAACCGGAACCGGAGCGCTCTCCGTGGCGGCGGCGCGGCTGGGCGCGCGGGTGACCGCCGTGGACATCTCGTGGCGCGCGGTGCTCACCGCGCGCCTCAACGCGCTGGTCGCGCGGCAACACGTCGTCGTACACCGCGGGGATCTGACGGATGCCGTCCCCGGCCGCGCCTTCGACCTGGTCGTCAGCAATCCGCCCTACGTCCCCTCCCCCATCGACCGTCTGCCCCGGCGGGGCCCGGCCCGGTCCTGGGACGCGGGGCGTGACGGCCGCGCGCTCGTGGACCGGATCTGTGACGACGCGCCCTCGGCGCTGCGGGCCGGCGGAGTCCTGCTGCTCGTCCATTCGGGCCTGTGCGGAACCGACGCCACCCTGGAGCGGCTGGAGAGAGCCGGAATGAAGGCGACGGTCACCGATCGCGTGCTGATCCCCCTCGGACCGGTGCTGCGCTCCCGCCTTCCCTGGCTGCGTCACGAGGGCCTGATGGCCGAGGAGAACGAGGAGGAAGTGGTGGTCGTCCGTGCCGAACACGCCTGAACGCCCGCGCCGCGTCCGGGTCGACCCCGGCGGGCCCCTGCTCGTGGAAGGGCCGGTCGAGGTGGCCATGGACGACGGCAGCGTCGTCGTCTCGCGACGCTTCACGGTCGCGGTCTGCACCTGCCGCCGCAGCCGCACCTACCCCTGGTGCGACACCAGCCACCGCCGCCACGAGAAACCGGGGGGCCGGCGCGCCCCCGACGACCAGAAGGGGGGCGAGTGATGACCGGCCCCCGGGAAGCCCGGCTCGAAAGCCCGCCCCTGCCCTCTCCCCGAGGAACGCTCTCCGCCGCCGTAATCTCCGCACTCGGCGAAGGAACCACGCCACCACCGCAGGAGACGACGAGCGCCGACCCGTACGGGGAGGACCTGCAACTCGCCCTCTACCTCCTGTACGAACTGCACTACCAGGGGTTCACCGGCGTCGACGACAGCCGCGAGTGGGACCCGGACCTCCTGGCTCTCCGCCGCACGCTCGAACAGCGCTTCCTCACCGCCCTGCGCGCCGACGTTCCCGGCCCCCAGCCGCTGCGGCAGGCCCTCGACGGACTGCTGACCGAACCCGTCGGCGACCCCGCCACCAGCGTCACCCACTACCTGCAGCACGAGGGCGGCCTGCACCACCTCAGGGAGTACGCGGCGCTCCGCTCGCTCTACCACCTCAAGGAGGCGGATCCGCACGCCTGGGTCCTTCCCCGGCTCTACGGGCGCGCCAAGGCGGCGATGGTGGCGGTGGAGTTCGACGAGTTCGGCGCCGGGCGCGCGGACGACATCCACGCCCGGCTCTTCGCCGACCTCATGACGGACCTCGGCCTGGAGACCGCCTACGGCCACTACCTCCCCGCGGCCCCCGCCGAGGCCCTCGCCCCCGTCAACCTCATGTCCCTTCTCGGACTGCACCGGGCCCTGCGCGGCGCACTCGTCGGTCACTTCGCCACCGTCGAGGTGACCTCCTCACCCGGCTCACGCCGACTGGCCAAGGCCATGCGCCGCACCGGCGCCGGACCCGCCGCCGCACGCTTCTACGACGAACACGTCGAGGCCGACGCCGTCCACGAACAGGTCGTACGCCACGAAGTGATCGGCGGCCTCCTGCAGAACGAACCCGGCCTGGAACCGGACATCGTCTTCGGCATCCAGGCAACGGTCCTGCTGGAGGACCGACTCGGCACGCAGCTCCTCCGGGCGTGGCACGGCAATCGCAGCGCGCTTCGCGTCCCTGTCGGGGGTCCGAGTTCGGCGGGGCCGCCGGTCGCGGTCGGTCCGACTCCGGGCCCGACCTGACCGAGACCTGGTCGGCCCTGCCGTCCAGGTCTCGTACGCGTTGCCGTACGGCCGCCTCTCAGGCGCCGTCCAGTCGCGCGCGGAGCAGGCGCTTGCCCAGCTCAGCGCCCTTGCGGCTGTCCGCCTGGGCCTTGCGGAAGAGATCCGCGACCTCCGTGTCCTTGTCGCGCTCCGCGTCCGCGATGTACGTCTCCAGGCGCAACGCGTTGCTCAAGCACGCCTCCACGTACCAGACCAGGTTGTAGTCCTTGTCCGGCGTACCCGTGGCGCCGCCGGTCTCCGTGCTGCTGGTCATCTCTTCCTCCTCCATTCCACGTTCAGGGGACTCTCTTCCTTCGCCGGGCGCGGGTAGCCACCGCTCCCCGGCACACACGCCGAGGCCGGCCGGATACGTGGACGCTCGGCTGAGGCCTATTCAGGAGCCGGGAGAGGGACGGGTTGCGCCGCCTCCCTCTCCGTCCTGGCGGCATGTACCGCATATACCGCGGTGAACCGTTCGACGGCCTCCCAGAGTTCGGCTTCACGCCGTGGGTCGTAGGACTCCTGCGACGAGCGATCCGCGCGGCCGCGGTCGACGTAGGAACCGGTCGGTACCCGGGGTGTGCCGAGGACGACCTCGGCAAGGTGGCGGCCCGCGGTGTCGCGGCTGGTGGCGAGTGGTGTGAGGGTCAGCGGCGGCATGATGCGCCGCATCGCGAACCGGGAGAGGGGTCCCGCGTTGCGCGCGAGCCCCGTGCCGGGGACGAACGCCGGGTTGTAGGTGAGGGCGTCGATTCCGGCCGGCAGCCGGCGCGCGTACTCGTGCACCAGGTAGATCGTCGCCAGCTTGCTCGTCGAGTACGCGGTACGGCCGGCGGCCACGGTGTCCGGGCCGGAGAAGGCTCCTGTGCGGGCGAGGACGTCGGGGGACTTCCAGACCGGCCCCGGCACCAGCCCCAGGTTGTGCCTGAAGTCGCCGAAGTGGGTGTCGCTGGTCGTGATCACGATCCGGGCGGGAGCGGCGAAGCGGTCCTGGAGAAGACGTACGAACAGGTGGTTGGCGAGCACGTTGACGGTGAAGGTGGACTCGAACCCGTCGGGTCCCTCGGTGAGCGCGTTCGAGTACTGCACGCCCGCGTTGCCCACGAAGCCGCGCAGCGGCGGCAGTTCACCCCGCTCCAGCCGGCCGCGGATCTCGGTGGCGGCCGAGCGGACGCTCTCCAGCGAGCCGAGGTCCGCCGAGACGTGCGAGACCGCGCGCCTGCCCATTCCGAGCTCCGCGGCCGTCCGTGCGCCGGAAGGTCCGCGTGCTACGACGACGAGATGCGCGTCCGGCGAACGGCGCAGGATGCACTCCGCCGCCACCCGCCCGATCCCGCCGCTCGCTCCCGTCATCACGATGGTGTGCCGCATGGGAACTCCTTCGATGCTGCTGGTCAGCCGATGGCGCCCCCAGGTCTCTTGGGCGCGTCCTCACCTTCGCCACTCGTGCCGACGCCGGCCAGTGCCGTCCCCGTCACTAGGACTGGCAGTACCCAGGCTCATCCACGGCCCGGGGGCAAGAATGGATCCATGCCTTCCGCCCGCTCCGATTTCGCCGCACTCCTGCGCGCCTGGCGCGACCGCCTGCCCCCGGCGGACGCCGGCTTCACCGTGACGCCCGGGCGTCGCGCGCCGGGCCTGCGCCGCGAGGAGCTCGCACAGTTGGCCGGGCTCTCCGTCGACTACGTCCTGCGCCTGGAACAGGGACGGGCGAAGAACCCCTCGCCCCAGGTCGTCGGCGCTCTCGCCCGGGCCCTTCAGTTGTCCCGCACGGAGCGCGACCAGTTGTACCGGAGCGCCGGGCTCCTGCCACCCCAGGACGGGACGGTCAACACCCATGTGCCCGCCGGAATCCAACGGCTCGTCGCGCGCCTGGGCGACGTCCCGATCGGGGTGTTCGCCGCCGACTGGACCTTGGTGTGGTGGAACACCGCATGGTGCGCCCTGCTCGGCGACCCCTCCGTCCTCCCCGTCAGCGAACGGAACCTCGCCCGCGCGCTCTTCGGCAACGGCGCCGCTCATGCCTTGATGCTCTCCATCCGGTCCGAGCGCGGACCGGACACCTTCGCCGCGTCGATCGTCGCCGACCTCAAGGACGCGGTGTCCCGCTGCCCAAGGGACGCCCAACTCGAGCGTCTCGTACGGGAACTGCGAGAGGTGTCGGACGCCTTCGCCCATCAGTGGGCCACCGAGACTGCCGCTCAGCACACGAGCGACCGCAAGACGATCCGGCACCCCGAGGTCGGCGACATCCACCTCGACTGCGACGTTCTCATCGTCCCCGGCGCGGACCTGCGCATGGTCACGTACACGGCGGCGGCCGGAAGCGAAGACGCGGGGAAACTGGACCTTCTCCGCGTGACCGGCGCCGGATCCGCCACCGCGCGTCGGCACAAACCCCGCGCGGCGTCGGACACCGCCTGACACCCGCCTCCGGAAGGGCGTTGCTCGCCGGTTCGGTTGGCGGCCAACGCCCTTGCCGGTGGGGGAAGTTCGCGTGGTCTCAGCTCTGAGCGGTCCGTGGATCCGCGGCGTGAGGCGTGCCGGGCCCGCGGGTGACGTACCGAGCCGTCGGCACGCCCGTGTCCGGGTGCGGCTGGTAGATGACGTCGTAGTCACGGGCGAACCGGTTGGCCTCCGCCTCGGAGCAGGTGAGGCGGTACAGGTACAGGGCGTAGGCGACCGAGGTGATCTGCTGCCGCGTCAGGCACAGCCGCCAGCGGTTCTCCGGACGGCTGAAGTCCGCAGTGCGGACGCGCTCGGCGAGTCCGTCGGCGGGCGGGATGGCCAGATCGGAGTCGAGGGCGACGAACCGGCGCACGGCGTCCATCTGCGCCGGCCGCAGGTGCACCCACTGCTCACCGGGGGCCGGTTCAGCCCGGTCCGACAACGGGAGCGGCACGGTATGTGCGTAGAGCAGAGCGTCACGCCCGTACGGAGTCAGCCGCGCGGCCCACCGCACGGGCCGCGAGGTGAGAGCGGAGAGTTCGGCACGGGTGTCCCGGTCGGCCAGTTCGGCCAGCCCCTCTCCCACCACTGGTTCGACGCCGTGCTGCTCCGCGCTCGGGACCTGATCGTCCAGAACCCAGCCGTGGCCGCCTCCCCGCTCCCCCGCGTCAAGCATCTCCAGCACGGCGAGCCGCTTGTCCCTGGTCCGCATCCACGGCCTCCTTCCCGTTCTGCCCACCACCTGATCGTCATTGTCGGGTCAGGCGGGTCGGACCGTTGCGGTGTTCGGCGGGGTTCGAAGCGGTGTGCCGCGCGTCCGATCGGTGCACCGCTGGTCGCGATGCTGAGCCTGCGGTGGCCGCGTCGCCGGGCGCTGCTCGTCTTCCTCGTCGCCTTCCTCCTGGCCCACGTCGTGGGCGCCCTCACGCACAGCTTCGAGGTCGTCTTCGTCCCTCACCCCGGTCCTCACCAAGGTGACGGAGCTGACCTCCGGGTGGATGTCCGCGGTACGGAGGTGCGCCAACCACTCAGTTCAGTTGCTCGGCCAGGCCGACGATGATGCCGTCCGGGCCGCGGAGGTAGCAGAGCAGATAGCTGTCCTCGAACCGGGCGATCTCGCCGACGAGTTCGGCGCCGTGAGAGCGGCGCAGTCGGGCAACGGTGTCCTCGATGTCGTCCACGGCGAACATGACGCGGTGCGTGCCCAGAATGTTGTGCGGCCGGTTGCGCGGCCCGGCACTGATCGCCGTAGGGCTGCGGTACTTCGCCAGCTCAAGCCGGCTGTGGCCGTCCGGAGTCCGGACCATCGCGATGTCACAGTGGACGCCGTCGAGTCCGGTGCACTGGTCGGCGAAGAGGCCCTCGACCTCCCCCCTGCCCTCCAACTCCAGACCGAGTTCCACGAAGAACGCGATGGCGGCGTCCATGTCCTCGACGACGATGCCGACGTTGTCCATCCGCTGAATCGCCATGCTGGCTTCTCCTTCTTCCTCGTGCTTCCTCGTACGGCCGGTGGTGGCCACTGCTGTCCCTGGGACGGAGCCGGTGTCACGTTCTCGACATCCGGGATCAGAGTTCGTCTCGGGTTCCGAAGAAGGCGGGGCCACAGTCGGGAGGGAGACGGTCGAGCACCATCGCGACAGCTTGTTCGGGCGTTGCGGCCGGTCCGACGGACTCGATGCGCAGGGGGCCGGCGACCCAGTGCACCTCGCCCATGCCGGTCCACGGGAACAGTCGACGCAGACGGGGTTCGGCGTGGGCCGCCGCGAGCAGCTGCGGTCCATAAGGACCATCATCTCGGTCCCACACCACCGCCCCCTGACCTCGACGTCATTCGTTACCGTGTACAAGTCACACGTCCGTCCATCTCTGCCACGGCACCTCCCAAAGGATTGCTAACCGGCTTGAAACGCGATAAATGCAACATCGCCGCGAGCCGCGAGCCGCGAGCCGCGAGCCGCGAGCCGCGAGCCGCGAGCCGCGAGCCGCGAGCCGCGAGCCGCGAGCCGCGAGCCGCGAGCCG
>NZ_JBEXDX010000033.1:0-100647 GCF_040605995.1 Streptomyces sp. NPDC005492
TTCTTATTGGGTGCGGGCCGCCGGGGTTTTGCTGTTGGGGATGGTGCACCGGGCCCCCCCGGGACTCCCCCGGGGGCGGCCGGTGGCGGGCTCACTGCCGAACCCTCCCGGGAGCGGTTGGACAGCCTGACCGCCTCTCTTCGGACTACCGGGCTGGGTCTGCTTCAAACAACAACCGCCCCACGAGCGGAGGCCTCGCACGCGGCCTCACGCGGACGATTCGTCGGGCACGGGGTGCTCCGGCCTGGTGTTTCCCGAGTGGGGTGAGCCGAGCCGCCCCGTGCCGGCTTCGTCCGTGTCGGGGACCCCCGGGTCCTGCCGTTCGTCCTCGGCCCGCCGCGGCGAGTCGTCCCCGGCCTCCCAGGGATCCTCGTCGGCGTCCGCCTGCTGATCGGGCATGTCCCTGGGCACGGGCTTCGGCGTCCGCTCTTCCTCGTCCCCGGGATTGTCCGCACGGTAGTCGTTCACGCCATTCTTCCCTTCTCTGCTGGGTCGGCCGGTGGTGCGCCTGCGGGTACCCAGCGGGAGGGGGACATGAAACGCGAACGGTGCGCTACCACGACAGAGAGGTCGACAGGAGGCCGACGTGTGACGGTGTCCGCATCGCCGACTCGAAGCGGTCCGTCGTACCCTCAACAACGCTGAACGCAGGGTGCGTTGGGCGGATCCGTCGACGCTCGTGGGGAGTGCGTACGAGGCGTCCCGCCGGACCGGTATGCTCTCGACTGTTGTCTGACGGCAACTATGGTCGGGGGATACCGTTCGGTGGGGAGGACAGGGCCATGGTGGTGCCACAGGCGCGGGCTGACGACCTGCTGCCGGTGGGGAACGAAGGGGCCGGGCCGGACGCGTGGCTGACCTGGCAGCCCGCCGTCCTGCTGATCGAGGACGATGCCGGCGACGCGCTGCTCGTGGAGGAGCTGGTCGCCGACAGCGCGCTGAAGATACGTCTGCGGTGGGTCCGGTCGATGGCCGAGGCCGCCGAGGTCCTCGCGGACGACCTGCCGGACTGCGTGCTGCTCGATCTGCACCTGCCGGACGCCCAAGGACTTGAGGCGCTCTCCCGGGTCCGGGCGGGCGCCGAGCGGGCGGCCGTCGTGGTCCTCACCGGCCTCGCCGAGGAGGAGACCGGACTGGCCGCCGTCGCCGCCGGCGCACAGGACTACCTGGTCAAGGGCCGGGTCGAGCCGGAGCTGTTCGGACGCGCGGTGCGCTACGCGATCCAGCGCAAGCAGGCCGAGCGGGCGGCGGTCGCGCTCCAGGCCAGCCGGATGCAGGCCCAGGAGAACGCCCGCCTGGAGCGGGGACTGCTGCCCAGGCCCCTGCTGCGCGGAGAGGGCGTGGAAGCGGTGGCCCGCTACCGCCCCGGGCGCGCACAGACGCTGCTCGGCGGCGACTTCTACGACATCGTGCAGAGCGGCGACGGCACGGTCCACGCGGTGGTCGGTGACGTGTCCGGGCACGGGCCCGACGAGGCCGCCCTCGGAGTGGCCCTGCGGATCGCCTGGCGCACGCTGGTGCTCAGCGGTGTCACCGGCGCCGAACAGGTGGCCCGGCTGGAGGAACTCCTGGTCGCCGAGCGGGTCCGGAGCGAGGTCTTCGCCACCCTTGTCTGCCTCACCGCCGCACCCGGCGAAGGCACGGCCCGCGTGGTGCGGGCCGGGCACCACGGGCTGCTGATGCGGCACGGCGGCGCCGTGGAATGGGTGGAGGTGCCCGGTGGTCCGGCGCTGGGCGTGATTCCCGGCGTCGCGGACTGGCCGGTCACGGAACTGGCCGTACCGAAGGACGCCGCCGTGGTGCTGTTCACCGACGGACTGTTCGAGGGGCATGTCGGGCGAGGTGCGGAGCGGCTGGGGGAGGACGGACTGCTCCGGCTCGCCCGGGAGCGGGCCGCACTGGACCCGGAGCTGTTCGTCGACGAACTCATCGCCTCCGCCGAGAACCTGGCCGAGACACAGGGCGGCCTGGCGGACGACGTGGCCGTGATGCACCTGCACTGGACGTGAGGCGACTGCCCCGGACGTGATTCACTGCGCCGGAACCGAGCAGACGGGACGAGAGGCCGACGGGACGAGACGAACGGTGAGGTACATGACGGGCGGGACACGGATCGGGCGCCGGCTGACGGTACAGGGATGGTTCTTGCTGGCGCTGTCGCTCATGGTGCTGCTGGTGGTGGTCGGCACCGCGATCGGCGCGAACCTGCTCAACCAGACCGCCCGGGTCAGCGACGATCTGCTGCTGCGGATCCAGCCCTCCCAGATCGAGGCGTACCGACTGCAGAACGCCCTGGTCAACCAGCAGAGCGGGGTCCGCGGCTACGCGATCGCCGCCGACCGGCAGTTCCTCGCCCCGTACACCAGCGGCAGGCAGGACGAGGCCCGCTCCGCCGCACGGCTGCGCGAACTCCTCCACGACCGGCCCGACCTGCTCGCCGATCTCCGGGCGGTGGAACGCGGGGCGGCAAGCTGGCGACGGGCCTACGCCGAGCCCCTGGCCGCCGCCGTCACCCCTGGTCGGCCGCACACCGTCGACCAGGCCACCCTGGACGGCGGCAAGCACGAGATCGACCGTCTGCGCGCCCTCTGGGCGAAGCAGAACACCGACCTTGCACAGGCCGTGAAGGACGGCCGGGCCCATCTCGCCCACCAGCGGACGGTGCGCGACACCGTCCTCAGCGGCATGATCGCCGCCTTCCTGCTCACCGGCGTCGTCCTCGCCGTACTCGTACGACGGCTGGTGACGCGTCCCCTGGAGGCGCTGAGCACGGCGTCGGAACAGGTCGCGGCGGGCGACTTCGCGCACCGTATCGTCGGGGACGGCCCGGCCGACCTCATCGCGGTGGCCGGAGCCGTCGAGGGCATGCGCAAACGGATCGTGACCGAACTGGAGGCCTCCCGCGAACAGGAGGAGGCGCTCGGCCGACAGGCCGCGGAGCTGGATGCCCAGGCGGTGGAACTGCGCCGGTCCAACGCCGAGTTGGAGCAGTTCGCCTATGTCGCCTCGCACGATCTGCAGGAGCCGCTGCGCAAGGTCGCCTCGTTCTGCCAGCTTCTGGAGAAGCGGTACGGCGACAAGTTGGACGAGCGCGGCCAGCAGTACATCGACTTCGCCGTCGACGGCGCCAAACGCATGCAGGTCCTCATCAACGACCTGCTCACCTTCTCCCGCGTCGGACGACTCGACGACACCCGGGAGCCGGTCGACCTCGGCCAGGCGCTGGACAAGGCGCTGCGGAACCTCGCGGCGGCCGTCGAGGAGTCGGACGCCCGGATCGACCGGCCCGAGACCCTGCCCGAGATCGTCGGCGACCCGACCCTGCTGACCATGCTCTGGCAGAACCTCGTGGGCAACGCCCTGAAGTTCCGCCACCGGGACCGTGCCCCGCACGTGACCGTCACCTTCGACCCCGACCCCGACAACCCCGGCATGTGGCGGGTGAGCGTCGCCGACAACGGGATCGGCATCCCCGAGGAGTTCACGGACAAGGTCTTCGTCATCTTCCAGCGGCTGCACAGCCGAGACGCCTACGGCGGCACCGGCATCGGACTCGCCCTGTGCAAGAAGATCGTCGAACACCACGGCGGCCGGATCTGGATCGACTCCACGGCCGGCGAGGGCACCCGCTTCTGCTTCACGCTCCCGTCCGGTGAGGAAGCGACCGAGCCCGCCGAGCCCACCGAAACGACCGACGTCGCTGAAGCCGCGGACGGCACCGACACCACCCCCACGGACGAGAAGGCCCTGACATGACGACCCTCCCTGACGCGACCCCGATCGACGTCCTCCTCGTCGAGGACGACCCGGGCGACGAACTGATGACCCGGGAAGCGTTCGAGGACAACAGGATCGGCAACACCCTCCACGTCGTCCGGGACGGCGAGGAGGCGCTCGACTTCCTCTACAAGCGCGGCGAGCACACCGACGCGCCGCAGCCCGACCTCATCCTGCTCGACCTCAACCTCCCGAAGTACGACGGCCGCCAGGTCCTGGAGAAGATCAAGTCCGACCCGGAGCTGGTGCACATCCCCGTCGTCGTCCTGACCACCTCCTCGGCGGAGGAGGACATCCTGCGCAGCTACAAACTGCACGCCAACGCCTATGTCACCAAGCCGGTCGACCTCGACCAGTTCATCGCCGCGGTCCGGCAGATCGATGACTTCTTCGTGCAGGTCGTCCGGCTGCCCCATCGCTCCGGCTGAGGGGCTAGGGTCAGGCATACGGGGGAACGAACCGGGCGGGTTGGTGAGGACCATGGTGTCGCAGGACGACCGTGCCGACGACGTGACCGGAGTGTTCCTGCACCGGCTGCCGGAGGACTCCTGGTGGTGGTCGGACGAGATGTTCCGGCTGCTCGGCCACGAACCCGACTCCGTCACGCCCACCGCCAAGCTGCTGCGCGGACATATCCACCCCGAGGACCAGACCCGACTCGACAGCGCACTTGAACACGGCAGAGCCACCGGATGCCCCTTCAGTTGCTATCTCCGCGTGGTGGTCAACGGAGGAGACGCGGAACGCAACGTGGTGCTGGTCGGCGACGGACGGGCCGGTGACGACGGTGAAGTGGTGGTGCTGCGCGGGTTCGCCGTCGACGTGACGGAGCCCATACGGCAGGAGGCACGGCGTGCCGCCGACTCCGACATCGACCGGGCCCGCGCCTCGCAGGAGGACATCGACCTCGCGCGCGGTGTGCTCATGGCCCTCTACGGCATCAACGCGGACATCGCGATGCGCGTCCTGCGCCGCCACTCCCAGTACGCCAACGTCAAGCTGCGCGCGCTGGCCCAGTCCGTGCGCGAGGCCGCGCCCACCGCCCCCGGCCGCCCCCAGCACGACCTGCACCACCGGGTCTCCGCCGTGCTGTACCCCGACCGTGACTGAGTTGAGTGGGCGCGGGAATCTCGGGTAGAGCAACCCCATGAGCGGCGAATCACCACACTGCCGACTTCCTTGAGGTGTCGAACTCGTGGCAACGCACGGCACGGACTCTGTCGCGGGCCGGATCGCCGATGCCGTGGACGGCCTGACCGACCTGTGGACCCTGGCGGCGGCCGAGGCGTCGGTCCGCCTGTCACCGCATCAACTGCGCGCCCTGCACGCCCTGGAGGCCGAACCGGGCGCGAACCTGACCATGCTGGCCGACCGGCTCGACGCCGGCCTGCCCACCGTGAGCCGACTCTGTGACCGGCTGGAGGCGGCCGGGCTGCTGCTCAGGGACGCGGCCCCCCACACCCGCCGGGAGATACAACTGAGTCTCACCGCCCACGGACGGGACGTGCTCGCGGAGGTCGCCGAACTCAGGGCCCGGGCGCTGACGAAGGTCGTACACGCCATGGCGCCGGACGAGCGCGCGGCCCTGGAGCGCGGTTTGCGGGCGTTCGCCTCGGCGCAACGGTACGGGCCGGCCGCCGAGGGCGGATGATCACGGCGTCACGGAATCACGCCCGTGCCAGTCCAGGCAGACCACGGCGGCGTCGGCCTCCAGGTCCGTGCTGCCGAAGTGCTCGATCAGACTCGCCACCACCGAGCGCGCGCCCTCCTGCGGAGCCCGCGTCGGCGCCGCGTCGAGGGCCCGGCGCAGCGCTTCCTCGCCGAACAGGTCGCCCTCCGGCGAACGGGCCCCGTGCACGCCGGTGCTCACCGCCACGAGCCGGTCCCCGGGCCGTACGGCGAAGATCTGCTCCTCGTAGGCCGTCTCCTCGAACATGCCGAGCGGGAGCTGTGCCTCCAGCTCGATCTGGCGCACGGTGTCGCCGCGTCGGCGGTAGAGCCGGGGCGAGCCCGCGTCGACGGCCTGGACGGTGCCGGTCGCGAGGTCGAAGCGGAGGAGCAGGGTCGAGGCGTACACCTTGCCGCCGAACTGGGCGTACACGGCCTGGTCGGCAAGGCGGGCCTGGTCGGCGAGGCCGAGGCCGGCGCGGCGGGCGTTGCGCAGGGCGCCCACGGTGACGCCGGTGAGCAGGGAGGCGTCGATGCCGCGGCCCATGCCGTCGGTGATCGTCACGGTGAGGTGGGTGCCGTCGGTGTTCCAGTCGAAGTTGTCCCCGCCGACCATGTAGGCGGGTTCCAGATGGGCGCCGATCACGAACTCCGGGCCTTCGCAGCCGCGCCCCGGAAGGAGCTGCCACTGCATCTCGGCCGCGAGTGTGAGGCGCCGGGTGCGGCGGGCCAGGAGGTACAGGTCGGTGTCGCGCTCCGCCGTGGCGATCTCGTGCCCCAACGCGGTGGCGAACTCGGCGAGTTCGCGCACCCCGGCCGGATCGGCGCCGACGGCGGGCAGCCGGGCGGACAGGACGCCGAGCCGGTCGCCGCGCACGGTGACGGGCAGATGCACGGTCGCCGTCCCGTCCCCGGACGGTTCGACGACGGGCGTCTGGGCGGTGAACGTCCGTCCCGCCGGACCGTCGTAGGCGGACAGGGGTTCGCCGGTGCCCGGGGCGACCGGACGCAGCACGCGCAGGCCGTAGTCGACGAAGAGAAGGGTGACGTCCTGGGCTCCGGCACGGTCGCCGAGCAGGCGCCGGGCCGTCTCCACCAGAGCGTTGGGCGGGGCCGACCGCAACTCGCTCTCCACCGACGGGAGCGGTTCAGAGGTGCTCACGGCGTTCACCCTTCCGGCTCAGTGCCTTCACACTAGCGCCACGCCCGTGCGGGCGGGGGCCCTGGGCAGACACCTCACCGCCCCCGCCAGTCGAGGCACACCACCAAGGCGTCGTCGTCGGGGGTCGGGGTGCCGCGGTGGCCGGTCAGCTCCCGCAGCACCGCCCTCGGCACCTCGGCGGCCGACAGCAGCCTCGTGTGCTGGATCGCCCGCGCCAGCGCCGCGTCCCCGTAGGCCTCACCCCTGGGCGAGGCGACGGCGTACACCCCGTCGCTGACGAAGACGACCCGGTCCCCGGGCTCGATCCGGAAGTCCTGCTCGACGTAGTCGGTCTCCTCGAACATGCCCAGCGGCAACTGCGCGTCGAAGGCGATACGCTCCACCACCCCGTCGCGCAGCCGCAGCGTCTGCGGCGACCCGGCGTCCACCACCCGGGCCCGCCCGGTGGTGAGGTCGAAGTCGAACATCAACACGGACATGTAGCGCCCGCCCTGGTAGTGGGCGTACACCGCCTGGTCCGCGAGGGCCGCCTGGTCGGCGAGGGGGATGCCGGCCCGGCGCGCGTTGCGCAGGGCGTTGATGGCGAGATTCGTCAGGAGCGATGCCTCTATGCCCTCGCCCATGCCGTTCGAGACATAGAGCGTGAGGTGGTCGGCCGTGGCGGACCAGTCGAAGTTGTCGCCGTGGATCGCGTAGGCGGGCTCCAACTGGGCGCCGAGGTCGAACTCGGGCCGGGAGCACGCGCGGCCGGGGAGCAACTGCCACTGCATCTCCGCCGCCAGCGTCAGCCGGTCCTTGCGCCGGGCCCGCAGATACAGGTCGGTGTCACGCTCGGCCACCAGCACCTCGTGGCCCAACACCTCGGCCAGTTCGGTCAGTTCGGTCAGGCTGTCGCGCGCGTGGTCACCGCCGGGCAGCGTCACCGAGAGCACGCCCAGCCGGTCCCCGCGCACGCTGATCGGCAGATGGACGCGTACCTGCCCGTCGCCGAGGTTCCCCTCCACGAACGGCTCCTGGGCGCCGAAGGCGCGCCCCGCCGGGGTGTTGTGCACGGAGACCGGCGGCAGGGTGTGCGTCAGGTCGGTCACGGGCTGCAGCACGGTCAGGCCGTAGTCGGCCACGAGCAGGTCCACGGAGTCCGCCGCGTAGTGCCGGGCCAGCTCCCGGCCGACGACGTCGGGCAGCTCGTGGGGCGCCGCCGTGCGCAGCGCCCGCTCGACGGCCATGAATCTGTTCACGAAGTAGATATGCCATTCTCTGGTGTGCCGCGTGTGGGTCTTGTCAATCCGTGTCCGTTGCGCGTGCTAGTAGGCTGTGGGCCGTCCCTGCGCCTGCGAGAGTGTGACCGTGACGTCCTTCCACCCCCGCCCAGAACCCGACGAGGTCGCGCGCGTCACGTCCACGGCCGCGGAGCTGCTGGAAGTCCTGTGGGGGCGCGCCTCGACAGCGCCCGCGTCCGCCTCGCAGCTACGGGTCCTGTTCATCCTGGAGCACCACGAGGGCATCAACCTGCGCACGCTCGCCGACCACCTCGCCTCGACGCCGCCGTCGACGAGCCGGCTGTGCGACCGTCTGCAGGCCGCCGGATTCGTCGACCGTGAGGTGAGTCGCACGGATCGGCGCGAGGTTCGCCTGTACCTCAGCGGCCTGGGCAGGGCCTTCCTCTCGGACCTGCGGGCCCGTCGTGAGGAGGCGCTGGGGGAGGTGCTGGCGCAGATGCCGGCCGCCGGGCGCAACGCGCTGCTCAGCGGCCTCGAGTCGTTCTGTGCGGTGGCGTCGGCGCAGATACACGACCTTGACGAGTCCTCCGGCAGCCGGACCGCCTGACCGAGCCGCCCGGCGCACGGAGTGGCCTCCGCCGACCGGGACATCCCAGATCCTTCCCCACTGGTGCGATGACACCCGCTACTTTCTTGCCTCATGGCCATAGTTGTCAAACGGCAAGTTTCGGGGATGCCTCAGGACCTGGGATGTCCTCGTCGTCAGGTGCTCAGCCGAGTTCGGCGCCCTTGGCCGCGGCCTCCTGCTCGGAGCGCGCGTCACCGGTGGCGAGCGAGCCGCCCGCGCTCTCCAGGTGCGCCCGCACGAACCACTGGAACTGCTCCAGATCCCGCAGCTGCTCGATGAGGAGGTCCTCGGTGGCGGGGTCGATCTCACCCGCCTCCTTGATCGCGGCGCGGACGTCCTCGATCAGCCCCGTGTAGACGAGGTTGAGTGCGCCGAGGTGGGCGATGGCGTCGGCCCGGCCGATGGAGTAGTCGTCCCACGTGCGCTCGGCCACCAGCGCGCCCGGTGTACCCGGCGCCACCCCACCCAGCGCGGCGATGCGCTCGGCCACGTCGTCGGCCATCTCGCGTACCCGGTCGACCTGCGGGTCGATCATCTCGTGCACGGCGATGAAGTGCGGCCCGACGACGTTCCAGTGCACGTGCTTCAGCGTCAGATGGAGATCGTTCAGGGAGTGGAGCCGCAGCCGCAGCACGCCGATCAGCCGGCCAGCGTCCTCGCGCCGGATGCCGGGAACGGTGTACTTCGGGGTCAGGTTCTTGATCTCCTCGGTCATGGTTCACCTCTGGTCGTTCGGTAGGGCGTGCGGTTCCTTACCTGGTCACGAGTGCCCCTGTCCGGCATGGTCAGACATCCCGTTTCTGCGTGATGCGTCACTGCAGGAAGTCCTGGACCTTGGCCTTGAAGCCCTGCCGCACCATGGCCGCGCTGTCGCTGTCGCCCTTGAGGACGGCGGACGCGGCCGCCTCGATCTGGTCGAGGCCGGCGTGCGGCGGGATCGGCGGTACGGCGGGATCGGTCACGAAGTCCAGCACGCACGGCCGGTCGGCGGCGAGCGCGCTCTCCCAGGCGGCGGTCACCTCGTCCGGCCTCTCCACGCGGACACCGTGCAGGCCGATCGAGCGGGCGAAGTCGGCGTAGGCGACATCGGGGATCGACTGCGAGGGCAGGAATCGCGGGGCGCCCTCCATGGCGCGCATCTCCCAGGTCACCTGGTTGAGATCCCGGTTGTTGAGGACGGCGACGACGAGCCGCGGATCCCGCCACTCCTGCCAGTACTTGGCCACGGTGATCAGCTCGGCCAGGCCGTTCATCTGCATCGCCCCGTCGCCCACCAGCGCGATCGCCGGCCGGTCACCGTGCGCGAACTTGGCACCGATGGCGTACGGCACGCCGGGCCCCATGGTGGCGAGCGTGCCCGACAGCGAGCCGCGCATCGCACCGCTCAACTTGAGGTGGCGGGCATACCAGTTGGCGGCCGATCCCGAATCGGCGGACAGGATCACGTCGTCCGGCAGCAGCGCGCTCAGCGCGTGCACGACATGCTCCGGGTTGATCGGATCGGCGTCCACGGCGGCCCGCCGCTCCATGACCTCCCACCAACGAGCCACGTTGGCCTGGATCTTCTCCCGCCATGCCGGGTCCTCCATCCGCTCCAGCAGCGGCAGCAGCCGGCGCAGCGTCCCGGCGGCGTCACCGACGAGATTGACCTCGAAGGGGTAGCGCAGCCCGACCATGTGCGGATCGATGTCGATCTGCACGGCCCGCGCCTTCCCGAACTTCGGCAGGAACTGCGTGTAGGGGAACGACGAGCCGATCACCAGCAGGACATCGCACTCACGCATCATCTCGTACGACGGCCGGGTCCCCAACAGCCCGATCGCGCCGGTGACATAGGGCAGATCGTCGTCCAGGACGTCCTTGCCGAGCAGCGCCTTGGCGACCCCGGCACCGAGCCGGTCGGCGACCGCCATCACCTCCCTGCGGGCACCGCGCGCCCCCTGCCCGATCAGAATGGCCGCCTTGCCACCGGAGTTGAGCACCTCGGCGGCCCGCCGCAGATCGTCGTCGCCGGGCACCGCCGTGTAGTGCGTCAGGCCGAGGCTGGAGGGCACCATCTTGAAGGCGTGGGTGGGTGCCGAGTAGTCCAGTTCCTGGACGTCGGCGGGGATGATGACCGCGGTGACGGTGCGTTTGGCGTAGGCGGTGCGCAGCGCCCGGTCCAGGACGTTGGGCAGCTGTTCGGGGACGGTGACCATCTCGCAGTACTCGGAGGCGACGTCCTTGTAGAGGCTCAGCAGGTCGACCTCTTGCTGATAACTGCCGCCCATGGCACTGCGGTTGGTCTGGCCGACGATGGCGACGACGGGGACGTGGTCGAGTTTGGCGTCGTAGAGCCCATTGAGGAGGTGGATGGCGCCGGGGCCGGAGGTGGCGGCGCAGACGCCGACCTTGCCGGAGAACTTGGCGTAGCCGACGGCCTCGAACGCGGACATCTCCTCGTGCCGGGACTGGACGAACGTCGGCTTGTTCTCTGATCGTCCCCAGGCGGCGAGCAGACCGTTGATGCCGTCGCCCGCGTAGGCGAAGACATGGTCCACATCCCACTCGCGCAACCGCTGGAGAACGTAGTCGGAGACTTTCGTGGACATGGTCGGCTTCCTTACTGAACGGCGGTCCGCCCGAGCGAGGACATGCGACGGGCCGGAGGCTCTCGGCCTCCGGCCCGTTCTCCGTCGCGTCAGTCGTCTCCTCTGACGATGTTGCCCTCGGGGAGCGTGCACGGCGGGGGCGTCGCGCCAGTGTCCTCGACGGGCGGAATACAGGTGCGCACGGCCTTTCCGCTGCGGCGACGGGCCTTCGCCCAACCGGTCTCGGGCGGCAGTTGCACGACTTTCCTCTTGTCGGTGCGCGCGGTCACAGCGCTTCAACTTCTCTCTCTATGTGCGGTGGAAATGTGTGGTTCCTGGAGCTAGTCGTCCGGGTTACCTCCGGCGCCGGATTCAAACGGCGTGGCGTCGAAGTCAGCGCAGAGCGATGAGCGCGACGGCGAGTGCCGCGCACACCAGGCCGACGGTCTGCCGAGGGCTCAGACGTTCGCCCAGGAACAGGAGGGCGAGCACGACGGGGACGGCGGGATACAGGGACGAGAGCACCGTGGCCACGGCCATGAGTTGCCGGGCGGTCGCCTCCAGGTACAGCACGATGGCGGCCGTCCCCACCATGCCCGCCGCGACGGCCACCGCCCACAGCCCGACCGGCATCCCCCAGTGGCCGCCGTACGGCACCAGTACGCAGGCGATGACCACGACGGACACCACCCTGCTCAACACGACCGGCCACAGGCCGCTTCCGCTGCCCACCTGGGCCATGGCCAGGAACTGCAGCCCGATCCCCGCACTGGCCAACAGTGCGCTGGGCACCCCGTCGGCGCTCGCGCCACCCGCTGCCGAAGTGTTCTGCGAGACCAGCCAGAGCGCGGGCAGTACGGCGGCCATACCCACCCACACGGACGCCGACGGGCGTTCCCCGAGGAGAACCACCCCCACCAGCACCGGCAACGCCACGGCTCCGACATCGCTCACCGGGACGACGACGCTCATCGCGCCCCGCGACATCGCCCGGTAGAGAAACGCGACGCCCACCCCCGTTCCGACGCCCGACAACGCTCCCCACCCGTAGTCCGCAGGCGAGGCGGAACCAACTGGCAGGCTCAGCGCCAGGACCAGGGCCAGCGCGGTCCCGCCCACCTGCGCGTGCAGGGCGACGGTGATGCCGTCGACCCGGCGGGACAGCAGCCCGTTGACGAAGTGGGTCACCCCGAAGCACAGGGCGGACACCAGGGCGAGGGACTCACCCATGCCGCATCACCGAGAACATGGAGTGCGGCTGCCCCACACTCGATCAGCCATGTACCGGACGGTAACGGCTCGACCCCTCTCACGCGTGCAATGGACCCTCACAGCCGACGCTCTCCTCCGGGCTGTCCGTGAGGTCGATACGTGCGGTGATGCGCTTGCCCACCGATTCCCGATGCGCCTCGAAGCCGCGCGCGACGGCCCGCACGATCTCCAGACCGTGCTGGCCCACCCGTTGGGCATCCGCGGCATGGGCGACCGGCAGGACCGGATCGGAGTCCCAGACCTCCACCTGGACCAGGGCACCCACGATCCGCAGATCCATCAGCACCGGCCCCGGCGCGTACTTACGGGCGTTGGTCACCAACTCGCTGACCACCAACTGCGTGAGATCCATCGCACGGTCGGACACCGGCAGCCCGTACTCGACCCGGACCCGGGCGAGGAACGACGCGGCCAGCCGGCGGGCCTCGGCGATGCACGAGCCGTCCCCGTCCAGCGCCACGGTGGACCGTATGGCCTGGGCGCGGGCCCGCAGCGCTATCTCGGCGTCCTCCGACGCATCTGGTTCCATCCGGATCTCTTCACCGCCTTCTGCGTGCCCCGCGCATACCCCGTGAGATAACAACCACTCCGTCAATTTCCATCGGCTCCACCGGACGAAGGCATCAACCGTACGATGCGGGGCAGCACTCCGGATGAAAATCCAGATCCGTAGCGCTCACCGACCTGTGTATGAGGACAGATGGCGGACACCGAACAAGCGGGACAGCCGGGCCGGTTGGCGGTCAGCTCCGACACCGTCGACGACACCTTGGTCGTGGCCGCGGCCGGAGAGATCGACCAAGAGAGCTGCGGCTCACTGAGGGACGCACTGGAGCCACCGGGCGGCACCGCACCGCACGTCGTCCTCGACCTGGGTGACGTCACCTTCATGGACTCCAGCGGCATCAACGTCCTCATAGCGGCCCACCGCACCCTCTCCGAGGCGGACGGTTGGCTGCGACTGGCCGGAGCCGCCCCACCCGTGCTGCGCATCATCCAACTGGTCGGCATCGACGGGATCATCGACTGCTACCCGGCGGTCCAACAGGCCCTCGACGGCTGACCGTTGGGGCGCGGCGGCGGTGAAATCCGTTGTGAGTCCGTCCGCGCACGGTGATAGACAGTCGACGTGACACAGACTCTGGAGTTCCCTGCCCTGCTGCGGCTGATCGACGAGCGCTCGGTCGCGTTCCGAGCCGCGGTCGCCTCGGCGCCCGGCCTTGACGCGAAAGTGCCGACCTGCCCCGAGTGGACGCTGCGGGATCTGGTGCTGCACCTGGGCGGGGTCCACCGCCGCTGGGCCGCGATCGTCACCACGGGAGCCGCCGAGACTCCTCCGGTGGGGAAAACCGCGGAATTCGCCTCGACCGCGCCGGAGGAACGCGAGGCGCTGCTGGCCTGGTCGGCCGAGTCCACGGAGCAACTGCTGGGCGCACTACGGGAGTCGGGTCCCGATCGCGGCTGCTGGACGTGGTGGGACGGATCGCAGTCGCCGCACACCAGCGGCGCCGTGGCCCGGCACCAGGTCCAGGAGGCCACGGTGCACACCTACGACGCCCAGATCACCGCGGGCGCCCCGCAGCCGTTGCCGGCGGAGGCGGCCCTCGACGGTGTCGAAGAGTTCCTGTTCACCTGCTGCGCGACCACGACGAGCGCCTGGCCGCACGAGCCCGCCGTCGTCGAGTACCACGCCACCGAGGGCCGCTCCTGGCGCGTCACACTCTCCGCCGACGGCGCACGGTCCATCCCGCTCTCCGTGCCCGGAACGACACCCGCGGCCGACGCCTCGGCCCGCGGCACGGCAGGTGAACTGGTCCTCGCCCTGTACGACCGGATCCCGATGGACTCCCTGCACGTCGACGGCGACCGACGCCTCTTCGACCAGCTCCAGGCCTGGGACCCGGACGCGTAGGACGCGACCGGGTGCGTCGCTACACCAACTCCCGTTCCCCGGACGCGTTCCCGATCGAAGGGGCGCCGGAACACAGCAGCTCCACGGCGGCCATGGCCTCCTCCACGGTGCGGGTGCCGGTCAGCACGCACAGGGTGTAGGCGGCGTTCTGGAGAGGGACGTCGGCGGCGATGTCCCCGTCGGCCGCGAGGGCCAGATAGCGGTCGACCGCCTGCTGCAGCACGTGGGGATTGGGCACGATGGATGGACGGGGCACGATGACACTCCTCGCAGGAGAAGAACGGGAAGAACGCGTGCCTGCTGACCGAAGCACCGGACTGCGCTCGCTTGTGCCCCGTCCTCGCGATCCGAAACAGATCCGGATGCCCGACCGGCTCGGCTAGGGTGCTTGCGGAGGTGGGCAAGTGGCCGACAGCGCACGGGAGTTGAACACGTCACCGGAATCCACGACCGTGGTGGTGATCGGCGCGGGCCCGGCCGGCCTGACCGTCGCGAACCTGCTGCGACGCTGCGGCGTCGACTGCGTCGTCCTGGAACGGCAGACCCGCGAGTACGTGGCACAGCGCCAGCGCGCCGGCATCGTCGAGACCCGCGCTGTGCGCATGTTCGACTCCTGGGGCCTGGCCGACCGCGTACTGGGCGGTGTCCCGCACGAGGGCATCCTGGAGATCCGGGTCGACGGCGAGCCCCACCTGGTCTCCGACAACGACGGCTCGGACGGCCCCACGGCGCGCCTCTGCCCCCAGCAGATGCTGGTCCAGAAGCTCACCGCCGCGTATCTCGCGGACGGAGGTGACCTGCGCTTCGAGGCCGCGGACGTCTCCCTGCACGACCTGACCGGCGAGCGTCCCACCGTCCGCTACCGCGCCCCGGACGGCAGCCTCCGCACGATCACCTGCGCCTTTGTCGCGGGCTGCGACGGCGACCACGGCATCAGCCGGACCGCCGTCCCCGAGGGCGCCCTCACCGCGTACGCCTTCGATCACGGCATCGGCTGGCTGACGGTCCTGGCAGACTCCCCGCCGCCGGCCCACCCGCTCCTGGCGGTCAGCCCGCAGGGCTTCGCCGCCCACTTCCCGCGGGGCCCGTACACCAGCCGCTACTACCTCCAGTGCCCGCCCGACGACCATCCCGACGCCTGGTCCGACGCTCGCGTCTGGGACGCCCTGCGCACCCGGCTCGGCGACCCGGACCTCGTCTCCGGCCCGATCACCGACCGCGAGATCTTCCGGCTCCGCAGCCTGGTCCATGACCCGATGCGGTACGGCCGCCTCTTCCTCGTCGGCGACGCGGCCCACATCGTCTCGCCGATGGGCGGCAAGGGGATGAACCTCGCCCTCTACGACGCCGACCTCTTCGCCCGAGCCGTCCGGGACTCCGTCCACGACCACGACGACACGGCCCTGCGCACCTACTCGGAGCGGTGCCTGCGCCGCGTCTGGAACGACCAGGAGCTCTCCCACTGGATGACCCGCATGCTCCACGACGCCGGTGACGCCACCCAGTCGGGTCCCTTCCACCGCGGCCTGGCCCGCGCCCGGCTCGACCGGCTCTTCACGTCCCCCACCGCCGCCCGCGCCTTCGCCGAACTGATGACGGGGATGGATCTGACGGGCAACGCGGGGGAGTCGTCGCCCAGTTGAAGCCGTCGGCGCCCGGCCGATGGCCGGACGCCGACACCTGTCACACCCTCAGACCGTCAGTCCGCCGACGGCACGTCCTTGCGCAGATGCCGGACGAAGAACCGGACCGCGCTGTCCACCTCGAACCTGGGCAGCTCCTTGTGCCTGCCCGAGTTGACGTGCATCGACTTCTCCCGCGAGGCGAAGGCGTCGAACAACGCGAGGCCGGACTCGCGCGGGATGTGTTCGTCGTCCCACTGGAGCGTGTACTCGATCGGCACGGTGATCCGCCGCGCCGACTCGGCGATCGCGTCGTCGTACCAGAAGAGGCCGAACACCGCGGCGGTGATCCGGGGTTCGAGCGCCGTCAACGGCACCCCGATCGCGGTGCCCATGTTCAGGCCGAAGTAGCCGACGGGTCCTTCGGCACCGATCTCCGGCAGTTTCTGAAGGGCGTCGAGGGTCGCCAGCCACTCCGGTACGGCACGCTCCGCGAGGTGGGCGTTGTACCGGACGACGATCTCGCCGACCGGTTCGCCCGCCTCCATCGCCCGCTGCATCGCGTCGATCTCCCGCTCGTCGTGCTCCGTGAGAGGGCGGCCGCCGTGACCGGGCGCGTCGATGACGGCGACATGGAAACCGCCGTCCGTCACGAGGCGTTGGGCCCGGCCCGTCATCGCCGGTGACTTCCGGTGGTTGCCGCCGCCGTGCCCCATCAGGACCAGGGGCGCCCGGTCGGCACCGGACACGGGGGACCAGAGGGCACCGGTGACCTCACCCATGGTGAAGTCGTGCTGGATGACACCGCTCGATGTGGACTCGGCGGTGAAGTGAAAGTGTTCGGAGTTCATGGCTGTCACCTTTCGGGAGCGCCTTGTTGCGCGGCGCTCCCGGCGACATCTATGTCACTGGCCCAACCGTGGCGAAGAGGGGGAGCACCCACCTGGAAACTGCGTTCATGGGTCTCACCTCCTCGTACGTCCTCACGGCCTACGGCAAGTTAGCAGCCCGCTCTCGCCGGTATCCAACTCTTTTTCCCGCCCCCTGAGCGCATACGGTAGGAGGAAGATCGTCCGGGACCCCAGGGTCCACCGGATCCTGGAAGGAACCCACGAGATCATGCGCGGCACCGACGACCCCGTACTCCTGCGTACCGAAGGACGCGCCGCGTACCTCACCCTCAACCGTCCCAAGGCGCTCAACGCCCTGACCCACACCATGGTCCGCCGGATCGACCGGGCGCTGACGGACTGGGAGCACGACCCGGACGTCGAGACCGTCGTCATCGGCGGGGCGGGGGAGCGGGGACTGTGCGCGGGCGGCGACATCCGCGCCATTCACGACGACGCGCGCGACGGAGACGGCTCGGCGGCGGTCGCCTTCTGGCGCGACGAGTACCGGCTCAACGCGCGGATCGCCCGCTACCCGAAGCCGTACGTCGCCGTCATGGACGGCATCGTCATGGGCGGCGGCGTGGGCGTCTCCGCGCACGGCAGCATCCGGATCGTCACCGAACGCTCGCGCGTCGCCATGCCCGAGACCGGCATCGGCTTCGTACCGGACGTCGGCGGCACTTATCTCCTCGCCCGCGCACCCGGCGAACTCGGCACGCACCTCGCGCTCACCGGCGCTCAAGCAGGAGCGGCCGACGCCCTGTTGTGCGGCCTCGCCGACCACTACACGCACTCGGGTTCCTTGCCGGCGCTGCTCGACGACCTCGCCCACGCGCCGGCGCGCGAGGCCCTGAACCGGTACACGCGACCGGCGCCGCCCGGTGAACTCGCCGAGGCACGGGACTGGATCGACGCCTGCTACTCGGCCGACACCGTGGAGGAGATCCTCGGCCGTCTCCTCGACCACGGCGCCGGCGCGGCCAAGGAGACCGCCGAAACCCTGCTGACCAGGTCACCGACTTCCCTCAAGGTCACCCTCGCCGCACTCCGCCGGGCCCGGCGCCTGGGGGCGCTGGAGGACGTCCTGGACCAGGAGTACCGAGTCTCCTGCCACGCCCTGACCTCGCCCGACCTGGTGGAGGGCATCCGCGCCCAGATCATCGACAAGGACCGCACCCCGCACTGGTCGCCGCGCACGCTCGCCGAGGTCACGGACGCGGCCGTCGAACGCTTCTTCGCTCCGCCGGGCCAGCGAGAAAGTGAGTGACGAATGACGAATCACGACTGATAGGCCGTGGATATGTGGGCACTCGTCTCTCAGCCGTCGCCTTGTCCCCCGGGGGAATGTGATGGTCAGGCTCTTCCGGTCCGGACCGTGTGCCGGAGGAGTCGCCCCCCCCATGACCACGACGTCAGTGCGCGGACCGCGACGCCCCGCCGAAGAGCCGGGCGAGCGCCCTGAACGGCAGGGTCACGACGGTGGCGATGGCGCCGCCGATGCTGCGGAGCACGTCTGCGATGGCACGGAACATGAAAGCCTCCAGGGTTGTGTCTGAGTGGATGTCGACACCGGGTACCCCGTGAGGCGTCACTCCATACGGCGGTGGTCCTCCTCGCTCCAGGCGCGGGTGTCACGGGGCGGGAGGTAGGGCTCCGCGTCCTTGGGGTGTCCGCCGACCACGGCACGCTGGCGGGCGAGTTCCGCGTCGAACTCGAGGCCGAGCAGGATCGCGAGATTGCTGATCCACAGCCACATCAGGAAGACGATCACGCCGGCGAGCGTGCCGTACGTCTTGTTGTACGAGGAGAAGTGGGCCACGTAGAACGCGAACCCCGCCGAGGCCATCATCCAGACCAGCAGGGCCAGCACACTGCCCGGAGTGATCCAGCGGAAGCCGCGGCCCTTCACGTTCGGCGCCGCCCAGTAAAGGATCGCGATCATGATCGTGACCAGGACGACCAGCCCCGGCCACTTCGCGATGGACCACACCCTCAGCGTGGCGTCCCCGATCCCGAACGCGGAACCGATCGCGTGGGCCAGGCCGCCGGTGAACACCACGATCAGCGCGCTGACCATGGCCAGGATCAGCAGCACCACGGTGACCCCGACCCGGATCGGCAGCACCTTCCACACAGGGCGTCCCTCGGGAATGTCGTAGACCACGTTGGCGCTGCGGATGAACGCCGCGATGTAGCCGGAGGCCGACCACACCGCCACCACGATGCCCGCGACGGCCACGATCGAGCCGAGGCCGCCGGTCGACTGGAGTTGCCGTACCGCTTCGCTGATGATGTCCCGGGCCGAACTCGGCGCGAGTTTCTCGATGTTGTCCAGGACCTGTTGGGTCGCCGACCGGCCCGAGATGCCGAGCAGCGAGACCAGGACCAGCAGCGCGGGGAAGAGGGACAGCACCCCGTAATACGTCAACGCGGCGGCCCGGTCGGAGAGTTCGTCGTTCTGGAACTCCCTGACCGTGCCCCTGAGCACCGCCCACCAGGACCGCATCGGCAGTTTGCTGGGCTTGTCCGGCGCGCTGCGCTTCGTGTGCTGTCGGGATCCCGGCGTCCGTGGCATAACACAGGGGTATCCCGGCCCGGCCGGACCATGCGTCGACCGCGTCGGCCGGGTGTGCTCAGCCGTTCAGGATCGTGGGCAGGGCCAGTGCCGCGAGCAGGGTCGTGCCCAGCAGCAGCCATGCCACGTAGTCGCCGATGTGGCCGGACTGCAGGCGTCGTAGCCCCGTCGTCCAGGACGGGTCGCCGAGCGGCTTCGGGAGGGTCACGGCGAGCGCGGCCAGGCCGAGGGCCAGCAGGGTCGAGGTGAGACCGAGGAGCAGTCCGGCGAGGGTCCAGTGCGGGGAGGGGGCGTCCTCGCCGGACACGGCGTGGCCGAGCACGGTGGCGAAGCCGGGGACCGCGCCCACGGCGAGAGCGGCGAGGAGCAGTACGGCCGGGACCGCGGTCATGGTGTCCGGCACCCGGCTCAGCCGGTGCCGGGTCTCCGGTTCCTCGTCGACGCCCGTGGTCTCGTACGACGACTCGTCGTCGGGCTCGGGGCCGAGGCCGAAGAAGACCCGCGCGGCGACCCGGAGCACCGCCCCGGCGGTCACCGCGGACACGGCGATGAACAGTACGGTCAGTGGGCCGCCGGCCGACTCCTCCAGCACCGCCTTCCCGAGCCCGATGCCGAAGGGCGGCAGACCGGCGAGGCTCAGCGCGCCGACGACGTAGAGCACGGCGACCCCGCGCAGCTCGCGGGCGCGGCCGTGGAGGGCGTGTTCGTCCACCGAGCCGTACCGGTCGAGGAGGACGCCGGTGCAGGCGAACAGGGCGGCCTTCACCCCCGCGTGGCCCAGGATGTACAGCGCGACCCCGTCGGTGGCCTCGGGGCGGAGCAGGCCGATGCCGATGAGGAAGAGCCCCATGTGGGCGACCGTGGAGTAGGCGAGCAGCCGTTTGATGTGCCGCTGGTACCAGCACATGACCGCGCCGACCAGGCAGGTCAGCACACCGAGGACGACGAGGGCGCGCTCCAGGTCGGACGCCGGGATGCCGCCCGGGCCGGAGAAGACCGTTCGGTAGATCCGCCAGACGCCGTAGGCGCCCAGCTCGACCATGACCCCGGACAGCAGCATGCACACGGGGGTGGGGGCGACCGCGTGCGCGTCGGGCAGCCAGAAGTGGAGCGGCACGGCTGCGGCCTTCACCAGCAGGCCCGTCAGGACCAGCGCGAAGGCCGCAAGGGTGAGGGCGTCGGGGCCGCCGTGCCGGTCGAGGCCCTGGCCGATCTTCGCCATGGCGAGTTCGCCGGTACGCGCGTACAGCAGGCCGATGCCCATCAACATGGCATACGCGCCGAGGGAGTTGAGGACGCCGAAGGACAACGCGCCCTGGACGGCCTTGGGTTCCTCGACGCGGTGGCCGGTCAGCGCGTACGCCACGACGCTCATCAACTCGAAGAACACGAAGGCGTCGAACAGGTCCCCCGCGACCGCGAAGCCGCACATACCGCCCTGGAAAAGCAGCACCAGGGCGGGGAACGCGCCCGCGTGGCCGCGGGGCGGCTCGTCGAAGTAGCGCCAGGAGTAGGCCAGGGCCGCCACCGTCAGCAGCGATGCGAGCGCGGCCATACCGAGCCCGGGGCCGTCCCCCACGAGGACGATCCCGACGCTCTCGCCTCCCTTCGGGGTCCAGCCGCCGACCCACTCGGTCATGGGCGGCGAGGAGTTGAGGAGGAGCACGATCGCGAGCCCCGCCGTACCGGCGGCGAAGACACAGCCCACCGACTCGGCGGCGGCGCGGGAGAGGTGGCGTCCACTGGCGACGAGCAGGGCGGCTCCGAGCAGCGGGACGGCGACGAGTACCGGAAGCAGGTGGTGCATCAGCCGCGCAGCTCCGAGAGTTCGTCGGGATCGACCGTGCCGTGGAGTTTGGAGATCTGCAGCACGAGGGCGAGCAGTACGGCCGTCACCGTGGCCCCCACGACCACGTCGGTGAGGGCGAGGGCCTGGACCACCGGGTCGACCACGGGCCGGGAACCGGGCTTGATGTCCGAGAAGACGGGCGCGGTACCGCCGTCGCGGTAACCGACGGCCAGCAGCAGGACGTAGGTGGAGGACTGGCAGACCGCCAGACAGCCCACGGCGTGGATGAGGTTGCGGCTGGTCACCAGCCCGTAGCAGCCGACGAGGAACACCCAGGCGGCGACGAGGTAGGGCAGCACGGACATCACTTCCCGCCCCCCTTCTCGGTCTTCTCGATCTCCACGGCCTGGTCCAGGAAGTGCGCGAGCAGGACGACGACCGCGCAGGCGACCTCCATGCCGATGGCCGCGTTCAGCAGGGGGACGGTGCCGCCCGAGGACAGGGTGTTGAAGGTGCCGTAGGGAAGGAAGTTGGCGAGGTAGGCGGTGCCGGCGAGGAGTCCGGCGAGGCCGAGGACGAGATAGGCGGAGGCGGCGAGGGCGTCGCCGATCTCGTAGGTGGAGACCGGGCGGACGCGTTCCAGGGCGCGGTAGTCGGCGCCCAGATAGAGCAGGTGCAGGGCGGTCGCCACGACGACACCGCCCTGGAAGCCGCCGCCCGGGCTGAGTTGGCCGTGCGCGATCACATACAGGCCGGTGACGACGGCGACGGGGAGGACGAGCAGGGCGTATCGGCGGACGGGGAGCGCGACCCGCTCGGGCTCGGGCGCGTCCCGGTGTTCGTCGCGGGTCTGGCGCAGCAGGACCACGGTGCCGAGGACGGACGCGAAGAGGATGCTCATCTCGCCGAGGGTGTCGAAGGCACGCAGGTCGAAGTTGACGGAGGCGATGGTGTTCGCGGTGTGCCGGGCCAGGGAGGCGCGCACCACCCGGTCCCCGTACGGGTGTCGGTGCCCGCCGAAGCCCGGCAGGTCGAAGCAGGCGGCGACCAGCAGTACCGCGAGCCCCGCACCGCCGACGGCCATGACGATCAGCCGCGCCCGCCGGGTCATCGGTCCGTCTCCTTGCGCCGTCTCGGCCGACGGACCTTGCGCACGGACAGCATCACCAGCAGGGGAGTGAGGGCGGAGCCCACGGCGAGTTGGGAGAGCGCCACGTCGGGGGCCTGGAACACGGTGAACAGAATGGCCAGGGCCGTGCCGAGGACGGCCAGGACGAGCGCCTGGCGTGAGGGATCACGGGTGGCCACGGCGGCGGTCGCGGACGCGGCGACCAGCAGCAGTGCCACGACGATCAGCGGATCATCCACGTCTGCTCTCCGCGAAGCCGCCGGACAGGGCTCGGGACGCGGTGAGGTTCCCGCCGATCAACAGGGCGCCGATCACCAGGAGTTTGACCAGCGCGCGGCCCGGGCCCGTGGCCACGCCCACGGCGACCACGACGGCGGCGCCGAAGGCCGCGACCGCGTAGGTGAGCCCTCGTACCCGTGGCGGGTCGTCCGCCAGTTCCTCCGCGAGCAGCCGGGCGAAGACCAGGGTGCCGACCGGGCCCAGCAGGGCCAGCAGCAGGGCGACATCGACGTACGCCGGCCGGTCGTAGCCCTCGGACAGGAGCAGCAGCGCGGGGCAGGCCAGCGAGGTGCACAGGTTCTGCGCCACGACCCGGCGCCGCAGCGGACCCGTGGCGACGCCCCAGACCGTGGCCCCGACCGCCGCGGCGAGCGACGCCGTCGCGGCGACGGTCCAGCCGTTCACCACCCGCTCACCGCCCGGCGAGCGCCCCAGGCGGCGAACGCGCCGAGCAACGCGGCGGACGCGCCCACGACGAGTTCCAGCGTGTCCACCGCGCTGATGAACACCAGCCACAGCAGGGCGAGCACGGCCCACCATGCCAGGACCTCGCCCACGCCGAGGAGCGCTGTACGCCGGTTCACACGACACCTCCGTCAAGGAGAGCAACTCGCCCTGTTTGACTGCCTATTTCCGTTACGTCATCAAAGCATCGTCGCTCCACCGCCAAGGGGCGACGCGCGACGACCTGGCAACCGAAGTGCCCTGGGAGGGCGAAAGGAAACCGGCCGAGGAGCCTGCCGGGCATACAGGGTCAGCCGCGCGGCAGGCCGGCGTCGAGGGGCTGCGGCGTCACGGCCGGGGCGGGGAGGTCGGTGTCCTGCCGGGGCAGCAGCAGTTCCTCGTATCTGCCCAACGCGAGCATCAGGCCGAGCATCAGTGGCGGGATGAGCACCGCGAACAGTGCCATGGCGTGTCCTTCGTCAGAAAGGTGCGCGGGGGGCCACATGCGGGTCTCCCCGGAGCGACCGGACAAACCTCCGTGTCGGTCCCCGGTCTCCGGGTACGCGGTGGCCACGCCCGAAGATCCGGGTGCGGCACCGCCCGCCCCGAACCCCCCAACGGCGAGGAGAACCGTGTGACCGCCTTCCGCCCCTTCACCCGACCGGCCGTGCGGCAGCAGCGGACCGACGTCGGCGACGCGACTACCCGCTACCTCCTGTACGGGCTCCTGCCCGGCTGGTTCGTGCCGGGCCTGGCCGACTGGGTGATGCACCGGCGCACCAGGATCGAGGACACCTCCGGCACGAAGGAATCCCTGATCCACGCGCTGATGATGACCGAGGTCGGCATCCCCATCGCGCTGACGCTGCGCTACGAGGTCAACCCCCTGCTCCTCGCGGTGCAGCTCGGCGGGGCCGCGGTCCACGAGGCGACCGCGCTGTGGGACGTACGGACCGCGGTGCGCAGCGAGCGGGAGGTCAAACCGATCGAGCAGCACATCCACAGCTTCCTCGAATCCCTGCCCTTCGCCGCGCTCACCTCCCTGATGTGCCTGCACAGCGATCAGGTCAAGTCCCTGGTGAACGGCGGCCGTTCGGACCCGGACGCGTGGCGGCTCGTGCCACGTCGGCGACCGCTGTCGCGCGGTTATCTCGCGGGCATCGCCGCCGGCATCGGAGCGTGTGTGCTGCTGCCGTACGGGGAGGAGCTGCTGCGCTGCCGCCGAGCGGCCCGGGCGCGGCGCAAACCGTCCCCGGACGAGACCACTTGGCAGGCCGAACAAGGAGATCGATGACCATGCGTATCGCATTCCTGATGGCGCCCGAGGGCGTCGAGCAGATCGAGCTGACCGACCCGTGGCAGGCGGTCACCGACCAGGGCCACGAACCGGTCCTCGTCTCGACGGAACCGGGTCAGATCCAGGCGTTCAACCATCTCGACAAGGCGGACGTGTTCCCGGTGCAGGCGACGGTGCGCGAGGCGTCGGCCGAGACCTTCGACGGGCTCGTCCTCCCGGGCGGGGTCGCCAACCCCGACCTGCTGCGCACCGACGAGGACGCCGTGTCGTTCGTGCGTGCCTTCTTCGACCTGGGCCGCCCGGTCGCCGCGATCTGTCACGCACCGTGGACGCTGGTCGAGGCGGGCGTGGTGGAGGGCCGCACGCTGACCTCCTGGCCGAGTCTGCGCACGGACATCAGCAACGCGGGTGGCACCTGGGTCGACGAGCAGGTCCGCGTCTGCGACCAGGGGCCGAACACGCTGGTCACCAGCCGTAAGCCCGATGACCTGAAGGCGTTCCGCGAGACCCTCCTCACCGAGTTCGCCAAGGCCCGGAAGGACTTCCGGTGACCGACAGTCACCGAGTACGGGCACCCGGATGGGGACGTTAGCCATCTAGATCACCGGGAACCCGTCCTGGTGCATCCGTACGGCCCTTCGCGTCGGGGCCCTCGCAGAGGGGATTCAGTGGTGGTCCAGGCAGGTGGAGTCGAGACGGCGCTGGACGTACGTGCCCTGGAGCAGGCGCTCCGCGAGCGGGTCGACGGCGAGGTGCGGTTCGACAACGGCAGCCGGGGCGCCTACGCGACGGACGGATCCAACTACCGACAGGTACCGATCGGGGTCGTCGTCCCGCGCACCGTCGACGCCGGTGCCGCCGCCGTGGCGGTGTGCGCCGACTTCGGCGCCCCGGTGCTCTCCCGGGGCGGCGGGACCAGCCTGGGCGGACAGTGCACCAACACCGCCGTGGTCATCGACTGGACGAAGTACTGCCACCAGGTCCTGTCGATCGACGCCGAGCAGCGCACCTGCGTGGTCGAGCCGGGCATCGTACTCGACGAACTCAACCGCCAACTCGCCGACCACAAGCTCCAGTTCGGCCCCAAGCCGTCCACCCACAGCCACTGCTCGCTGGGCGGCATGATCGGCAACAACTCGTGCGGCGGTTCCGCCCAGGCCTACGGCAAGACCGTGGACAACGTCCGCCGTCTGGAGATCCTCACCTACGACGGCACCCGCTGCTGGGTCGGCCCCACCTCCGACGAGGAGTACGCGGAGATCATCGCGGCGGGCGGCCGGCGCGCCGAGATCCATCAGGGGCTGCGCGAGATCATCGACCGCAACCTGGCGGACGTACGGCGCGGATTCCCCCGTATCCCGCGCCGCGTCTCCGGATACAACCTGGACTCGCTGCTGCCCGAGAACGGATTCGACGTGGCCCGGGCGCTCGTCGGCAGCGAGGGCACCCTCGTCACCGTCCTGCGCGCCGAACTCGACCTGGTCCCGCTGCCGCCGAACGAAGCCCTGCTCGTCCTCGGCTACGACGACATCTGCGCGGCCGCCGACGACGTGCCCCGGCTGCTGAAGCACAGCAGGCCGACCCAACTGGAGGCGCTCGACGGGCGGATGGCCCAGTTGATGCGCGAGGAGGGCGCCTATCTCGACTCGCTGCACGAGCTTCCGGACGGCGAGAGCTGGCTGCTCGTCCAGTTCACCGGGGACAGTCAGGACGAAGTCGACGAGCAGGCCCACCAGTTGATCCGGGCCCTCGGACGCGACGCGGACGATCCCACGGTGGTCTTCTCCGACGACCCGGCGCGCGAACACAAGATGCTCAAGGCACGCGAGGCCGGTCTCGGGGTCACCGCACGGCCGCCCGACGGCCGGGAGACCTGGGAGGGCTGGGAGGACTCGGCCGTGGCACCCGAGGTGCTCGGCGACTACCTGCGCGACCTGAAGAAGCTCTTCACCGAATTCGGCTACGACCACCCTTCCCTGTACGGGCACTTCGGACAGGGCTGCGTCCACACCCGCATCCCCTTCGAGCTGACCACCGCCGAAGGCGTCGCGCACTTCCGTGAGTTCCTCCTGAGGGCCGCCGACCTGGTGGCCTCCTACGGCGGTTCGCTCTCCGGCGAGCACGGCGACGGGCAGGCCCGCGGCGAACTGCTGCCGCGCATGTTCGGGAAGGAACTGGTGACCGCCTTCGGGCAGATGAAGGCCCTGTTCGACCCCGACAACCGGATGAACCCCGGCAAGGTCGTCGACCCGTACCGCGTGGACGAGAACCTGCGCCTTGGTCCCCTGTGGCGGCCGGACAGCCACGACACGCACTTCAGCTACCCGGACGACGACCACTCCTTCGACCGGGCGGTGCTGCGCTGCGTCGGCATCGGCAACTGCCGTACGCACGAAGGCGGTGTGATGTGCCCGTCCTACCGGGCGACCGGCGAGGAGGAGCACTCCACGCGCGGCCGGGCCCGGCTGCTGTTCGAGATGCTCGACGGACACGCCGACTCCGCGATCACCGACGGCTGGCGCTCGACCGAGGTCCGCGACGCCCTCGACCTCTGCCTCGCCTGCAAGGGCTGCAAGTCCGACTGCCCGGTCGGGGTCGACATGGCGACCTACAAGGCCGAGTTCCTGTCCCACCACTACGAGGGACGACTGCGGCCCGCGGCCCACTACTCCATGGGCTGGCTGCCGGTGTGGGCGCGACTGTCCCGGCTGGCACCGCGCCTGGTCAACGCCGCGCTCGCCGCACCCGGCATCGCGAACCTCGGCAAGCGCCTCGCGGGCGTGGCCGTGGAGCGCGACGCGCCGGTCTTCGCCGAGGAGTCCTTCGTCGAGTGGTGGCGGGCGCGGGGGAGCGGCGAACCCGATCCGGGCGACCCGCGCACCGTCCTGCTCTGGCCGGACACGTTCAGCACCTACTTCCACCCGGATGTCGCGAAGTCCGCGGTCCGGGTCCTGGAGGACGCCGGGTTCAACGTCGCCGTCCCCACCAACCCCGTCTGCTGCGGCCTCACCTGGATCTCCACCGGCCAACTCACCACCGCCGAACGCGTGTTGCGCCGCACGCTCGATGTACTGCGACCCTGGCTGGAGGCCGGTACACCCGTCGTCGGACTCGAACCGTCCTGCACGGCCGTCTTCCGCGCAGACGCCCCCGAGCTGCTGCCGGACGACGAGGATGTCCGGCGCCTGGCGGGGCAGTTCAGGACCTTCGCCGAGCAACTCCTCAACCACGCCCCCGAAGGCTGGCAACCCCCATCGCTCACCAGGACCGCGACCGTGCAGACGCACTGCCACCAGCACGCGGTGACGAAGGACGACGCCGACCGCGAACTGATGCGCCGCGCCGGGATCGACGCCGATGTCCTGGACGCCGGCTGCTGCGGTCTGGCCGGCAACTTCGGCTTCGAACAAGGGCATTACGACCTCTCCATGACCGTGGCCGAGCAGGGGGTGCTGCCCGCCGTGCGGGAGACCGCCCCCGGCGCGCTGGTCCTCGCCGACGGCTTCAGTTGCCGTACGCAGATCGAACAGGGCGACACCGGCCGTCGCGCCCTGCACCTCGCGGAGGCCCTGGCGCTCGCCCTCGACGGTCAGCACCTGCCCGCCGACCACCCCGAGAAGCTCGCCGCCCGGCCCGAGCGCTCCGCCCGTGACGGCCGTCTGCTGACGGCGGGCGCAGCGGCCACCGTCCTCGGAGCGGCGGCGGCCGGAACCCACTGGATCCGCAACCGGCGATCAACGCGATGAAAGGAACTCCTGTGTCCACCAAGGTGTCCGACTACGTTCTCCAGCGGTTGCGCGAGTGGGATGTGGACCATGTCTTCGCCTACGCGGGCGACGGCATCAACGGTCTGCTCGCCGCCTGGGGACGATCCGAGAACAAGCCGACGTTCGTCCAGTCCCGGCACGAGGAGATGTCCGCGTTCGAAGCCGTCGGCTACGCCAAGTTCTCCGGCAAGGTCGGCGTCTGCGCCGCCACCTCCGGCCCCGGCGCCATCCACCTCCTCAACGGCCTCTACGACGCCAAACTCGACCACGTCCCCGTCGTCGCCATCGTCGGCCAGACCAACCGCAGCGCCATGGGCGGCAGTTATCAGCAAGAGGTCGACCTCCTCAGCCTCTACAAGGACGTCGCCTCCGAATACTGCGAAATGGTCACCGTCCCCGAACAACTGCCCAACGTCCTGGACCGGGCGCTGCGCACCGCCTACGCCAAACGCACCGTCACCGCGGTCATCATCCCCGCCGACGTCCAGGAACTGGACTACTCAGCCCCCACCCACGCCTTCAAGATGGTGCCCTCCAGTCTCGGTCTGACGCACTCCGCTCCGGTCCCGGCCGCGTCCGATCTCGCCCGTGCCGTCGAGGTGTTGGACGCCGGCGAGAAGGTCGCGATCCTGGTCGGACAGGGTGCGCGCGGTGCCCGGGCCGAGGTCGAGGAGATCGCCGACGTGCTCGGCGCCGGCGTGGCCAAGGCCCTGCTGGGCAAGGACGCGCTGCCGGACGATCTGCCGTACGTGACCGGATCGATCGGCCTGCTCGGCACCCGTCCCTCCTACGAGCTGATGCAGGACTGCGACACCCTGCTCGTCATCGGTTCGAGCTTCCCGTACACCCAGTTCCTGCCGGAGTTCGGTCAGGCGCGGGCCGTGCAGATCGACATCGATCCGTTCATGATCGGGCTGCGCTATCCCTTCGAGGTCAATCTCGTCGGCGACGCGAAGGAGACGCTCAAGGCCCTGCTGCCGCAGCTCAAGCGGAAGCAGCACGGCAAGTGGCGCAAGAAGATCGAGAAGGACACGGCGCGCTGGTGGGAGGTCATGGAGCGGCGCGCGGCCGTGGACGCGGACCCGATCAACCCCGAGTACGTCGTGCACGCCCTCGACGCCCTGCTGCCGGACGACGTGATCCTGGCCGCCGACTCCGGCTCCGCCGCCAACTGGTACGCCCGGCACCTGCGGATGCGCGGGAACATGCGCGGCTCGCTGTCCGGCACCCTTGCGACCATGGGGCCCGGCGTGCCGTACGTCATCGGCGCCAAGTTCGCCCACCCCGGTCGCCCCGCGCTGGCCATCGTGGGTGACGGTGCCATGCAGATGAACGGCATGGCCGAACTCATCACCGCCGCGAAGTACTGGCCCGACTGGGAGGACCCGCGGCTGATCATCGCCGTCCTCAACAACCAGGACCTCAACCAGGTGACCTGGGAGATGCGCGCCATGGAGGGCGCCCCCCAGTTCCTGCCCTCCCAGTCGATCCCGGACGTGCCCTACGCCGACTTCGCCCGCTCGATCGGCCTCGGCGGGGTGCGGGTGGAGAAGCCCGGGGAGGTGGCCGACGCCTGGCAGCGGGCGCTCGGCGCCGACCGGCCGTTCGTCATCGACTTCCGGACCGACCCGGCCGTACCGCCGATCCCGCCGCACGCGAGCCTCGACCAGATCGAGGCCGCCGCGTCCTCCGTCCTCAAGGGCGACAGCGACCGGGTCGGCATGATCCGGCAGGGGCTGAAGGCCAAGGTGCAGGAGATGCTCCCCGGCGGAAAGCAGCGCGAGGACAAGCTCGACGCGGGGGAGGGCCGGGAGAACCGATGACCCCGCCCACCGCAGGGGGAAGCGAGCCGCTCGTCGACGGCGTCGAGACCGCCGTGTACACGGTCCCCACCGACGCGCCCGAGGCCGACGGCACGCTGACCTGGGACTCGACCACCATGGTCGTGGTCCAGGTCCGGGCGGGCGATGTCACCGGCCTCGGCTACACGTACGGCGCGGCGGCGACCGCCCAGGTCGTCGCGGAGCAACTCGCCGACGCCGTCACCGGGTTGAGCGCCTGGGACATCCCCGCCGCCAACGAGGCGATGACCAGGACGGTCCGCAACGCGGGCCGGCCCGGTCTCGTCGCCGGCGCGATCTCGGCCGTCGACATCGCCCTGTGGGACCTGAAGGCCCGCCTCCTCGACCTGCCCCTGACCCGGCTGCTCGGCGCGAGCCGCGCCGACGTGCCCGTGTACGGCAGCGGCGGCTTCACGACCTACGACCGGCACCAACTGGATCGTCAACTGCGCCGCTGGACCGAGGAACAGGGCATCCCCCGAGTGAAGATCAAGATCGGGGAGTCCTGGGGCCGGGCCGAGCGACGGGACCGCGAACGCATCGCCCAGGCCCGCCACACCATCGGCGGCACCTCGGAGCTGTACGTCGACGCGAACGGCGGCTACGGCCGCAAACAGGCGATCCGGATGGCCCGCCACCTCGACGAGCACGGGGTGACCTGGTTCGAGGAGCCGGTCTCCTCGGACGACCCGGCCGGGCTGGCAGAGATCCGCGCCGCCGTCGCCCCGGAGGTGACCGCCGGGGAGTACGGCTACACCCTCGCCTACTTCGGTCAGATGCTCGGCGCCCGAGCCGTGGACTGCCTCCAGGCGGACGTCACCCGCTGCGGCGGCATCACCGTCTGGCTCCGCGCGGCAGCCCTCGCTGAGGCCGCCGGACTGGAACTCTCCGGGCACTGCGCCCCGCACGTCCACGCCCACGCGGCGGCCGCGATCCCCAACCTCCGCCATCTGGAGTGGTTCCACGACCACACCCGCATCGAGGACCTCTTCTTCGACGGCACCCTCGACCCCCAGGGCGGCAGCGTCCGCCCGGGCGCCGACGGCGCCCCCGGCCATGGCCTGACCCTCCGCACCGACCGTGCGGAGAAGTACCGCACCGGATAGGCCGGGACAGGAAGGGAGTTGGGATGAACAAGCCGCACACGCGGGAGATCGACGAGCACGACGCCTACCCGCCCCAGGCGTTGCACGACTACGCCTTCCTCGCCGACGGCGAACGCGGGGCGCTGGTCGGCCCGCGCGGCGAGATCGGCTGGCTGTGCGCACCCCGCTGGCACAGCGGCGCGGTCTTCTCCGCCCTCATCGGCGGAGCCGGTCTCTACGCCGTCACACCGAGGGGCCGTTTCGTACCCGGCGGACACTACGAGGAGGGCTCCCTCGTCTGGCGCGGCCGCTGGGTCACCGAGGACGGGATCGTGGAGTGCCGGGACGCGCTGGCGTATCCGGGCGAACGGGACCGGCTCGTCCTGCTGCGGCGCGTGTGGGCGACCGAGGCACCGGCCCGGGTCCGGGTGGTCCTGCACCCGCTCGCCGAGTACGGTACCCAGCCCCTGCGCGAGGCGCACCGCGACGACGAGGGTGTATGGACCGCGCGGATCGGGGACCTGTACCTGCGCTGGACAGGCGGCGGCGACGCCTCGCTCACCGAATCCCCCTCCACGGGCGGGCAGTTCACCCTCGACCTGGCCCTGGACGCCGGACAGCGGCACGACCTGGTCCTCGAACTCGGCGAGTCCCCGCTGTCCGACGTCCCCCTTCCCGTCGCGTCAACGGCGTGGACGCGGACCGAACGCGCCTGGTCGGACGCCGTACCCGCACTCGACGACACCGTCGCCGTCCGCGACGCCCGGCAGGCGTACGCCGTACTGCGCGGAATGACGAGCGCGACCGGAGGCATGGTGGCCGCGGCGACGACCAGTCTCCCCGAGCGTGCCGAGGAAGGACGCAACTACGACTACCGCTACGCCTGGATCCGCGACCAGTGTTTCGCGGGCCAAGCCGTGGCCGCGGCCGGTCAACTCCCCTTGCTGGACGAGGCAGTTCAGTTCGTGGGCGCCCGGCTGCACGAGGACGGGCCGAAACTGAGACCGGCGTACACGGTCGACGGCGGGCCCGTGCCCGATCAGCGCACGCTCCAACTTCCGGGCTATCCCGGCGGCTTCGACCGGATCGGCAACCAGGCCAACCGTCAGTTCCAACTCGATGTGTTCGGCGAGGCCTTGCTGCTGTTCTCGGCCGCCGCGCGACAGGACCGGCTCGACCGGGACGCGCTCCGGGCCGCCGAGATCGCGGTGTCCGCCATCGCGGCCCGCTGGAGCGAACCGGACGCGGGGATCTGGGAGTTGGACGAACGGGCCTGGACCCACAGCCGCCTGATCTGCGTCGCGGGACTGCGCCGGATCGCCCACGTGGCTCCCGACGCGGCCCGTAGGCGTGAGTGGACCGAGCTGTCCGACACGATCCTCACGCACACCGCGGCCCACGCGACGCACCCCGACGGACACTGGCAACGAGCCCCGGACGACACCGGGTTGGACGCGGCCCTGCTGCTGCCCCCGGTACGGGGACTGCTCCCGGCCGACGACCGGCGCACCCGCGCCACCCTCCGCGCCTACACCGAGAACCTCACGCAGGACTACTGCGCCTACCGCTTCCGGCACGACGAACGCCCACTGGAGGAGGCCGAAGGAGCCTTCCTGCTCTGCGGGTTCGTGACGGCACTGGCCGAACACCAGCAGGGACGGGAAGTCGAGGCCTTCCGCTGGTTCGAACGCAACCGGCAGGCGTGCGGTGCGGCGGGCCTGTACTCCGAGGAGTACGACATCGCCCAACGGCAGTTGCGCGGCAACCTTCCGCAGGCCTTCGTCCACGCCCTCCTGCTCGAGACCGCCGCCACGCTCGCGCGGGACACCCCTGGCTGAGGGCCCTTTCCCACCCTCCGAGACGAACAGGACGAGCATGAACCAGCAGACCGTTGTCATCACCGGCGCCAGCGCCGGAATCGGCCGGGCGACCGCACGGCTCTTCGCCGAGCGAGGAGCGAACGTCGTCCTCCTCGCACGCGGCAAGGCGGGACTCGACGCCGCGGTCGCCGATGTCGAGGACAGGGGCGGCCACGCCCTCGCCGTGCCCACCGACGTGGCCGACCCGACACAGGTCGAGGCCGCGGCCGTCGCCGCCGAGGAGGCCTTCGGGCCGATCGACGTCTGGGTCAACAACGCCTTCACCTCGGTGTTCGCGCCGTTCATGGAGATCGAGCCCGCCGAGTACGAACGGGTCACCGCGGTGAGCTACCTGGGTTTCGTGAACGGCACGCGGGCCGCGCTCCGGCGCATGATCCCCCGGGACACCGGCGTTGTCGTGCAGGTCGGCTCGGCGCTGGGCGACCGGTCCATCCCGCTCCAGTCGGCCTACTGCGGTGCCAAGCACGCGGTCAACGGCTTCACGTCGAGCGTGCGCACCGAACTCATGCACCAGCACAGCCATGTGAACATCACCGTGGTGCAGATGCCGGCGGTCAACACCCCGCAGTTCTCCTGGGTGTTGTCCCGGCTCCCGAAGAACCCGCAGCCCGTACCGCCCATCTACCAGCCCGAGGTGGCCGCCCGGGCCGTGATCAACGCGGCGGACCATCCGCACCGCAAGCAGTACTACGTGGGCGCGTCCACCGCCGCGACAATCCTCGCCAACAAGGTCGCCCCCGGCCTGCTGGACCGCTACCTCGCGCGCACGGGCTACGACTCGCAGCAGACCGACGACGGCGAGTCGGGCGCCCGGCCGGCCAACCTCTGGCACCCGGCGGACGAAGGCCCGGAACACGACTACGGAGCCCACGGTTCCTTCGACGACAGGTCCCACCCCCGCTCGGTCGAGGCGGCACTCGCACGCCACCCCGGCCTCGCGCTGGGCGCCGCGACGGGCGCGGCCGCGGTCGCTCTCGGAGCGGTACTACGGCACCGGCGCGCGCGGTAGCCACCGGCTCAGTCCGCCGGATGACCCGGGGTGATGCCGAGGGCGTCGTCCAAGGTCAGCAGAGGTGTGTCGCTGCCCGCGCGCTTCTCCGCCGCCTCCGGCGCGAGCAGGAAACCGACGTGGTCGCCGCCGTCGACCCGGTTCTCCACGCGACCGACGAACCAGGCGGGAGCCTCGTCGAGGATCGGTGACCCGCCAGGCCCAGGATGCCAGGTGACCTGCGCGAACTTGTCGGTACGGTCGCCGGTCTCCCCGCCGAAGAGCTGGGCCAGATGGTCCTGGTCACGGCGGAGCAGATGGACCGCGAGCCGCTCGGCGCGCCCCGCCACCCGGTACGTCCGGTTGGCCTTGGACAGCCACACCATGAACCGGGCGGGCCGGATCGAGCACTGCGAGGCGAATCCGACCAGACAGCCGGATCTCTCTCCGCCGGCCTCGGCGGTCACGACGTACATCGGGTAGTCGAGCAGGTCGGTGAAGGGGTCGAGATCGATCACGCTGAGTGACTCCCGCCGGAAGAGATCGATGCCATACGAGCGAAGTGCGTGGGTACCCGGGAACGGTGCCACCAACCCGTGAGAGGCGTCGCGATGTCTGCGCAGTCCGAGCCCGAGTCCGCTCGGGAGGAGCACGACGCGCCGGAGAAGGCCGGCGTGAACGGCGCGGCGCCCGGCTCCGGGAACATCCTGGAGCCCGCGCGTCGAGAAGCACGCGGCGGACGCCGGCGGTCCTGGACGCGGGTGGGCTTCGCCCTGGGCCTGGGCGCCACCCTGGCGTGGCTCGCCGTACAGACCGTGCTGCGGGTCAGCTCGATGCTGACCCTGATCCTGTTGGCCGTGTTCATCGCCATCAGCCTGGAACCGCTCGTCGTGTGGTTCACCCGCCGGGGTCTAGGGCGCGGCTGGGCCGTCACGATCGTCCTCACGGGGTTCATCGTGGTACTCGGCGGCTTCCTGGCCCTGGTCATTCCGCCGGTGACCAAGGAGATCAGCTCACTGGTCGACGCGGTGCCCGGCTGGCTGGAGCAGCTCCACAACCACCAGTCGACGATCGGCCGCCTGGAGGACCGCTACCACGTGGTCGAGAAGGCCAGGCAGGAGATCGCTTCAGGAGGCAGCGCGAGCGGCCTCGCAGGGGGCGTCCTGGGCGCCGGCCAGATGGTCCTCAGCACCCTCACGTCCACGGCGATCGTGATCACGGTGACCCTGTACTGCATGGCGGCTCTGCCGACCATGAAACAGTTCTGCTACCGCTTCGTGGCCGCCAGCCGCCGTGAGCGCGTCGAGGGCTTGGCCGAAGAGGTCATGAACCGGATAGGCAAGTACATGCTCGGCAACCTCATCACCTCGGGGATCGCCGGAGCGGCCACCTTCGGCTGGTGCCTGGCAACGGGCGTCCCCTACGCCGCCGCGCTGGGCATCTTCACCGCGCTGATGGACCTGATCCCGATCGTCGGCTCCACCCTCGCCGGGATCGTCGTCAGCCTCGTCGCCCTCTCCGTGTCCTTGCCCATCGCGATCGCGACCGCCGTCTTCTACATCGTCTTCCGGGTGGCGGAGGACTACCTCATCGTGCCGAGGACCATGAAGTTCGCCGTCGACGTCCACCCGCTGGTCACCGTCCTCGCGGTACTGGTCGGCGGCGCGCTGCTGGGCATCATCGGCGCCCTCGTCGCCATCCCGGCGGCCGTCGCCATCGGCCTGGTCCTCGACGAGTACGTCTTCCCCAAGAAGGAAGGGAGCTGAGGGCCCCGGCACGTCTTCGTCCGCGTCAACATCGCCGTCCTGGGTACTCGCGCCCCAGATCGACTTCGTACGGGTTCACACGAACCAAGCCCCCACCCAGGAGAGAGCCCCTGATGGCCACTGTGTCCCTGACCGGAGCGTCCAGGGAGGACGCCGCCACCGTCTTCGGAGTGCTGCGGACGGCGTTCCCCGGCGACCGACCCCACGACGACGTGCCGCACGAGCAGCCGGGCGACCAATTCCCGGTGTGGACCGCGGAGTTCGAGCCGACACGGGAGCGCGTCCCGACCGACCCGAGGCCCCTCGCAGGCTCCGTCTCCGCCACACTCCAGGGCGGCTACCTGGCCGTGGACCAACTGTTCGAAGTCCTGAGCGCCACCTTCGCCGTCGACCACTGGGGGGCGGCGTCGGGAGACCAGGAGAAGGAGGTCGACCTGCGGCTCACCACCAGGCGGTGACGGAGGACCGTCCACACGCGACCCACGACGAGGAGATGAGCGACATGGCGAAGATCGGGTACACGATGATGACCGAGCAGACCGGTCCCCGGGAACTCGTCGACCACGTGGTCGGCGCCGAGCGGGCCGGCTTCGACTTCTCGGTCACGTCCGACCACTACTTCCCCTGGCTGGAGTCCCAGGGCCACGCCTCCTACGCGTGGAGCGTGCTCGGCGCGGCGGCGCAGGCCACCGAACGCATCCCCCTCATGACCTACGTGACCTGCCCGACGACCCGCTACCACCCTGCGGTCGTCGCCCAGAAGGCCGCCACACTGCAACTCCTCTCCGAAGGGCGCTTCCGCCTCGGCCTCGGCTCCGGGGAGAACCTCAACGAGCATGTGGTGGGCGGGGGTTGGCCCGCCGCGCACGTCCGCCTCGACATGCTGGAGGAGGCCGTGGACATCATCCGGTCCCTCTTCGCGGGCGAGAACGTCAACCATCACGGCGCCCACTTCGACGTGGAGAACGCCAAATTGTGGGATCTGCCCGACGAGGCCCCGCCGATCGGCGTCGCCGTCTCGGGCGACCGCTCCTGCGAACTCGCCGGTCATGCCGCCGATTTGATGATCGCCACCGAGCCCAAGCCGGAACTGATCTCTGCCTTCGACCACCACGGCGGCACGGGCAAGCCCAAGGTCGGCCAACTGCCGATCAGTTACGACACCGACCGCGACGCGGCCATCGCCCGCGCCCACGACCAGTTCCGCTGGTTCGGCGGCGGCTGGCCGGTCAACTCCGAACTCCCGGGGCCCGCCGCGTTCGAGGCCGCCACCCAGTTCGTACGGCCCGAGGACGTGGCCGAGTCCATCCCCTGCGGCGACGACGTACAGGCGGTCGTAGAGGCCGTACGCCCCTACGTCGACGCGGGGTTCACCGAGGTGGCCCTCGTCCAGATCGGCGGCGACCAGCAGGAACCGTACCTGGAGTGGGCGGAACAGAAGCTGCTCCCCGCCCTCCGGGAACTGTGAGAGGGCGAGGACACCCGTCATGGCCACGAAACGCGCCGCGATCTTCGACGTCGACGGAACACTCGTCGACACCAACCACCTGCACGTCGTCACCTGGTGGGAGGCGTTCCGGCAGGCGGGCCACCACGTCCCCATGCGGGACATCCACCGCGCGGTGGGCCTCAGCGGCGACGACCTGCTGGACCACCTGCTCGGCGACGACGACCGCGATCCCGACGAGGACGAGCAACTCGCCGCGGCCCACCACGCCCTCTACGCCACGTACTTCGAGCGGCTCCCGGCGCTGGACGCGGCCGGCGACCTGCTGCGCGCCCTGGCCGGGCGGGGCTGGGAGATCGTCCTGGCGACCTCGGCGAGCGGCGCGGAGCTCTCCGCGCTACGGCGAGCCATCGACGCGGACGACGTGATCGGCCAAGCCGCCAGCGCCGACGACGTCACGCACGGCAAACCCGCCCCCGATCCAGTCCACCAGGCCCGGGAGCTCGTCGGCGTACCGAGCGAACGAGCCGTGTTCGTCGGCGACACCGTCTGGGACATGAAGGCTGGCGTACGGGACGGAGTGGTCCCGGTGGCGGTCCTGTCCGGCGGAATCCCACGCGCCGACCTGGAACACGCGGGCGCCCACGCGGTGTACCGGGACCCCGCCGACCTGTTGAGGCACTTGGACTCCAGCGTCTTCGCCGAGATGGAGTGAGGTACCGGCTCGCTACGGGCGGGCCGACCCACGGCCGCGGTGGCCACCGTCCCCCTGTGTACGGTGGCCACCGCGCGCGTGGTGATGTGGTCGGTGTGGCGTCAGGCGTGCTCGGCCTTGCTTGGGCGGGCGGCGGGTGACAGCGCGGGCGCCAGCATGGTTACGGCGATGATGGCGCCGGCGATGAGGACTGCCACGACGATCCGGGCCCAGTTGGGCGCGTCCGAGGTGAAGAACACCGGGATGCCGAGGAGGGCCGAGACCACCCGCGAGCCGAGGACGACCCGCAGGGCGCGGATGTCGCCCCGGTCGGCGGGCCGGTAGGCCGCCAGGGTGACCCCACCCAGCACCGCGCCGGTGATGGCGACGCCGGGCGGCGGCCCGGGATGCTGCCGGAGGCCGATGATGCCGACCAGGTCGACTATGGCGAGAACCGCGCAGAGGGTCATCCCTATGGTGCGACGCATCAGGTGCTCCGTTTCTCGTGCGAGGACTTGAGCCGGTCGGCGCCGTCGCCTCGCAGAGCGTGCAGACAGGCGGTGCGTCCGGTCGAGAGCAGCAGCAGGGCCAGGGCGGGCCCCGCGATCTCCGGCCCGTCGCCCACCGCCCAGTCGGTGTCGGTCGCCCGGAGGGCGAAGCCGCCAAGGCGGCGCTCGGCGTGGAACGGCCAGCCCATCGCCCAGACCCGCCGCAGTGCCTCCCGGCTGTGTTCGGCCGGGACGGGGAGCTGTCGAGCGAGCGGGAGGGCGATGTCCTGGCTGTGGACGATCGCGTCGAACAGCGCGTTGCGGGTGTCCAGCGCCTTCGCCGTGCGTCGGGTGCCGGCGTGACCGCGGATGGCGGCGACCAGGTCGGCGGGATCACGGGAGCCGTGCCGGCGGGCCAGCACGGTGTTGATCCGGTCGGGGCTGAACCGTGCGCGCGGTGCGACCGCGAGCATGTCCCAGGTGGTGATGATGGGCACCAGCGCGAGGTGTCCGGCGACGTCCCGCACCCGCCATCCCCGGCACAGCGACTCCTGCTCCCATTCGGCGGGGGTGAGTTCCTCCAGCAGGTCGGCGATCCGCAGACGGGTCGCGCGGACAGCGGACCAGTAAGGGTCAGAGTCGCCCATAACAGCCTCCAAAAGTCCGAACCTCGGACCATATTAGTACGAGGTTCGGACTTTCTGCAATGATGGCGGCATGACCGACGACGACACCGACGAGCTCAATCTGGGACTCCTGATGTTCATCCCTTACCGCTTCATGGAGTCGGCCGTGATGGCCGCCCTGAAGGCCGCCGGGCACGACATCTCGCTCACCCAGGCACGGGTCTTCCAGCGGATCGGCCCGGAGGGCTCGCGACTGGCCGAGCTGGCCGAGGCGTCACAGGTCAGCAAGCAGACCATCGGGTCGATCGTCGACCAGCTCGAACGGGCCGGCTACGTCCGGCGCGTACCCGACCCGCGCGACGCACGAGCCCGGCTGGTCACCCTTACCGCCCAGGGCCATGAACTCGTCGAACTGAGCCTGCCCGTCGTCCGCGACATCCAGACGCAATGGACGGCCCACTTGGGCCCCGCGCGCACCCGTCAACTGAGACAGGCCCTGGAAGCGCTGCGGGAGATCACCGATCCACACCGCTGACCGCCGGCCGCAGAGTGGTGAGGCGTGCCATCTCCTCCTCCGAGAGCCGCAGCGCGCCGGCCGCCATGTTCTGCGCGAGGTGGTCCGGATCACCGGTTCCCGGGATCGCCAGCACATGCGGTCCCTGCTGCAGCGTCCAGGCCAGCCGGACCTGTGCGATGGACACACCGTGCGCACGGGCGACGGCGCACACGGCCTCGCTGTCATGCGCGGTCGGGCCGGCCTCGCGCCCGGCACCGGCGATCGCGAAGAACGGGACGAAGGCAAGGCCGAGTTCACCGCAGAGCCGCAGGAGTGCCTGGTCCTCGCTCGGCGCACCGATCCCGTAGGGGTTCTGCACGCACACGACCGGGGCGATGGCCCGGGCCTCGGTCAGTTGCTCGGCCGTGACGTTGGAGACGCCGAGGTGGCGGATCAGCCCGGCATCACGCAGCTCGGCCAACACGCCGAAGTGCTCGCCGATCGGGCTGGTCCGCCGACTCGGTGGCACGCGCAGGTTCACCACGTCCAGGTGATCGCGGCCGAGTTGGCGCAGGTTCTCCTCGACCTGGCCGCGCAACTGCGTCGGCTCGGCCCACGACCACGCGCCCGAGGGGTCGCGGCCCGGCCAGACCTTGGAGGAGATGACCAGGTCCTCCGGATACGGCGCCAGCGCCCGGTTGATCAGCTCGTTCGCGGAGCGCGTCGCCGAGAAGTAGAACGCTGCGGTGTCGATGTGGTTCACGCCGAGCTCGACCGCCCGCCGGAGCACACCGATCGGCCGATCGCGATTCCGCGGCACCCCGCGGTCGAAGGGCGCGGAACCCGTCAACCGCATCGCGCCGAACCCGATGCGGTTGACGGTCAGATCACCGAGTCTCCAAGTACCTGCGGCCGCCGCGGTGTTCGTTCGTGGGCTCATGACATGGATCTCCTCTTGCGGGTGGGGAACGGGGACCCGATGGGTGCGGCGAGCACCTCGCAGCGGGCCGACCAGTGCCGGGGCAAGCGGCCCCAGGGCATGAAAAAAGCCTCCTCGGCGGATCGGAGTCCGCGCCGAGAAGGCTGATGTGCTGGTCGACAATCTAGCAGGGCAGCAAGGGTGTTCGGGAAGCGGTCGAGGCGTGCGCGGCGCCCGCCCCTTCCTCCCCCCGCCTATCGGTCCAGCAGCCGTAGCCCCAGAGGCGTCGCCGAGTGCCGGACGTACTGGCCGTCCCGGTGACTGGCGATCAATCCCCCGTCGCGCAGCACCCCGAGTTGGTAACTGGCGCTCGGCAGCGCGATGTTGGCCGCTGAGGCCACCTCGGACGTCGTACGCGCCCCGTGGGTGGCCAGATGTGCCAGGACGACCGTCCGGGTGCGGCCCAGCAGCCGTTCCAGACCGTCCTTGCTCGCGCGGACGATCTCCAAGGGCTGTTTGGTGACCGGGAAGACCAGCACCGGACCGAGCGCGGGGTCCGCGAGCGCGGTGGGTCTGCGCCAGCAGAAGTAGGAGGGGATGAGCAGCAGACCGCGTCCCTCCAGATGGAGTTCGCGGTCGACGGGATACTCCACCTCCAGCACGGGAGCGTGCCAACGGGCGTGCGGGCGCAGCGTGTTGAGCAGGGCGGAGGTGCCGCCGTCGAGGAGTGTGCTGGAGCGCAGTTCGACATCGTTGGCGATGGCTGTCTGGATGCGGGGCCAGTACGGTTCGAGCAGCGTCTTGCAGGACAGTTCCAGGGCTCGCGTCAACGCCCCCAGGGCCTTGGCACCCGGCCGGTTGAGGGAGGACACCCACGACGGGAGCGGACGGGACTCGGCGAGCCGGGTCAGCTCGTGGGTCAACCGACCGCGCGGAGTGGCCCGTACCTCGTCGAGGGCGCCCGCCAGACCGCCGCTCGTGACCGAGGGCGTGAGGAAGTCGGGAATGTAGCCCACGGGAGGAATCAGCGTCTGTAAGGGCAGCAAGGCGCGTCTGGCCACCGGGTCCCTGGCCAGTCCCTCGCGCACCGAACGTCGCCAGTGTCCGAATTCGAGTGCACCTTGCCGCGCGTCCAACCGACAGACTCCGCACACGAGTTCCCAGAGAGCATGCGGCTGGCGAGCGACTCGGATGTTCTGCAGATCCTGCGAGGTGAAGTGAACGCGGAGCATACGGCCTCATTCCTGCGCGCTGTTTCGGTGCGCAGTGTCGGTGGGGGTTCGGCCGCGCGAAAACATGCGCGCCACTCATGGTGACGACTGAGGGGCGGGCATGGTTGTCGAGAGAGGGGACAGAGGGCTGGATCGCGTCGGAGCGAGGCCGCTCCTCAGCCGCCGCCGGTTGGTGCGCTTCCATGGGGGTGACGGCGTAGGACCGACCCGAAGGAGAGCCGGACATGAGCACGTTCCCCACCGCGCGCGACGTCAGGACCACCCCCGAAGGACTCCTGTGGGAGCCGAGCCAACGCTGGGTGCGCGGCCGCAAGGGCGAGGTCACCGTCGTCGACAGCAGGCATCCCGTCCTCGTGTGGGAGCCCGGAGTCCCCGTACCGCTGTACGCCTTCCCGCACGACGAGGTCCGCCAGGACCTGCTCCACCCGGCGAAGAACCCCGCGACCGGCACGCACACCGGATCGCGGATCTTCTACGACCTCGAAGCCGACGGCGGACTGGTGGAGAACGCGGCCTGGACCTTCCCCGCGGACGACCTGGCCGGTTACATCGCCTTCGAGTGGTTCCGCCGTGTCGGCCGGGGACTCGACCACTGGTACGAGGAGGAGGAAGAGATCTTCATCCACCCCCGCGACCCGCACAAACGGGTCGACGCCATCGTCGGCAGCCGGCATGTCCGCGTGGAGATCGGCGGCATGGTGGTCGCCGACACCCACCGCCCGGTCCTCCTCTTCGAGACCGGCCTGCCGACCCGGTACTACATCCCTCGCGAGGACGTCCGTCTGGACCTGTTCGAACCGACCGACCACAGCACCGGCTGCCCCTACAAGGGGACCGCCACCTACTGGTCGTGGCGGGCCGAGCCCGCGGCTCCCGGCGCTCCCGGTGTTCCGCCGAACATCGTCTGGAGCTATCCGGAGCCGCTGCCCGCGGTGGGCGCCGTCAAGGACCTCCTGGCCTTCTACAACGAGGCGGTCGACATCACCGTGGACGGCGAACTCCAGGAGCGCCCCGTGACCCCGTTCACCGAGACGCTCGGGCCGAGTTGAGGTGAAACAGCTCCGGCAGGGCAGTCGTCCCCTTGCACATGCCGTGAAGACGGCTGTCGTGTTCCGGAATTGTCGAAGGACGTCGAAGGACCTTGATGGAGACTCACACAAAGGAAGTGAAGAAGCAGGCGCCGAAACGCAAGGTGCTCGATCTGACCGCTGTGCAGGTGGTGGCGAGTGCGCTGGCCACCGTGGTGGGCGCCGTGCTGGCGTCCCTGCTGGGAGTGGCGGGGACGGTCATCGGCGCCGCCGTGGTCAGCGCCAGTGCGACCACCGGGGCGGCGGTCTTCCAGCACGCCTTCCACCGGACGGGCGAGGGGATCCGCAAGCGGGTGCCGTCGGTGGCGATGGCACTGACCCCGAGCGAGGAACGGGCGGCCCAACGCGCGGACGCCCGGGCGGCGTTCGCGTTACCGGCCGACGCCAGGACCGATGACGCGGGACCGCCGGGCGCCGCCTCCGAGGACGAGTCGGTGACCGTCTATCGGACCGGCTTCTCATGGACGTCCTTATGGAAGTCCGTCCGATGGAAGAGGTACGCGCTGGCGACAGGCCTGATCTTCGCGCTGGCGATGGTCACGGTCACCGCGGGGGAACTGATCATGGGCAAGCCGATCGCCGCCGTGGTCAAGAACGAATCGGGCAGCGGGACTTCGATGGGCGGCGGCTCGGCCGGCACGCACACCCCCGCACCCAGCCCGACACCCACGCCTCTCGCGTCGAGCGGCTCGGGGTCACAGACGGGCGACAGCACCACTTCACCGTCACCGAGCGAGACGCCGGAGAGCAGTACCGGCACCGGCACCGGCACGGGCCCGAGCCGGAGCACCGGCTCCAGCCCCGAATCCTCGGCATCCAGCGTGCCGTCCGCGAGCGGCGGTGCCATGAGCAGCTCCGACACCACCGCTCGTTGACCGTGAGCTACTGAGGTGTCCGGCCCGCCCCGGCCAGCGGCTGGTGGTCGGGAGGCTCGGGAAGGCCGAGTTGCCTGCCGAACCTGCGCGAGGCGAGCAGCGCGAGCAGCGCCGTGAGCGCCGCCAGTGCCGCGAGGACGGCCATCAGCCCCGCCAACCAGGCCGGCGCGGCCGTGATCCGCAGCGCCTCGGACAGCGGCGTGGAATGGACCCGCCCGTCGAACAACTGGATCGCGGCCAGCGCGGCCGGCACCGCCATGGACAGGCTGAGTACGGACAGGCTGCCGCGGAGGATGAGCACCGGAGCCAGCAGGACGCACAGGATCGAGACGCCGAGGGCGAACCCGTAGGCGTCGGCGGAGGCTCCGCCGCGGTGCAGCGGGAAGTAGGACAGCCCGCACAGGACGAGTGCCACGGCCGCCATGAGCCGCGGCCGGACTTCGGGAGCGACGCGCCGGGTCGCCGTACTCGGGCGTCGCCGCGGAGGCCGCTGACGGGCTGTGCGTTCGTCGGTGCCCTCCGGGCCGTACGGGGCCGCCGGGGCGTGCCAGGGTGGCTCGGGCAGGAGAGTGTCCGGAGCGGGTGACTGATCCGAGACCACTCCCAGGGTGCGGGCGGGCGCGCTCTGTTCCTCGGCCAGGCGGCCGATCAACTCGACGAGTTCCTCGACGGGCCTGCCGGCCGCGGCCCGTACCGCCTCCTCGCCGCAGTGCGGCTCCAGCGGCGCCCGGTGCAGCAGAGCCATGAGTCGGGTGACGTCCTCCACGGGCCGGTTCTCGGCGGCCGCGCGGATCGCCTCGTCGGCGCAGTCGGGATCGCGCGGCGGCTCGGTCAGGAGGCTCACTAGGCGCGTCACGTCCTCCACGGACCGGCTCACACCGACCGCCCGCAGGGCGTCGGCGGTGGCCTGCGCGTACTGCGGTGACTGCTCCAGCAGCGTGATGAGCTGGAGGACCTCGTCGAGCGGCCGGTCGGCTACGGCGGCATGCACCAGGCTGTGCATCGGATCGATGTACGCGCCCTCCGCGGGCACGAGCGGATCGGCCGCGCTGTCGCGGGGTATCTCGGGTCGGTCCGGGCTGGGTGAGAAAGAGCTGGTGGTCATGCTCGGCTCCATGAAGAGACTGATGCTGCTATCGCCCCCCGAAGCGCGATGAACAAGCTGATCCAGTCCATTACTAGGCGGCCGTCCGCCACCACGCCATGTGAATGCGCCACCCGTGTGACTCCGTCCCGCTGCCGGGGCAACGCGTTCCGGGGGCCGGGTGAGGAGCAGCGGACGGCGGGTACCTGGGACATCGTCCGACAACGTGTGGGCCTGGGCCGCCGCCCTGCGCATGCCCGCCCTGTCCAAGGAGAGTGACCCCACATGGCCACCGTGTCCCTCACCGGAGCCTCCAAGGAGGACGCCGCCACCGTGTTCGGCGTGCTGCGGACGGCGTTCCCCACCGATCGGGTCGTCGACGACGTGCCCCAGGAACAGCCGGGCGACCGGTCCGCCGTGTGGACCGCCGAGTTCGAGCCGACGCAGGAATGGATCCCCACCGATCCCATCCCCCTGGAGGGCACGGTCTCCGCCACACTCCAGGGCAGTTACGTCGCCGTGGACCAGCTCCGCCAGGCCCTGGAGGTCGCGTTCGCCGTGGAGGAGCGGGGCACGGCATCCGGAGACCAGGAGCAGGAGGTCGACCTGCTCCTCACCAGCAAGCGTGACCACAGGCCTGGTTGACGGCTACCGCGTCCACGCCGCAGCGGCCGGGCAGTCACAGGACAGGCATCAGTGGACGGAGAACCCGCCGTCCACGAAGACCGACTGCCCGGTGACGTAGGCCGAGGCCCGGCCGGCCAGGAACACCACCGCGCCCGCGAAGTCCTCGGCGAGACCGTTGCGCCCGACCAGTGTGCGTGCGGCCAGGGCCGCCACCTTTTCCGGGTCGGAGGACAGGCGCTTGTTGAGCGGGGTCATCACGAAACCCGGGACCAGCGTGTTGCAGGTGACGCCGTGCGGCGACCATGCCTCGGCCTGGGAGCGGGCCAGCGACTCCAACGCGCCCTTGGACACCCCGTAGGCGCCGCTCTGGACGAACGCCCGGTGGGCCTGCTGGGAGGTGATGTGGATGATCCGGCCGAAGCCCCGCTCGGCCATGCCGGGGCCGAAGCGCCGGCCCAGGAGGTAGGGCGCCTCCAGGTTCAGAGCCATCGTGGTGTCCCACACCTCCTCGCTCAACTCACCCATCGGCGGGCGCAGGTTGATGCCCGCGCTGTTCACCAGAATGTCCGGTTCCCCGAACACCTCGGCCGCGGCCTCCGCCGCCACCCGCACGCCGTCCCGGTTTCCCAGGTCCCCGCTCACCCAGGCCGCGCGGCACCCCTCGGCCACCAACTCGTCGACGGTGGCGACCAGTTCCTCTTCCCTGCGGGCCACGACGACCACGGCGGCCCCCGCCCGCGCGAGCGCGCCGGCGGCGGCCCGGCCGATACCGGAACTGCCGCCCGTGACCACGGCGACCCGGCCGTCCAGCGAGAACATGTCGAAGAGGTAGTCGCGAGAGATCATTCCCGCAGCCTAGACGCCGGGTCCAGGAGGGCACCTCCCCCTTATGGCACCAACTAGGTACCATCGACGCATGCCATCGCTGAATGTGTCCTTCACGGAAGAGGAACTCGACGGAGTGCGCGCGGCCGCCGCGGCCGAGGGCAAGAGCCTCAAGCAGTATCTGCACGACCTCGGCGTGCGGGAGATGCAGCGCGGCCGGTTCGTCGCGGGCGCGTCCGCGTGGGCCGAGCGGCTGCGCGGCGAGTTCGACGACGCCTTCCCCGACGAGGTGCCGCCCTCCGAGCGCGACGGGGCCGCGGCCGCCTGATGCACCTGTACATCGACGTCTCCTGGCTGCTCGACGTCCAGGAGGCCGCCCTCTCCGACGAGGACATGTCGGTCTCGGACTACTCCGCGCTCGTGGCCGCCGTGGCGCGCCACAAGACCAAGCTGCCGACGCTCGCCGCGGCCGACCCGGACGCCGCCTGGCGGGCGGCCGCGCTCATGCACACCATCGTGCGCCTGGAGCCGCTGCCGCACCGCAACAGCCTGTACGCCGCGTTCGTCGCCGCGCAGTACATGGGCCAGTCCGGCGAGGGCATCGACCCGCCCTACGGCGCCCTGTCCGACCTCGTCCGCAAGATCCGCGACACCGGCGTCGGTGTCCTCGCCGTCGCCGACCAACTGCGCTCCTGGAAGGTCTGACCTGGTCCTCCCGGGTCCCGGCGGTCGGGCGGCCGTAGCGCTGCGTACGCTGTTGGCGTGTCAGCCGCCCGCCTCCGCCGTGTCGCCGTCCTCGTCCTCGAAGGCGCCAAGCCGCTCGACGTCGGTATCCCCGCGCAGGTGTTCACGACGCGGGCGAGCATGCCCTACGAGGTGCGGCTGTGCGGTGCGGCGCCCGGGCTGGTGACCGGGGGCGACGGCCTCTCGTACCACGTGGCCGACGGTCTGGACGCGCTCGCGTGGGCCGACATCGTCTTTCTGCCGGGCTATCGGTTCCCGGACCGTGAGGACCCGCCGCGGGCAGTCGTCGACGCACTGATCGCCGCGCACGACCGGGGCGCGCGGCTCGCCGCCATCTCGACCGGCGCCTTCGCGCTCGCCGCGACGGGTCTGCTCGACGGCAAGCGGGCCACGACGCACTGGCACTACACGCGGGCGCTCGCGGCGAAGTACCCGCTCGTCAAGGTCGACGAGAACGTCCTGTTCGTCGACGAGGGCGACGTGCTGACCTCGGCGGGCGCGGCCTCCGGTATCGACCTGTGCCTGCACATCCTGCGCGGCGACCTCGGTGTGGCCGCCTCCAACCACGCGGCCCGGCGTCTGGTCGCGGCCCCCTACCGCAGCGGCGGGCAGGCGCAGTACGTGCCGCGCAGTGTGCCCGAGCCGCTCGGTGAACGGTTCGCCGCCACCCGCGAGTGGGCGCTGCACCGGCTCGGCGAGCCCCTCACCCTCGAAACCCTGGCCCGGCAGGCCGCCGTCTCGCCGCGCACGTTCTCCCGCCGCTTCGTCGACGAGACCGGCTACACGCCGATGCAGTGGGTGATGCGCGCCCGCATCGACATGGCCCGCGAACTGCTCGAACGCTCCGAGCGCAGTGTCGAGCAGATCGCCGCCGACGTCGGTCTCGGCACCGGCGCGAATCTCCGGCTGCACTTCCACCGCCTCCTCGGCACCACACCGAGCGAATACCGGCGCACCTTCGCCCAGGGTGAGTAGCCGCGGCCCCGCAAAGCAGCTTGGCGAAATCCTTTTGAACCATGGCGATCACGCCACTGTCACCGACGGTCGGCGCGCGCGAGCCTGGTGTCGAACCGAAGGGACATCACTTATGACTCGCATTGCCATCAACGGATTCGGCCGCATCGGACGCAATGTGCTGCGCGCCCTCCTCGAACGCGAGAGCGACCTCGAAGTCGTCGCCGTCAACGACCTGACGGAGCCCGCCACCCTGGCGCGCCTGCTCGCCTTCGACACCACGTCCGGCCGGCTCGGCCGCCCGGTGACCGTCGACGGGGACACCCTTGTCGTCGACGGCCGCCGCATCAAGGTGCTCGCCGAGCGCGAACCGGCGGACCTGCCCTGGGCCGAGCTGGAAGTCGACCTCGTCCTTGAGGCCACGGGCCGTTTCACCTCCGCCAAGGCCGCCCGCGTCCACCTCGACGCGGGCGCCCGCAAGGTACTCGTCAGCGCGCCCTCGGACGGTGCCGACGTCACGCTCGCGTACGGGGTCAACAACGACGCCTACGACCCGGCCACGCACACCATCGTGTCGAACGCCTCCTGCACGACCAACGCGCTGGCGCCGCTCGCCGCGGTGCTCGACGAACTCGCCGGCATCGAGCACGGCTTCATGACCACGGTGCACGCCTATACGCAGGAGCAGAACCTCCAGGACGGCCCGCACCGGGACGCCCGCCGCGCCCGGGCCGCCGCGGTCAACATCGTGCCGACCACGACCGGCGCCGCCAAGGCGATCGGCCACGTCCTGCCGAACCTCGACGGCAAGCTGTCGGGCGACTCGATCCGCGTGCCCGTCCCGGTCGGCTCGATCGTCGAACTCAACACCACCGTCGCCCGCGACGTGACCCGCGAGGACGTCCTCGCGGCCTACCGCACCGCCGCCGAGGGACCCCTCGCCGGAGTCCTCGAATACTCCGAGGACGCGCTTGTCTCCTCCGACATCACCGGCAACCCGGCCTCGTCGATCTTCGACTCCGCACTCACCCGTGTGGACGGCCGTCATGTGAAGGTCGTCGCCTGGTACGACAACGAGTGGGGCTTCTCCAACCGGGTGATCGACACGCTCGAACTCCTCGCCGCCGGCTGACCAAGGCAGTTGTGAGTGCAAGGGGCGGGCGACCGGTGGTGCCGTAGTGTCTGGCCATGCCCGTGTCGCCCAGCCCCGATCCGCTCGTGCCCACCGCGCCCCGCCGCGCACGTGAACTCGGGCTCGGGGTGGGGGAGTTGCCCACGGGACCGCACAACGCGATCACCGACGTCCCCGGCATCCGCGTCGGACACACCACACTGATCCAGCCGCCGCGTGTGCACAGCGGTGTCACCGCGATCGTGCCCGACGGCGTCGGCCCCAACACCCCACTCCCCGCAGGGGTGTTCGTGGGCAACGGCTACGGGAAACTCCTCGGTGCCACACAGCTCGCCGAACTCGGCGCCATCGAGACACCGTTGCTGCTCACCTCCACCCTTTCCGCCTTCCGGGTCGCGGACGCCCTGGTCGGCTGGATCCTGGAACGGCCCGAGGGCGCGGACGCGCGGAGCGTCAATCCGGTGGTGGGGGAGTGCAACGACGGGCTCCTCTCCGACATCCGGTCGCGGCCGGTCCGGGAGGACCATGTGCGCGCGGCACTTGAGAGCGCGTGCGCCGGGCCGGTCGCGGAGGGGTCGGTCGGCGCGGGCACCGGGATGATCGCGCTCGGCTTCAAGGCCGGCATCGGCACCTCGTCGCGACGGGTGCCGCTCGCGGGCCAGGAGGCGCTGCTCGGCGTGCTGGTGCAGGCCAACTTCGCCGGGACGCTGCGCATTCAGGGCCGTACGATCACCCCCGCCGACGTCGGGGTCTCCGCCGACGATCCTGGCCCCGAGACCGGCTCGTGCATGATCGTGACCGCCACCGACGCACCCCTCGACTCCCGCCAGCTCACCCGGCTCGCCCGCCGTTCCGTCTACGCACTGGCCCGGGTCGGCGCCGACTACGGCCACGGCAGCGGCGACTACGGACTCGCCCTGGGCACCCGCCCGTTGGGCACGCACGCCGGTCCCGCGGTGGTGCCCGACGCCCGGCTCGACCCCCTCTTCCGTGCCGTGCTGGACGCCGTGGAGGAGGCGGTCCTCAACTCGCTGCTGACCGCGACCCGGGTCACCGGCCCGCAGGGGCACACGCGGTATCCGCTGCCCGCGGCACCGCTCCTCGCCCTGCTGGCCGGCGGTCCGGGAAACTAGAGATCGCGCTCGTACCAAGTGCCGTGCTTACCACCGAGGTCGGCCGGGCCGGCGGGCCCCACCGGGCTGAACCCGGCCTTGGACAGCACCTTTTGGGACGCGATGTTCGCGTGCGAGGTGGCCGCTCTGAGCGTCCGCAGACCGTGCCGTTCCACCGCCAGCCGGCACAGCTCCTCGACGGTCGCGGTCGCCACACCGCGCCCGGCGACCTGCTGGGCCACCCGGTAGCCGAGGTCCGCGGCGCCTCCCTCGACCATGTCGAAAAGGTTGAACCTGCCGAGGACCGAGCCGTCCTCGTCGACGAGCACATAGAAGGCACAGATTCCGGCCTCCTGCTCGGCCAGCAACGCGTCGTAGTGTGCGGCGAACTTGTCGAAGTAGTCGTCGCCCCGGTCGGAGATCGAGAGGGCGAAGTAGGCACGGTTCGCCAGTTCGAAGGCCAGGACCGACGGGGCATGGTCGGCACGCAGCAGCTGCAACTCGGGCATCGCCGGACTGTATCCAGAACTGTCGGGGGAGCGCTCTCCCCATTGAAGCCCGGGTTTACTCCGTGGCGGCCGGGAACTAGTCCAACTGTCGGAGGACAGCGTGTGAACTGGACGAACTACGCGTCGGCTTTGGCCAATTGTTGCGGGTGTTTTGCCGGTGCATGCGTTGTCCGCTCCACCGCTCCGACCTAACCTGACCGGCGGACCGAGGGAGGGTCGGCATGTTGAAGACCGTCCGTGAACAGGCAGCGGGCCTCACCAGGGATCAGCGCAACGCGTTCATCGCCGCCTACTTGGGCTGGGCGATGGACGCCTTCGACTACTTCCTCGTTGTCCTCGTCTACAGCGAGATCGCCGACGACTTCCACGTCTCCCTCACCGACATGGCCTTCCTCACCACGGCCACCCTCGTCATGCGGCCGGTCGGCGCCCTCCTCTTCGGCCTGTGGGCGGACCGGCGGGGCCGCCGCACCCCGCTCATGGTCGACGTGGCCTTCTACTCGGTCGTCGGATTCGCCTGCGCCTTCGCCCCGAACTACACCGTGCTGCTCGTCCTGCGCCTGCTCTACGGCATCGGCATGGGCGGTGAGTGGGGTCTCGGCGCCGCACTCGCCATGGAGAAGATCCCCGCCGAACGGCGCGGTTTCTGGTCGGGCCTCCTGCAGAGCGGCTACTCACTCGGCTATCTGCTCGCCGCGGTGGCGTTCTTCGGCATCGAACCCGCCTTCGGCTGGCGGGGGTTGTTCGCCTTCAGTCTGGTGCCCGCCCTGGTCGCGCTGTGGGTGCGCACCCGGGTGGAGGAGAGCGAGGTGTGGGAGAAGAGCGTCCGGCTCAACCGCACCCCCGCCTACCAGGTGTTCAAGAACCCCGCCGTTCTACGGCGCTTCGTGTACCTCGTGGCGCTGATGACCGCCTTCAACTGGATGTCGCACGGCACCCAGGACATCTACCCCACCTTCGTCAAGAAGGGCCTGGGCCTCTCCCCGGACACCTCGATCGCCATCGCCGTGGTCTACAACATCGGCGCCATCATCGGCGGCCTGGTGCTGGGCGCCTACTCCGAGCGGCTGGGCCGCCGTCGCACCATCATGATCGCGGCGGCCGGAGGCCTGATCGTGGTGCCCTTCTTCGTCCTGTCCAGCGCGGTGGGCTGGCTGATGCTCTCCGCGTTCCTGATGCAGGTGTGCGTACAGGGAGCCTGGGGCGTCATCCCCGCGCACCTGACCGAGATGAGCCCGGACACCATCCGCGGCTTCTACCCGGGCGTCACCTACCAGCTCGGCAACCTGATCACCGCCCTCAACCTGCCGCTCCAGGAAGCCCTGGCCGAGCGCCACGGCTATCCGGCGGCGATGGCATGGACCGTGACACCGGCCCTGGTCCTGGTGATCGTGCTGAGCGCGATCGGCAGGGAGGCCAAGGGCATCCAGTTCGGCAGCACGGGGGCGCGGGCGCCGAGCACGGCGGCGGTGGACACGTAGGACGCGGGGCTCGTCAGACGGTCGCCCGGCTGACGAGCGTTCGGTCCTCGCCGACGGCCGACTCCAGTTGCTTCACCGGCACCACCGTCTTCACCGGCCTCGGCCGGCGCACGCGGAACCGGCCTCGCAGCAGGGGCCGTTCGATGAAGGCGTACGAGGCGAGGGCCGCGGCGAACGTCGTCGCGAGACCGGCGGAGAGCAGGTGGTCGGCGGGCACACCGAGGTCGTGCAGCAGCCGGATGACGGGGTAGTGCCACAGGTACATCCCGTAGCTGAGGTTGCGTCCGATCCAAGCCGGAGCGGACAGCGACAGCAGACGGTTGGGCCACCACCGGGGGCACAGGTCCAGTGCGGCCACCACACAGGCCGTCAGCAGCGCGGCGGCCAGGAAACCGACCGTGTACCAGACGGGGTTCCACGCGCTGGTCTCGGTGATCGGGATCTGCCAGGCGATCAGCCCCAGCAGCCCGAGCGCGGGCCAGGAGAGCCGTCCCGCCCAGCGGCGCAGCAGCGCCAGCCGAGGGTCGTCGGCGCGCAGCCGGGCCAGGACGAGGGCCAGCAGGGCGCCGACGAGGAGCTGATCGGCGCGGGTGTCGGGCCCGTTGTAGATACGGTGCGCCGCCGAGGGATCCCAGAGCACCCACCGCCAGAGAACCGGCAGCACGCACAGCACGGCGACCCAGCCCGGCACCGCCCGCGCGGACGCGCGCCGCAGCAGTACGAGCAGCAGGAGCGGCCAGGCCAGATAGAACTGCTCCTCCACCCCCAACGACCAGGTGTGGCTGAGCGGCGCGGTGAGATCCGCGTACGTCCCCGGGTTCCCGGCCCGTACGAGGTTCACCACCGACCCCGCGGCCAGCACCGCCGCCACCCACGCCCCGCGGAACAGCGGCAGCGCAAGTGTCACGGACAACAGGGCGGTGACCGCGCACATCACCAGCAGGGCGGGCATCAGCCGCATCCAGCGCCGCCGATAGAAAGACCACAGACCGATACCACCCGTCCGGGCGTACTCGGCGACCAGCAGCCGGGTGATGACGAAACCGCTGATCGTGAAGAACACGTCCACGCCCACCGAACCACCGGGCACCAGGTCCGGCTGCACGTGATAGACGATCACCAGCACCACCGCGACCGTCCGCAGACCGTCCAGCCCCGCCACCCGCCCACCACCACGCGGCGCCGACGAGAAACCCCGTGAGGGGGCGACGGGCGGCGCCGCCGCTCGCACATCAGGGCGCTGCTCCGGGGCCTCGTCTACCGCGTTCCGATGGAGGGTGCTCATAACCGCGGCGTCTGCCCAGGCGAGCCCGGATCACACAAATTCTCATCCTCCCCTCAGACGGGCGCAGCGATCCGGCCGACGGAACCGCCGTGTGCCCGCACGGCGGGATGTCCGGGCTCCTCGTGCCCTGGTGACCCGCTGGGCTACATTCGCCTCATGTCCGCTCCGGTCCGGCAGATGTGGCCGCTGTACGCGGCCGGATTCACCACCGCCTTCGGCGCGCACGGCATCGCCGCCAGCCTCGGCGCCGACACCGACGACGCGGTCACCTCACTGCTGGTGCTGGGCGGACTCCTCGCGCTCTACGACGGCGCCGAGGTGCTGCTCAAGCCGGTCTTCGGCACCCTCGCCGACCGCGTCGGCGCCCGCCCGGTGCTGCTCGGCGGGCTCTTCGCCTTCGCCGCCGCGTCCGCGGTGTACGCCGTAGCGGACAGCCCGGGCTGGCTGTGGGCCGCCCGACTCGGACAAGGAGCGGCGGCCTCCGCGTTCTCTCCGTCGGCCTCCGCGTTGGTCGCCCGGCTCAACCCGGCCGCCAAGCACGGCCGGGCGTTCGGCAGTTACGGCTTCTACAAATCCATCGGCTACACCCTCGGCCCGCTGCTCGGCGGAGTCCTGGTGTGGGCCGGGGGCCTGCGGCTCCTGTTCATCCTCCTGGCGGTGCTGGGCGCGGTGGTCGCGGTGTGGGCGATGGCCGCCGTTCCCGTCGTACCGCCGCTGCCCAAGGTCCGGCAGACGGTGCTCGACCTGGCCCGGCGACTGGCCGACCCCGTCTTCCTCGCTCCGACCGCCGCCCTCGCGGCGGCGACCGCGGCGCTCTCCGTCGGCGTCGGTTTCCTGCCGGTCTCCGGGCGCGCCGCCGGGCTGGGCGCGGTCGCCACCGGCGCCGCGGTGTCGGTCCTCGCCGCCTGCGCGGCCGTCGTCCAGCCGCGTGCCGGGCGGGCACGCGACGACGGCCGCCTCAGCACGCGTTCCGGCCTGGCCGCGGGGCTGTTCGCCACCGCCGCGGGACTGGCCTGCGCCATGCTGCCGGGCCTGACCGGCATCCTCCTCGGCGCCGCCCTCGTCGGCGTCGGCACCGGACTGATCACGCCCCTAGGGTTCGCCGCGCTCGCCTCCTCGACCCCGCCGGAACGCCTGGGGCAGACCATGGGCGCCGCGGAACTCGGCCGTGAACTCGGCGACGCGGGCGGCCCCCTCCTGGTCGCCGTCGTGGCCTCACTCACCACGCTCACCTACGGCTTCGGGGCGCTCGCGGTTCTGATCGGGGCGGGGGCGGTCCTCGCGTTCGTAGGCCGTCGTGTGGCAACGGCAGGGGCCCCTCGCCGGCGGTGACGCCGACCAGGGGCCCTTGACCAGTCGATCAGCCTGTGTCAGCCGTCGTTCTCCGCCGACGGGAGGTAGGCGCCGGGTACGTCGTTCGGTGCGTAGACCTTCTTGTCACCGGGGTACGGCTTGGTCCAGTTGTGGGTCTGGTACCACGTGTAGCGGTTCATCTGGGTGGGGTTGGCGTAGTCCGGCACGGCGTTCGTGCCGGTCAGACGCTGGTGCGAGGCCCACGTCTTCCACTGCGTCGCGAGCGCCTTCTCGGCCGCCGGCACCGCCGTGGACGTCGGCGCGGCCGCCGCGCCTGCGGCCTGGGCCGCCGGGGTGTCCGAGCCGCAGGACGGCTGGGGGCTCACACCGAGGGTCAGCGAGGTCCGGTTGGGCACCGCCGTGAACGGCGTGGTGTCCGCCTTCGAGGTGAAGGCGCCGTACATCGGGGTGGCCGCGCTGTCGAGCTGGTTCATCGGGTGGATGCCGAGGATCTGCTCGATGGTGCGGACCATGGTGATCTGCGAGTAGTAGTGGCTGTCGACGGTGCCGTGCTTGGCGTAGGGGCTGATGACCTGGATCGGGGCGCGGTGGCCGTCGACGTGGTCGAGGCCGGCCTGGGAGTCGTCCTCGACGACGAAGATCGCCGAGTCCTTCCAGTACTTGCTGTGAGTGATCGCGTCGACCGTCCGGCCGACCGCGAGGTCGTTGTCGGCGACCTCGGCGGCGGCGTTCGCCGGGCCGCCGGTGTGGTCGTTGGAGTACCAGAACATGTTCAGGTTGGCAGGACCGTTCTTCTCGAAGTCCTGCTGCCAGATCTGTTCCTTGTAGATGTCCGGAACGTCGAGGTCGAACTTCGGGAAGCCCTGCACCGACACGTCGTTGAGCGAGGGGATCGCCGAGCCCGTCTTGATGGGGTACGCCGTCTGCGCCCCCGTCGCGGCCATGGTCTTGCTGTCGCAGTAAAGGTTCTGCCAGTTCGCGCCGGCCGGCTTGGTCTCCAGCGACTGGAACTCGCCGAAGTCCTTGACGGACTTGCCTGCCGCCTGCGCGCCGGTCCAGATGAAGCCGGTCTTCTGGTGACCGAGGACGTCGTCCTCGGTGTCGTAACTGCGGGTGTACTCGCCGGCCGACGACTCGGTGTACTCCGGGTTGTCGGACTGCATCAGCCAGTTGTGGCCCTCGGCGGAGTTGGTGCCGATGTCGTAGAAGTTGTCGTACAGCCCGAACTGCTCGGCCAGCGCGTGCTGGTTGGGCGTCACGTTCTCGCCGAACTGGGTGAGCGAGGAGTCGCCGTTGCCCTGCGCGACGTCGCCGAACTGCTGGTCGTAGGTGCGGTTCTCCTTGACCAGCAGGAAGACATGCTTGATCGTCGAGGGGGCGCCGATGCGCGTCGGGACCGGGACGGCCTTCGTGTTGCTCTTGCTCTTGGCCGTCTGGACCGAGCCGGAGGTCCAGCCGTTCTGCTTGAACACCTTGGCCGTCTGCGACCTGATGACCAGGTCGCTGGGCAGCGTGAACTGCGTCAGGCTCGACGTGGTGTCGTGGGTGCCGTGGCCGGCCGCGTCGGGGCGCAGGGCGTCGATGCCACGGGTGTTGGCGACGACGACCTTCTTGCCGAGCGCGGTGATCCCCGACGGGAAGTAGTCGGTGGGCAGCAGGCCGACGTAACGCGCGGGCTGCTGCGGGGAGCTGTAGCGGTAGACGGCTACGGCGTTGGCGCGGCCGAGCGTGACCAGCAGGCGGCCGTCGTCGGTGAGCGTCACCGCGTTGGGCTCGTAGCCGACCGAGGCCTCCGGCCACGGCTGGGTCGAGATGGTCTGGACGACCTTGTCCTTGCGGCTGTCGATGACCGACACGTTGTTGTCGGCGGTGTTGGTGACGAACACCGCGCCCTTGCTCGCGTACACGGCGGTCGGGTGCAGGCCCACGGCGATGGTGCCCACGGCGGCGGCCGGGTTCGCGGTGTCGATCACGCTGACGGTACCGGTGGTGGCGGCGCCCGTCTTCGGGTTCGCCACGACGTCGGTGCCGTAGGAGTTGATGGTGGTGTCGCCGGCCTTGGCCGGACGTCCGCCCTCGTTGCTGACGTACAACTTGCCGCCGACCAGGGCGAGTCCGCGCGGTGCGTTGCCAACGGCCCATGTCTGCTTGATGGTTCCGGTGGCCGCGTCGATGGCGACCACCTTGTTCTGACCGTTGACCGCGGAGTACACGGTGGAGCCGTCGGCCGAGAATACGGCCGCGCCCACCAGCGCCTGCTTCGTGCCGTCGGCCGCGATCGTCACGGCCGTCGGGTTGGCGAGGGTGCCGTCGGCGTTGACGGTGAACTTGGTGTAGCCGTTGGCCTGTCCGAGCCAGAGCTGCTTGCCGTCGGGCGAGTAGGTCGGGCCCTCCTGGCCGACCGCGGCGGTGCTGATACGCAGGTCGTCCGCCGCGTTGGTGCCGACCTTCTGCTTGACCTGACCGGTCGCGAGGTCCATGACGACCAGCGACGCGTCACCGTCGGCGATGGAGGCCGCGAGGTGGGTGCCGTCCGGGCTGACCGTCGACGACATGATCTTGCCGTCGTTGATGACCGTGCGGCTGCCGTAGGGCTTGATGTACTGGTCGGCGGAGACGACCTGGCCGTTGGCGGTGGTCTGGCCGACCTGCTGGGTACCGAACTGGTAGGTCGAGGCGACCGCGGTGCCCGTGACACCGAGGGCGACGGTGATGCCCGCGGTCACCTGCATGGCGCGGCGCCCGACGCGTCTGCCGAAGAGGTTGACGTGATTCTTCTCGTTGATCCGACGCTGGCGTGTTACCTGCACGGAGTGGTTCCCTTCAGTGGGTGTCGAGCAGATCGACGTTGCCGTCGAACTGCCACAGCGGATTCGGGGCGTCTCCGGTCGAAGTCCGTGCCAGGAAGTAGCCGTTCACTTCCTTGGGACCGTCGCCGTCCGCCACGAACCGCCCGTCCGAGGTGATGTCGAGCTGGTAGATGGCCGTCCCGGTGACCGCGACCCCGGGAAGGTGCCAGCTCACTACGCAACGCCAGTCGTTGCCCGCGCCCTCCTGGGCGGCCTGGCCGTCGCTCTTGGTGCATGCCGCCGTGGCGCGCAACTGCGCCTCGGTGACGGCGGGTCGGTGGAGTTGCCGCGTCTGCAGTCGGTAGAGGTGGCCGAACACCGTGGCGAGGGACTTCTGCACCTTGTCCTGCTCGATGCCGGAGCCCGTCGACGGGGTGGCCACGGCGACCGCGCCGACGGTGACGGCGGTCAGCAGGGCCAGCGGCAGCACGCCGAGGGTGATCGCGCGGCGCCCGGAGCCGTCGTAGGCCGGGTTGGTGAAGTCGCGCCGTACGAGCAGCACATGGGCCAGGACGGTCGCGAGCACGGCCCACGCCAGGCTGACCGCGACGGCGATCAGGAGCGGGGCGAGCTGGGACGGGCTGGTGAACAGGCCGTTCCAGGAGATGAAGGCGTAGGTGGGCAGCGCCAGGCGCACGGAGACGGGCAGCGGCAGCATCTGGGCGACCGACATCGCGAGCGCGACGATCGGAGGCAGCAGCAGGCCCATCGGGGAGCGGCCGAGCGCGACCGAGCCGAGCAGTCCGATCGCGGCGAGCGCGAGGGTCGGGGCGAGGACCGCGACCCAGGCGAGCAGGACGTGGAAGGCCGCGTCTCCGGGCGCCAGTTGGTGCCCGTCCAGTCCCACCAGGGGTTGGTTGCCGACCGCCAGCAGCCCGCCGACCGCGCTGGAGACGGCGAGACCGGCCACCAGCAGCAGGATGACGGTGAGGCTGGCCAGTACCTTCGCCACGAAGATCCGGGTGGGCGAACGGACCGCCACCAGCAGATGCCGCCAGGTGCCCAGCCGGTCCTCGGCGGCGAACACGTCACCGGCGACCACCGAGGTCAGCAGCGGCAGCGCCCAGGTGCCCGCGAAACCGAGGATCACCAGCGGTCCGGCCCACCCGGTGGCGTGCATCCAGCGGCCGAAGAGGGTGTCGGAGGGGAGCGTGCTCTGCTGGCTGACCCCGGCGACGAAGAGCGCCGGCGCGATCCAGCAGGCGAGCACCAGCAGCCGGATCCGCCACTGCGAGACCAGCTTGACCAGTTCGAAGCGGTAGCCGCGCGAGACCGGGACGAGGCGGGCGGGGGCGACGCGGACCTGGGCTGCGGTCGCGGTCATCGGCCGGCCTCCTGCTGCTCGGTCAGGGCGAGGAACGCGGCTTCCAACGGCGATACGACGGGGGCGAGTTCGCGCACCGCGACATCCGACCGCACGACCTTGGCGACGAGTTCGTCGAGGGCGGGTGTCAGCGCGCGTACGACGAGCACGTCGGCGTCCTGCCGTACGCCGCTGTCGTCGACGATCCGGATGCCCGGCGTGTCGGCGGCGACCCGGCGCGCGGTCCCGGGGTCGGAGGTGCGCAGCCGGTAGTCGAGTTCACGGTTCTCGGCGGCCAACTTGCTCAGCGGGCCGGAGAAGACGATCCGTCCGGTGGCGAGGATGGTGACCTCGGAGCACAGGGCCTCCAGGTCGTCCATACGGTGGCTGGAGAGCACCACGCCGGTTCCCTCCGAGGCCAGCCGGGTGAGGACACCGTGCACATGTCTCTTGCCCGCCGGATCGAGGCCGTTGGACGGCTCGTCGAGCACGAGCAGCCGGGGGCGGGTGAGCAGTGCGGAGGCGAGTCCGAGTCGCTGGCGCATGCCGAGGGAGAAGCCGCGGGTCTTGTCGTCGGCGACATCGGTGAGCCCGACCTCGCCGAGCACGTCGTCGATGCCCGCCGTCCCCGCGTCGAGGCCGCGGAGCGCGGCCAGCGCGGCGAGGTTCTGCCGGGCGGTGAGCGAGGGGTAGAGACCGGGCGCGTCCACGAAACCGGCGACACCGTCGGGAGCGGCGAGCGCCCGCTCGACCGGTGTGCCCAGGATCTCCAGCCGTCCGCCGTCGGGGACGGCCAGCCCCAGCAGCAGGCCGAGCAGTGTCGTCTTGCCGGCACCGTTCGGTCCGACCAGGCCGTGGATCTGACCTTGCGTCACATCCAGGTCGACACCGTCGAGTGCGACGATGTCGCCGAAGCACTTGGTGATGCCGCGAGCCCGGACCGCGAAGAGTGCGTCCATGAGTGCCTTCCTTCGAAACCCTCAGGGACGTTAGGGGCGGCACACAACACAGGCACAGGTGGCTGGTTGAACGGGTAGGGAACGGATCGTCAAGGCGTCGGCAAGTCCCTGGGCACAAATGGCCAGTATTCGGCCAGACTTGGGCACTCGGGTGTGTTATGCGCGGGAGGGTTGGCCATGAACGGGTCGTCGGCTGCCGGTGATACCGGGGAGCTTGAGCGGCGCCTGGGGGTCTTCGACGCCGTGGTGATCGGGCTCGGCTCGATGATCGGGGCCGGGATCTTCGCCGCTCTCGCCCCCGCCGCCACGGCGGCCGGATCCGGCCTCCTCCTCGGCCTGGCGTTCGCGGCGGTGGTCGCCTACTGCAACGCCACCTCCTCCGCACGACTGGCCGCGCGCTACCCGCGGTCCGGCGGAACCTACGTCTACGGCCGGGAGCGGCTCGGCGAGTTCTGGGGCTACCTGGCCGGGTGGGGCTTCGTGGTCGGCAAGACGGCGTCCTGCGCCGCGATGGCCCTGACCGTCGGTTCCTATCTGTGGCCCGGCCAGACGCACGCGGTCGCGGTGGCGGCGGTGGTGGCGCTGACCGCGGTGAACTACGCCGGGGTGCACAAGTCCGCACTGCTGACGCGGGGAATCGTCGCCGTTGTCCTGGTGGTGCTTGCCGCAGTGATCGTCGCCTGCCTCACCTCCGCCTCGACGGACGCGGCCCGCCTCGACATCGGCGCCGACGCCTCATTCGGCGGGGTCCTCCGGGCCGCGGGGCTGCTGTTCTTCGCCTTCGCCGGGTACGCGCGTATCGCCACCCTCGGCGAGGAGGTCCGCGACCCGCGGAGGACCATTCCCCGCGCCATCCCGCTGGCGCTCGGCATCACCCTGGTCGTGTACGCGGCGATCGCCGTCTGCGTCCTGCTGGTCCTTGGCCCCGGGCGGCTCGCCCACAGCACCGCCCCGCTCGCCGAGGCCGTACGCGCGGCGGGCGTGCCGGGCCTGACCCCGGTCGTGCGGGCCGGTGCGACGGTCGCGGCGCTCGGCTCGCTGCTCGCTCTGATCCTCGGCGTCTCGCGCACCACCCTGGCGATGGCCCGCGACCGGCACCTGCCGCATGCGCTGGCCGCCGTCCACCCCCGCTTCCAGGTACCGCACCGCGCCGAACTCGCCGTCGGCGCGGTCGTCGCGGTCCTGGCCGCCACGGCGGACGTGCGCGGCGCGATCGGCTTCTCCTCCTTCGGGGTGCTGACCTACTACGCGATCGCCAACGCCTCCGCCTGGACCCTGTCCCCGGCCGAGGGGCGCCCGGCCCGCATCGTGCCGGTCATCGGCCTGGCCGGCTGCCTGGTCCTGGCTTTCGCCCTGCCCCGCGCCTCCGTTCTCGCCGGAGCCGCTGTGATCGCGGCGGGGGCGGGCGTTTACGGCGTGCGCCGTTACGCGGTCGGCCGCGCCTGACGGGGCGTCCGGCTGGCTCGTGTTCGCGAGGCCCCGTCGTCCACTCCCGCGACAGGCCGGGGGCGGGAGTGGTCGTTGGCGGGAAACCGTTCACGGGCCGGTTCCGCCAGGGGCTACCACGTATAGGACGTTCGCGCGGCAGCCCGTCGATGAACCGGAGCTGCTTTGGCGGCCGGGGCCGTCACGGCGTGATGAGGGCCTTCAGGACCTTGCGGTCGGCCATGGCCCGGTAGGCGTCCGGTGTCCGGTCGAGGGTGAAGGGCTGATCGAAGACGCGGCCGGGGTTGATGGTGCCGTCCAGGACGTCGGGCAGCAGGTGCTCGATGTAGGCGCGGGCGGGGCTGGCGCCCCCGGTCAGGGTGATGTTGCGCATGAAGGGGGGCCGGCCGATCGGCCCCTGCTCGTACTGCGGTGCGCCCAGGCGGCTGATGACGCCGCCGTCCCGAACCGCGCCGAGGGAGGTGTCCAGGGCCTCGAGGGTGCCGACCGCCTCGATCACCTTGCCCACACCGCCGGTCAGTTCGCGGATCCGGGCGATGCCCTCCTCGCCCCGTTCGGCGACGACATCGGTGGCCCCGAACGCACGGCCCAGGTCGGTGCGTGCCTCGTGGCGGCCGGCGAGCACGATGCGCTCGGCACCCAGGCGCCCGGCGGCGATCACCGAGCACAGGCCGACCGCGCCGTCCCCGACGACCAGCACCGTGTCGCCGCGGCCGACGCCGGCGGTGACCGCGCCGTGGTGGCCGGTGGTCATCACGTCCGAGAGGGCCAGTAGAGAGGGCAGCAGCGCGGAGTCGGCGGCCACCGGCAGTTTGACCAGGGTGCCGTCCGCGTACGGGACGCGGACGGCTTCGCCCTGCCCGCCGTCGACTCCGTCGAAGCCGTACCGGCCGCCGTTGCGACAGGAGATGTGCAGGCCCTCGGCGCAGTAGTCACACGTGTTGTCGCTGTAGGTGAACGGGGCGACGACCAGGTCACCGGCCTTCAGTCCGGCCACCTCCGCGCCGGTCTCCTCGACGACGCCGAGGAACTCGTGCCCCATGGGGCGGCCGGTTCCGGTGGCCGGCATCGAACGGTACGGCCACAGGTCGCTGCCGCACACGCACGCGGCCACCGTGCGCACCACCGCGTCCGTCGGCTTGACGATCTTCGGGTCGGGCCGGTCTTCGACGCGGACGTCTCCGGCTCCGTACATCACTGCTGCACGCATGAGAGGAACTACTCCAAACGGGGGTTGTGCCGAGAGGTGCGGTTGATCAGCGTTCGAGCATCCGTGCCTGGGCCTCGGTGTGGGTGTCGCCCGCGGCGGGAGGCAGGCTGCTGAGCCTGTCGAGCTGGTCCGAGGTGAGCGTGATCGCGTCGGCGGCGGTGTTCTCCTCGACGCGGCCGACCCGCTTGGTGCCGGGGATCGGGGCGATGTCGTCGCCCTGGGCGAGCAGCCAGGCCAGCGCGACCTGGGCCGGTGTGGCACCGACCTCGGTGGCCAGGGCCTGCACCTCGTCGGCGATCGCGAGATTGCGCCGGAAGTTCTCGCCGCTGAAGCGCGGGTTGTCGCGCCGGAAGTCCGAGGCGTCGAACTGGTCGGTGGAGCGCACGGTGCCCGTCAGAAAACCCCGGCCCAGCGGTGAGAACGGCACCAGGCCGATGTTCAGTTCCCGCAGGACGGGCAGGACGCGGTCCTCGATACCGCGGGTCCACAGCGAGTACTCCGACTGCACCGCGGTGACCGGCTGGACGGCGTGCGCGCGGCGGATCGTCTCCGGGCCGGCCTCCGAGAGACCGAAGGCGCGCACCTTGCCCTCGGCGATCAGCTCGCCGACCGCGCCGGCGGTCTCCTCGATCGGGGTGTCCGGGTCCACCCGGTGCTGGTAGTAGAGGTCGATGTGGTCGGTGCCGAGCCGCTTCAGGGAGCCCTCGACGGCGGTACGGATGTTCGCCGGGCCGGAGTCCAGCTTCCAGGCCCCGTCGCCGGCGTGCGAGACCAGGCCGAACTTCGTGGCCAGCACCACCTTGTCCCGGCGCCCCTGCAACGCCCGGCCCAACAACTCCTCGTTGGTGTAAGGGCCGTAGATCTCGGCGGTGTCGATGAGCGTGACGCCCAGCTCCAGCGCCCGGTGCACGGTCCTGATCGACTCGGCCTCATCGGTGCCGGTGCCGGTGCCGGAGCCGGTGTAGGCGTGAGACATACCCATCGCCCCGAGGCCGATCCGGGAAACCTCCAGGTCACGCAGCTTGATGTAACGCATTCCACCCTCTCCGTTCCGTGGTGACGCCCAGCGCCCTCACTCCGGTGGTGTGGGGGAGGGGCCTCGGCGTCCTGCCCCTTCACTCTCGCTCGGACGGCGTCGCCGCGGCAGGGCGGGATCTTCGGGGGTAATGACAGGGCCTCCCTCGTGGCCGCGCGGCAGTTACCGGTCGGGTGAGACTGGAGTCATGCCATCCGAGAGCGCGCACAGCGAGGGCGCCGAGCTGGGCCGCTACCTGCGCGCCCGCCGCACCCAGACCAGCCCCGACCACGTCGGCCTCACCGTCGGTACCGGCATCCGCCGCACGCCCGGTCTGCGCCGCGAGGAGCTGGCCACCCTCGCCGGCATCAGCATCGACTACTACGTGCGCCTGGAGCGCGGCAAGGAGACCCGCCCCAGCCCCGCCGTCCTCGACGCACTCGCCCGCGCCCTGCACATGGACGACCAGCAGCACCAGCACCTGCGTGAACTCGCCGCCCGCGCCGCCCGTTACGTCGGCGAACCACCGCCGGCGCCCAGCCGCACAGTGCGCCCCCATCTCAAGCTGCTGCTGGAATCCCTCCGCCCCAACCCGGCGTACGTCATCAGCCGCAGCATGGACCTGCTCGCCTGGAACTCCGGCGGCCTCGCCCTCTTCGCCGGCCTGGACGACTGGCCGGCCAAGCACCGCAACCTGGCCCGCTACTTCTTCCTGCACCCCGCGGCCCGCGAGCTCTTCGCGGACAACTGGGACCGGCAGATCACCGCCTGTGTCGCCCGTCTGCGCGCTGTCGCCGGCACCGCCCCCGACGCCCCCGATCTGACCAACCTCGTCGGTGAACTCCTCCTCAAAAGCCCGGACTTCGCCGGTCTCTGGGAGCGCTACGAGGTGACCGGACGCAAACCCATCGACAAGACCTTCCACCACCCCCAGGTCGGCACGATCACCCTCACCTCCCAGTCCCTGCACGTCGAAGGCAGCCCCGGCCAGCGCATCGGCGTCTACACCGCGGAACCGGGCACCCCCGACCACGACGCCCTGCTCCTGCTCGACATGAGCGCGCCGCGATCGGTGCGACACCCTACGCAAGCCACCTAAATGTGTTGATGCGCTGGGGTGTTGGTACGGCTGAGGGGCGGTTGGTCGGCAGTGGGCGTCCTCAGTTCGGTGGAGTCCTCGGAGCGGAGCGTCTCCTGACACGACGTCACAGAGGGCATCGCCGGGTTTTCCGCCGCTCCGGCCGCGGCCGCCGTGTTCTTCAGGCCGGCGCCGAGCGTGAAGACCCGTGCGCGCAAGGGTGTTGACACGGCTGACGGGCGGTCTAACGGCAGGGGCGCCGTCAGTTGCGTGGCGTCCTTGGGGCGGAGTGTTCTCCTGACACGTCGTCCGGGACGACACCGCCGGGCTTTCGGCCCCTTCGCCGGGTACGCCCCGGCGCGTGCGTCAGCAGCGCGGCCCCGAAGCCTGCCGCCAGGATCTGTGCGCCGGCTGCCATGCCCAGCAGGGGTGCGGCGCCCCATGCACTCAGGGCGCTGATTCCGGCCGCTCCGGCCGCGGCCGCCGTGCTCTTCAGGCCGGCGCCGAGGGTGAAGACCTGTGTGCGCAGCTCTGGTGGCGCGTACCGTTCGCGGGCGGTGAGCAGGGCGCTGAACAGCGGGCCGGTCGTCCAGCCCGCGATGGCGAACAGTGCCGTGGTCAGTACCATCCCGGGCACACAGGCGGCCAGGGCCAGGGGGAGCGCGGTGAGGGGCAGGCACAGCAGTACGACCCGTTCGGGCCGGGTGCGGGTCCACGGTTTGACGGCGTAGGTGAGAGAGCCCGCCATCGCGCCGGCGGCGAAAGCGGTCATCAGGCCGCCCGCCGCCCAGCCGGCGTGGCGTTCGTCGGCCAGCAGGGCCGCGACGATGGGCAGGGCCCCGATGCCGATCTGGCCGATGCTGCTGGCCCAAGTCACCGACCTCAGCGGTGAGTTGTGCACGATCTCCCGGGCACCGGCCACGAGCACGGCAGGTCCCAGCGCACCGCTACGGTGCCGGGCGGCAGAGCGGACGGGCAGCCGCAGCAGGGCTACGGCGGAAGCGCCGGTCAGCGCTGCCGCGCCGAGGGCGAAGAGCGCCGCGCCCGGTCCGATGGTGGTGGCCAGCATCGCCGCCAGCGCGGGGCCGAGGATGCCCGCCAGGTTGTAGGTGGTGGAGTCGATGCTGAAGGCGCGGGTGAGGGCCCGCTCGGGGAGGAGCTCGGCGAGCAGGCTGGTGAGTCCTCCGGTGACCAAGGGGGCGCAGCAGCCGGCCGCGAGGACGAGGAGCAGGACGAGGGCCGTGGGCAGACGGCCCAGCGCCCATGCGGTCGCGGCCAGGCCGGTGCCGTAGGCGGCCAGGCCCAGAGCATGGAACAGTCTGCGGTGGCGGACCCGGTCGGCGAGAGCACCGGCCACCGGAGCCGCGACCACATGAGGCACCATCAGCGCGGCGACCAGGAGGCCGCCGAGGCGCGCGCTGTGTTCACGTGCCAAGGCCAGCAGAACGAGTGCGACGCGCGCTCCCTCGTCGGCCAGACGCGCCGGTACGGCGACGCCGAGATAGCAGGCCGTGGGCGCGGCGACGGGGGCGTTGGCCATCGGAATCCTGCCCGTCTGGTCCGTAGCGTCATCGGTCAAGGGTCTGATTCCACGATCTTGTCGATGTATGCCGGGGTGAGCGACACTGCTTCGGTGGAGTTCACTTTCGTCAGCGGCCATCTGGCCCTGGACCTGGCCGCCACGCTGACGTGGCGCAGCACATACCCGATCGAACTGCTCGCCGGTCCGCGGGACTTGGCCGCGTGGATCGAACAGGCAGGGCTGGTGGACATGGCCGGGCGCGTCGGCGAGGCCGATGTCGAGCGGACGCGGGAGCTGCGCGAGGCCATCTACCGCACGGCGTCCGCGAATCCGCTGGAGCGGCAACCCCGCGCCGGAGACCTGCGGCTCATCAGCAGGACGGCGGGCGGCAAGCAAGTCACCCCGGTGCTGGGGGAGTTGGGCCACGCGGTGTGGCGCGGCAACGTCGACCAGGCCCTGGCCACCGTCGCGCATCAGGCGTGCGTCCTGCTGGGCGGCCCCGATCACCGACGCATCCGGGCGTGCGCGGACGCGCGGTGCACACGGCTGTTCGTCGACCATTCCCGGTCCGGAAGCCGCCGTTGGTGCGACAAGTCGACCTGCGGCGGGCGGGCCAACGCGGCGGCCTACCGCCAACGCCGTTCGCAGCAGGGGGAGTTGCACGGGTCGTTGGGCGGCCTCGTCGCGCCGCCGGATGAGTAGCCGGACCCGATCACGGCGTCGGCGGTCGGCCCGTACGGCGAAGGGCGGGCACCGGCAGAACGCCGGTGCCCGCCCCTGTGGGCCGTGGAGTAGCGGTCAGGCTCGGTGCTCTCCGTAGTAGCCGCCGACCTGCTCGTGGTAGCCGGGGTCACCGATGTGCTTGTCCTTGTCGAACTCGGGGGAGTTCTTGATCTCCTCCTTGGTGCGACCGACGTGGACCGTCCGCTCGGCGACATCGATGGACGAGATGACACCGGCAGGCAGCAGAACCTGCTTGCCGAAGATCCACACACCGGTGTCGACGACGATGTACGCGGCTCCGACATCCTCGGAGTGCTTGTCGACCTTGCCGATCGAGCCGTCGCTCGCCTCGACCTTGAAGCCGGTCAGGTCCATTCCTGTCTGGTGGCCCGCCTCGGCCTGATAACCCCACATGTTGTCCGTCATGCGAAACCTCCCCTTGTAGTGAATGAACACCGAAGAAGCCCGTCCGGTATTTCGGTGGGCGTCCCTCGGTGGAGCGAGTTCCCACCGTTTTCGTTCCCACACAATTTTAAATTTCGACTTCAACGCGATCCAATATCACGATTCACCTTTCCGAAAGACCGTCATACCCGCTCTGCCGTATGACATGCGGATGTTTTCTGGCCTCGCGCATGCGACAGGCCACGCGGGTTACTAGGAGGGAATGTTGAGAACCGGAATGATTGCGGTGGTCGTAGGCGCCGCCCTCGCGACGGCCGCTCTGGCCGTCGTGGTGTCGCCCTGGTGGTGGACGGCGGCCGTACCGCTCGCCGTACTCGGTGCGATCGGTGTCTGGGACCTGACCCAGCGGCGGCACTCGGTGCTGCGCAACTATCCGGTGCTCGGGCACGCCCGCTACCTGCTGGAACGCATCCGCCCCGAACTGCAGCAGTACTTCGTCGAGCGGAACTTCGACGGACGGCCCTTCGACCGGGACGTCCGCAGCATCGTCTACGAGCGGGCCAAGGGCACCGCCGCCGAGGAGCCGTTCGGGACCGAACGCGACGTGTACCAGGCTGGCTACGAGTACCTGGTCCCCTCGATGGCGCCCCGCCCGGTGCCCGAGCACCCGCCGCGCGTGCGGATCGGGGGCCCGGACTGTACCCGGCCCTACGACATGGCCCTGCTGAACATCTCCGCGATGAGCTTCGGCTCGCTGTCGGCCAACGCCGTACTGGCCCTCAACCAGGGGGCCGCGGCAGGCGGTTTCGCACACGACACCGGCGAGGGCGGGCTGTCGGAGTACCACCTGCGCGCGGGCGGCGACCTGGTCTGGGAGATCGGCACCGGCTACTTCGGCTGCCGGACCCGGGACGGGGACTTCGACCCCGGGGAATTCGCCGAGAAGGCGTCGGCCGACAGCGTCAAGTGTGTGTCGCTCAAGCTGTCGCAGGGCGCCAAACCCGGTATCGGAGGTGTGCTGCCCGGGGCCAAGGTGAACGCGGAGATCGCCCGGGTGCGGGACGTCCCCGAGGGAGAGACGGTGATCTCACCGCCCTATCACCGGGTGTTCTCCACGCCTCGTGAACTCGTCCGCTTCATCGCGCGGATGCGGGAGCTGTCCGGCGGCAAGCCGGCCGGCTTCAAGCTGTGCGTCGGTTCACGGCGCCAGTTCCTCGCGGTGTGCAAGGCGATGATCGAGGAGGGCACCGCACCCGACTTCATCATCGTCGACGGCGCGGAGGGCGGCACAGGCGCGGCACCGCTCGAATTCGCCGACCACGTCGGTACACCACTCACCGAAGGTCTGATGACCGTGCACAACGCCCTGGTCGGCGCGGGCCTGCGGGACCGCGTCCGGATCGGCGCCGGCGGCAAGATCGCCACCGGGACTGACCTCGTCAAACGCCTGATCCAGGGCGCCGATTACGGCAACGCGGCCCGCGCCATGATGTTCGCGGTCGGCTGCATCCAGGCTCAGCGCTGCCACACCAACACCTGCCCCGTCGGCGTCACCACCCAGGACCCGCGACGAGCCCGCGCACTGGACGTCGACGACAAGGCCGCGCGGGTGCGGCGCCTCCAGAAGGCCACCGTCGACAGCGCACTGCAGATCATGGCCTCCATGGGAGTCACCGAACCCGCGCAACTCCATCCGCACATGCTGTGGCGCCGTATCGACCCACAGACCGTGCGCTCCTACGACGTGCTCTACAACTGGTTGGCTCCAGGACAACTGCTCCTTGAGCCGCCCTCCGACTGGGCCGCCGACTGGAAGGCCGCCGACCCCGACCACTTCACGATCTGACCATGCAACGACGAGGAGCAAGAGTCAGCCGCGGCGCAACATCATGACGATGGCGACGATGACAATGATGACGACAATGGTACCCAGACCTATGTACACGGCATTCCCTTTCGTTCGGGGAACGGCACCCATCGGCACCGCGAAGAACCGAGTGCCCCGGGAAGAGCTTTTCAGGCCGCCCCGGTCAGTCTGTTTCTCCGCTGTGACATACACCCGTAACTGCTGACGTAATGAGTGCTTTCTGTGCCTGTGCGTGTTGTGCGTCAGCGGTGGCCGACGTAGGCGACGAGTTCGCCGAGGTTCGGGTCCCTTGGGTATGGTGCCGAAACACCGGCGCAACGTTGGCGCTGATGTGCCTCTTCGGGGTGCTGATCCTGCAGAGCCTGGAGATGGAGCAGCGGGCACTGCACCAGCACGGGCGTACCGAACACGTCAGGGTCCGACAGATTCGGTGGTTCGCACGGTCACCGTCGATCCGCAGGGCGGTGCCCCGCTCAGGCGGGGGGCCAGGTCCGGGCCTCCGGTGATCCAGCAGTTGCCGCAGTTCCCGCTAGGTCTCGGCCTGGCCTTCGCCCTGTGGCGGCCCGCGGGGCTGCTCCAGCGCCGGCCCGCGTCTAACCGATGTGCCCTGCGAGGAAGTTCGTGATGTAGCCCATCGTCTTCTTGGTGGACCAGGGCTTCGCGGCGCCGCCGGACGGGGCTTCGGCGCCGGAGGAAGCGCTCGGTGAGGCGCCGGAGTTGGTCGGGATGCTCAGGTCGCCGTGGCCGGCGCCGGTGAGTACGACGCGCTTGGCGTCGACGCCCTTGTCCTTGAGGGCGGTGAACAGGTTCAGCGTCTGGCTGGGCGAGACCAGCGGGTCGGCGCTGCCGTGCAGGAGAAGGAAGGGCGGCGTCGAGGAGGAGATGTGGGTGGCCGGGTCGGCGGCGGCCATCTGGCTGGTGTACGCCTTGATGGATTTGGTCGTCCCGGGGCCGTAGACCCATTGCGCGGCCGAGTTGCCCGCCGCGTAGTTGCTGTCCTTGGCGGCCTGGTCGTAGTCGGAGGCGATCTCCGACAGGTTGGCGGGACCGAACTCGTCCACCACGCCCTGGACCTTGCTGTTCTGGTCGAGGTGGTCGCCGACGTCGTACGCCTTGTCGCCGTTTGTGACACCGGTCATGGCCGCCAGGTATCCGCCCGCCGACTGGCCCCATACGTAGACGTGGTCCGTGTCGATCCCGTAGGTGTCGGCGTTGGCGCGCAGGTAGCGGATGGCGGACTTGACGTCGGCGAGGGCGTCTTTGTAGGTGGCACCGCTGGTCGTGGTGCGGTACTGGACACTGGCGACCGCGTACCCCTGGTCGGCGATGTACGTGCGCTGATCGAGGTTGCCGGTCCGTTCCGCCAGGACCCATTCGCCGCCGGTCAGGTAGATCACCAGCGGCTTCTTGCCCGAGGACTTGGGCACCTGGATATCGAGCTTCAGGTCGGTCTTCTTGCCGTGGGTGGTCGGTGAGGAGTAGGTGATGTCGTCGGTCGTCCTCACCGCCGACGTGTCACAGGTGATCGCCGGACCGTTGGGGTCGATCACCGTGCTCGTGCTGTTGTCGATCTTCTTGATCGTCTTCGCCTCGACGATTTTCAGGCCCCCACCGTTCGAGCCGCCGGACGGTATGCCGCTGGGTGTGCCTGTGGAGGCGCCACTCGATGCTGTCCCTCCGGTGCCTCCCGGGTCGGAGGTCGGACACGCGGAGGCCGACGCCGATGCCGACGTGGCGGACGATCCGGCCGCAGGCTCGTCCGACCCGCAGCCGGTCAGACCGAGACCGGCCACCAGGGTGACCGCGGCCAGGGCGGCGATCCGCCTCGGGTGTCGAGCCCGTCGCCCTTGCTTCCTCTGGTCATGGCCCGCAACCGCGTCGTGTCCGTGCATCGCGTCTTCTCCTGCCGCTGTCGTGTCGTGTGAAGATGAATCCGGAGATGACATCTCCGTTTCACTGAGCGGCACCGTAACATAAAATGGAGATTCGATCTCCGGTTAGGGTGGGTGGTGCGGTCATACGATGGCCGGGACGATCAGGGCCTCTGATGAAAGTGAGATCCCCGCGTGGCGACTCCCTCCGCATCCGGTGAGACCGGTGAGGGCCGTGCGCCCAGGCCACGGCGCGACCGCGAGGCGAACCGCGGCAAGCTGCTCGCCGCCGCCCGAGAGGTGTTCCGCGATCACGGTCTGAGGGCGACCCTGGACGATGTCGCCCGCCATGCGGGGCTCGGCGTGGGGACGGCCTATCGCCACTTCCCCAACAAGCAGGCCCTGATCGACGAGTTGGTCGACGACATGTTCGCCCGCGTCGAGGAAGCCACCCGGGAGGGGGCGGAGGACGCCGACGCCTGGCGCGGGCTGACGGTCGGTCTGGAGCGCGTGGCCGAACTGCAGGCACTCGACCGTGGCCTGCGCGAGGTCGTGCTCCACAGCGACCGCGCGGTGCCGGCGGGGCTACGACACCGGGAACAGATCAGGCGAAACGTCGATCTCGTGGTCGAGCGAGCCAAGCGACAGGGTGTTCTGCGCGCGGACGTGGAGCCCTGGGACCTGGTCGTGATCCAGCAGATGCTGGCCGCGGTGACCGAGCGGAGTGGAGAGCCGGAGCTGTGGCGGCGCTATCTGAGGTTGTTGCTGGACGGGTTGCGAGCCGGTCCCGAGCGCACGGAACCGCTGCCCGGCGAGGACTACGGCAAGCGGCTGGACGTGCGGGGATCGAACTGGATCGGCCCGCCGTCGCCGAGCGCGGATGTCCAGGGCACACCGCGCGACTGATAGTCCGCGGGCAGGACCGTCTCGTCCATGTCCCGCTTGCGTTGCGGTACTGCCGGCACCGCACGGCCGGCGACCTCTCTGCCTGAGGTACGACAAGCGCCCTCGACCAGCACGAGTACACGAGGGACCCTCAGGCCGCGCCGTCGCGCAGCGCCGACAGAGTCGCGGACGTGAGCGGGCGAGGTGCCCTGTCAGGGTCGACGAGGACGACCGTGCAGGTGGCCGCGTGGGTGAGGGCGGTGGTGAGGCTGCCTTCCGCGAACTGGGTGACGGGGCCGTGCGGTGAGCGGCCGACGGCGATGACGCGGGCGTCCGTGTCGGTGGCGTGGCGGGCCAGTACGCGGCCGGCTGCGGCGTGGTCGCCGACGGTGGTGAGGATCTGACCGGTCGCCGCGATGCCCTGCCGGGCGAGGCGGTCGAGGTGGGCGGTCACGGCGGCGCGGGCCTGGTCGGGTGTTTCGGTGTCGGTGGCCTGTTCCTCCACGACGGCGATCAGTTGGACGTGGACGACCTCCAGCGGGCTCTGCGTGTCGCGGGCGAGCCGGGCCGCCGCGTCGACGATGGCGGGGGCCCGGTCATGAGCGGCGACGGCGACGATGACCGGGGATGTGCTCCGGTTCGGGACCTTGCCGACGGGCATGAGGGCGGGGGTGACGGACTCGCCCTCGCTGACGCCCTGCTCGGCCTCGCGGAGCAGGCGGTGGCCGCTGGCGAGGACCGGGATGGCGAGCAGGAAGGTCGCCGCGCCCAGATAGAAGGGGACGCTCAGGTCGGTCGCGTCGGCGAGTTTGCCGGCCACGTACGGGGCCAGGCCGCCGCCGATGAAGCGCAGGAAGCCGTACGCGGAGGAGGCCACGGGTCGCTCCACGGGCGAGACGAGCATGACGGCCTGGGTGGTCAAGGTGTTGTTGATCCCGATGAAGGCTCCGGAGACGATGACCGCCACGATGACCACGGTCGGCGTGGCCACGCCCGCGGCGATCACCGCCATCACGGCGCCGAGGCCGACCAGGTTGGCGTACAGGACGGGCGCGGTGCCGTAACGGGCTTGTAGGCGTGGGGCGAAGAAGACGCTGAACGCGGCGACGAGCAGGCCCCAGCCGGTGAAGACGAGGCCGAGTTGATGGGCGCTCAGTTCCATGGGATAGGGCGCGTAGCCCAGCATGGTGAAGAAGCCCCAGTTGTAGAGCAGGGCCATGATGCCCATCGTCAGCAGGCCGCGGTGGCGCAGCGCCTTGAGGGGTGCGAGGGGTGAGGTGACACGTTCCGGCTTGGGGAGGCTCGGCACGAACAGGGCGGTGGCGACGAGCGCGATGGTCATGAGGACCGCGACGCCGAAGAACGGGCCGCGCCAACTGATGCCGCCCAACTCGCCGCCGAGCAGCGGTCCTACGGCGATGCCGAGACCCAGCGCGGTCTCGTACAGGATGATCGCGCCACCGAATCCGCCGCTGGCGGAGGCCACGATGACGGCCAACGACGTGGCGATGAACAGGGCGTTGCCCAGCCCCCAGCCCGCGCGGAAGCCGACGATGCCGTTGATGGAGCCGGAGGTGCCGGCCAGGGCGGCGAAGACCACGATGACCGCGAGGCCTACGACGAGGGTGCGCTTGGCGCCGAAGCGGCTGGAGAACCAGCCCACGAACAGCATCGCCACCGCCGTCACGATCAGATAGCTGCTGAACAGCAGGGAGACCTGGCTCGGCGTCGCGTGCAGGCTGTCGGCGAGGGCGGGCAGGATCGGGTCGACGAGCCCGATCCCCATGAAGGAGATGACGCAGGCGAACGCGACGGCCCAGACGGCCTTGGGCTGCCGGAACGGGCTGGCGGCAGTTCCGTGTGGTGCGCTCATGTGTGCTTGTCCTCCTGGGTGTCGATCGCTCTGGCCAGGGCCGGGAGGGCGACTCGCACCGCCCGCTGTTCCGGGCCGGTCAGCTCCTCGATGAGTAGGTGCAGGGCGTGGGCGCGTTCGGCGCGCCGCTGCCGGGAGACCTCAAGACCCGTGTCGGTCACCTCCACCAGGACGCCCCGGCCGTCGCTCCGGTCGGCGGTGCGCCGTACCAGGTCCGCGCGCTCCAGCCGGGTGACGAGCTGGGTCATGTTCGGCTGGGAGACGCCCTCGGCCCGGGCCAGATCGGTCAGTCGGCACGGGCCTTCACGTCCCAGGCGTCCGAGGACGGCGGAGGCGGCCGTGCTCAGCCCACCGGTGACGGCGCTCTGGCGGACGTAGCGGACCATCCGCTCCAGGGCGATGATCAGGTCCTCCGACGAGGCCTGGGAGGGCGTCGGATCCATAACCCGCTTATGCATAACGGCATTATGTACTTACATGTAGCGTGAAACAAGATGTCGTGCGGAAAGGAACCGGCCGGTGCCGGACAGTACGGGTTGTGGAATCCATGACGGAACAGGAAGCGCGCCGGATGCGGCGGGCGCGCTTCGAGAGCCTGGCGCACGTGGTGGTGGAACCGCTGCACCGGTACTTGCTGCGAAGGACGGGCGTCGACCTGGTCGAGGACGTCCTGTCGGAGACGATGCTGGTGCTGTGGCGTCGTATCGACGACGTCCCCGGGCTCGGAACGGACTCCATGTCCGGTTCCCGGCCCGGTCCTGATCCCGATGACGTGTTGCCCTGGTGCTACGGAGTGGCGCGGGGCTGTCTGGCGAACGCCCGCCGTGCCGATGGACGCAGGCTCCGGTTGGTGGAGCGGCTGGGCCGGGCGCAGGAGCGGGCTCCCGCCGACGCCGCCGATCACGGCGAAATGCATGCCGCGCTCGACGCCCTCGCGGAGCAGGACCGTGAGGTGGTGCGCCTGTGGGCGTGGGAGGGGCTGGCGCCGCGTCAGATCGCGGAGGCGACCGGGATGACACCCAACGCGGTGAGCATCCGGCTGCACCGGGCGAAGAGGAAACTCGCCGCACAGTTGGGGCGAAAGGATGCCGAACACGCCGGACACAAGAGTGATGAAGGAAGGAGCAGTCAGTGAACGACGACGAGCTGCTGGCGCTGCTGAAGTCCGCGGACCCCGCACTGACCCCGAACGCTCCGCTGCCCGACATCGACCGTCTTGTGGAGGCCACCTTGAACACCGCTACCGCACTCCCGTCGGCGACCGCCGCCGACAGCACGAGCCGTCCCGCGAAGACCATCGAGGGACAGGGACGCCGCCGTCTCCTCGGACTCGCGGCGGCCGCCGCTCTGTTGATGCTCGGCGGCGGCATCGCCGGAGGAATCATGGCGAACGACGACAACGGTCACTCGACCTCGGCCGGCCCCCTGACTCTCACCACAGCGGGCGGCTCCGCCAACGCGAAGTGCGCGGAGCCCAGCCCCGACACGCTGCGCGGGTACCCGACCCTCTTCGCAGGAACGGTCACCTCCATCAAGGGGCAGATGGTCACCTTCCATGTCGAGTACTGGCTGAAGGGCGGTGGCACGGAGACGGTGGTGCTCGACAGCGGCACGGATCAGCCGGAGAGGCTGACGTTCCTGAACGGTGAGCGCTACATCGTGGCCGCCAAGGACGGCGTCCTCCCGATGTGCGGCGCGAACGGCGTGTCCGCCGAGACCGTCAACCGGTTCCGGCAGGCGTTCGGCAAGTGAGCGCGTGAACTCACCGCCGGGTCAAGGGGATTCGTCCAGCAGGCGCCGGGCGAACTCGTGCGCCGGTTCGGCGAGGGCCTGGCGGAGAGTGGAGAAGAGGTCGGCCGCGGTGGTGCCGGACCAGGTGGCGGGGAGGAGGGTGCCGGGTAGGCCCGGGTCGAGGTAGGGGAGCCTGCGCCAGGCCGTGAGGACATGGACGTAGTCGATGAACGCCTCCTGCTCCGACCGCCTGCTCCGGCCGGCCCCGGACCAGCGGTCGGCCATGGGCGTGAACTCGGTGACGAAATCGTCGTAGAGCTTCTGGAGGGCTTCCAAGTCCCACCAGCGGCCCACCTGTTCGGCGGGGTCACCGAAGGCCACATAGTCGGCGCGGAACAGGTCGACGTACTGGTCCAGGCCGTGTCGGAGCAGGTGGTCGCGGGTGTCGTCGAGCGCGTGGGCCGGGGCGATCCAGACCCCGGACGAGACCGTGCCGAAGCCCAACCAGGCCAGCCGTGACCGGAGTTGGTGGCGGTGCTGCCGTTCGCTCTCCGGCACGGAGAACACGGCGACGACCCAGCCCTCGTCGGTGGCGTCGTTGCGTTCGAAGATGCGCCGGTCACCGGTCTCCAGGACAGCACGGGCGTACGGCGAGAGCGCGTAGCCCGCGCGGCCGTCCCGGCGCTCGGCCACCAGGATCTCGCGGCGCTTGAGCCGGGAGATCGACGAGCGGACCGCCGGGGCGTCGACGTCGAGTTCGGCGAGCAGCCGGATGAGGGTGCTGACACTGATCCAGCCGCCGACCTCGCGCGCGTAGAGGCCGTACACCGTCACGATCAGGGATCGCGGCGGTGCGGGCTGGCCCGGGCTGTCGTCTACGAGGTCGCTTGCCGTCACGATCGTAGTATTTCAGTGAGCTTCGGAGACATCGGTCGCACCCAGCGCCGTGCGCCAGGCGGCCGGCCAGGGCGCGCTGCCGCCGGTCTCCTTGTCGGGGACGTGCACGGTGACGTAACTACCCCGGGCGGCACGCAGGCGCGGCCTCTCGCCGGAGGTGTCGCGCCACACCTCGAAGCCGAAGGTCATCGAGGACCGGCCGAGACGGATCAGTTCGACGCGCGTCTCGATCTCCTCGCCGAAGCGGATGGACGCCTCGAACTCCACCTCGTAGCGCACCCGGGGAGCCACCGGGAAGTAGCCCGGGATGTCGTAGGCGCGCATCAGCTCGGCCTCCGCCGCTTCGGCGAACCGGACGACGGTGGTGTTGTGGTAGATCCCGGCCGCGTCCGTGTCGATCCACTCCACCCGGGCCCGGTGGACGCCGTAGGGGCCGCTCATTCCGGCGCCCGGCCGGGAGTCCACCGCAGGTGGACGGCGTCCCGGGGGGTGTCGCGCAGCAGCGCGAGACGCGGGCGGATCGCGTCCGTCCGCGATGTGGGCGGCTTGCGGCGGCCGGCCGCGAACTGCGTCGGCCAGTCGGCACCCGGGCCCCGGTACTCCTGCTCGGCGGCGGCCTGCAGGGTCCACTGCGGGTTGTAGAGGTGCGTGCGGCCGAGCGCGCACAGGTCGGCGCGGCCGGCCAGCAGGATCGAGTTGACGTCGTCGTACGACGAGATCGCTCCTACGGCGATCACGGCCGCGCCCGCCGGAGCGGCGACCTCGTGCCGGATGCGGTCGGCGAACGGGGTCTGGTACGAGCGGCCGTAGGCGGGCTTCTCGTCCTTGGTGACCTGGCCGGACGACACGTCGACGGCCGCCGCGCCATGGGCGACGAAGGCGCGTGCGATCTCGACCGCGTCGTGCTCGGTGTTCCCGTCGGGGGCCCAGTCGGTGGCGGAGATCCGGACGGTCACCGGTCGGTCGGCGGGGAAGGCGGACCGTACGGCGTCGAAGACCTCCAGCGGGAAGCGCAGCCGGTTCGTCAGGTCGCCGCCGTACTCGTCGGTGCGGCGGTTGGCGAGGGGGGAGATGAAGGAGGAGAGGAGGTAGCCGTGGGCCGCGTGCACCTCCAGCAGGTCGAAGCCCGCGTCGGCGCCGCGCCGGGCGGCGGACACGAAGTCGGCGACGACCGCGTCCATGTCGGCCCGGGTCATCTCACGCGGCACATGGCAGCCGGTGCCGTAGGGCAGCGGAGACGGGCCCACGACCTCCCAGTTGCCCTCGGTGAGGGGCTCGTCCATGCCCTCCCACATGAGCCGGGTCGAGCCCTTGCGGCCCGAGTGGCCCAGTTGGAGGCCGATCTTCGCGGTACTGCGGTCGTGGACGAAGGAGGTGACCCGCGCCCACGCGTCGCGCTGCGTGTCGTTCCACAGGCCCGTGCAGCCCGGGGTGATGCGCGCCTCGGGGGAGACGCAGACCATCTCGGTCATGACCAGACCGGCGCCGCCGAGCGCCTTGGAGCCGAGGTGGACGACATGGAAGTCGTCCGGCACGCCGTCGACGGCCGAATACATGTCCATCGGGGAGACCACGATCCGGTTCTTCAGCTCCAGGCCGCCGATGGTGAACGGCTGGAACATCGCCGGGGCGGACCCGGCCAGGCCCTGGGACTCGGCGAAGCCGCGCTCGATCAGGTCGGCGAAGCCCGGGTCGCGGTCCTTGAGGTTGTCGAAGGTGATCCGGCGGGAGCGTGTGAGCAGGTTGAAGCAGAACTGCGCGGGATCCTGCCCGGCGTAGCGGCCGATGTTCTCGAACCACTCCAGCGAGGCCTGGGCGGCACGCTGGGTGGACTCCACCACCGGGCGGCGCTCGGTCTCGTACGCCGTCAACGCCTCGTCCACGGTGGGGTGTTCGTGCAGACACGCGGTGAGGGCGAGGGCGTCCTCCATGGCCAGCTTGGTGCCGGAGCCGATCGAGAAGTGCGCGGTGTGGGCGGCGTCGCCGAGGAGGACCACGTTGTGGTGGTGCCAGCGTTCGTTGCGGACCGTCGTGAAGTTGAGCCAACGGGAGTTGTTGGTCAGGAGTTTGTGGCCGGCGAGTTCCCCGGCGAAGATCTCGCGGATGCGGGCGATGGACTCCTCGTCGCTGACGCCGGGCGCGAATTGCGTGCCCTCTGTCGCGTCCAGACCCGCCTTGCGCCACACGTCCTCGGCCATCTCGACGATGAAGGTCGAGCCCGAGTCGGAGTAGGGGTATCCGTGGATCTGCATGGTCCCGAACTCGGTCTGCTTGACGAGGAATTGGAAGGCCTCGAAGACCCGGTCGGTGCCCAGCCACATGTATTTGTTCGTGCGCTGGTCGAGGGAGGGGACGAAGGCGTCGGCGTACTTGGTGCGCACGGCCGAGTTGATGCCGTCCGCCGCGACCACCAGGTCGTAGGACCTGCGCAGTTCGTCGACGTCCGGGGCGAGGGTGCGGTAGTGCACGGTGACGCCCAGATCGGCGGCCCGGTCCTGGAGGATGTGCAGGAGGTCCTTGCGGGCCATCGCCGCGAAGCCCTGGCCGCCGACCGTGAAGGGGTGGCCGTCGAACTCGATGTCGATGTCGGTCCATCGGGCGAAGCGGCTCTCCATCGCGTCGTGGACGACGGTGTCCGCGTTCTCGATGCCCCCGAGGGTCTCGTCGGAGAAGACCACGCCGAAGCCGAAGGTGTCGTCGGGAGCGTTGCGCTCCCACACGGTGATCTCGTGGCCGGGGTCCAACTGCTTCATCAGCGCGGCGAGATACAGCCCGCCCGGTCCGCCGCCCACGATCGCGATCCTCATGCCTGGTTCTCCTTCTCGACGATCCGGCGCAGCAGGAAGTGCTGGAGCTTTCCGCTGGTGTTGCGGGGGAGCTCGTCGCAGAACCGCACCGCACGCGGGTACTTGTACGGCGCCAGCTGCGCCTTGACGTGGTCCTGGATGTCCTTGACCTTGGCGTCGTCGCCGACGACCCCCTCGCGGAGCACGACGAAGGCGCACACGACCGAACCGCGCTCGGGGTCCGGCTTGGCGACCACCGCGGACTCGACGACGTCAGGGTGGGAGTTGACCGCGGACTCGACCTCGGGACCGCCGATGTTGTAGCCGGAGGACACGATCATGTTGTCGGTGCGGGTGCGGTAGTAGAAGTAGCCGTCCTCGTCGCGGACGAAGGTGTCACCGGTGACGTTCCAGCCGCGCACCACGTAGTTCTCCTGCCGCCGGTCGTCGAGGTAGCGGCAGCCGACCGGGCCGATCACGGCCAGCCGCCCCTCGACACCGGGGCCGACCTCCTCGCCGTCGAGGTCGAGGATGGTGGCGCGGTATCCGGGGACCGGCCTGCCGGTCGATCCGGGTCGGATGTCGTCACCCGCGGCGGAGATGAAGATGTGGATCATCTCGGTGGCGCCGATGCCGTCGATGACCTTGATGCCGGTCTCCTCGTGGAGCTGCTGCCACACCTCCTCCGGTATGTGCTCCCCGGCGCTGACCGCACCGCGCAGACCGTGCAGCCGGTCCGCCTTCCCGGCCTTGAGGATCTGCCGGTACGCAGTCGGCGCGGTCGCCAGTACGGTGACCCCCGCCTCGGCGACGAGTTCTGCCAGGGGTTCCGGCGCGACGGCCTCCGTCAGCAGCGCGCACGCCCCGGCCCGCAGGGCGCAGACGACCAGGATGCCGAGCCCGAACGTGAAGGCGAGTGGTGCCGTGCACGACACGAGATCGTCGGGCCGCAGCCGGAGCGTGTGCCGGCCGAAGGTGTTGTCGATCGACAGGATGTCGCGGTGGAAGTGCGTGGTGATCTTAGGTACGCCGGTGCTGCCAGAGGTCGGTCCGAAGAGGGCGACGTCGTCGGCGGCTGTGTCGACCGCGGTGAACTCCGCCGGTTTCGCGGCCACTTGGCGCGTCAGGTCGTCGGGCGCGTCGCCGCCGTACGCCACGATCCTGAGGTCCGGCAGTACGGCGTCGCGTACGGCCTCGACGTCCGCGGTGAACCGGTGGTCGACCAGGGCGACGGCCGGGCGGGTCTTCTCCACGACGGGGGTCAGCTCGCGGGCCCGTAGCGCCGCCATGGTGGTGACGACGATGCCGCCGGCCTTGAGGACACCCAGCCAACACGCCACGATCCACGGGTTGTTGGGGGCGCGCAGGAGTACCCGGTTGCCGGGGACAAGGCCGAGGTCCTCGGTGAGGACGTGGGCGATCTGGTTGGCGCGGCACAGCAGTTCGCCGTAGGTCCACACCTCGCCGTCCGGTGTGCGCAGGGCCGGTCGGTCGGGGCCGAAGGCGGCGGTGGGGACGTCGATGAGTTCGGTGCCGGCGTTGAGGCGCTCCGGGTACTGGAGTTCGTCGGTGGTGAACTCCAGTACCGGCCACAGCTCGCGTGGCGGGAGGTGGTCGCGGGCGAACGTGTCCGGATAGGCGGAGGGCGAGAGGCCCATCGGGTCCGGGTGATCCATGTGGTCCATCGGGATGTTCCTTTCCGCAGGTTGAGGTGGGCCGTGCGGGAATCAGGAGCTGCGGATCAGGCCTTCCTGAACGACGGTGGCCACGTGCGTACCGGTCGTGGTGAAGAAACGGCCGACAGCGAGGCCGCGACCGGCGTCGGCGGCGACGGCCTCCTGGGCGTAGAGGAGCCACTCGTCCATGGGGCCGGGCCGGTGGAACCACATCGCGTGGTCGAGGCTGGCGGTGACCAGTCCCGGCAGCGCCCACGGCAGATCCAGGACGCGCAGGACGGGTTCGAGGATCGTGTAGTCGCAGACGTAGGCGAGCGCGGCGAGATCGCGCTGCTCGTCGGTGAGGCCCTCGACAGGACGCAGCGTGTCGAACGGCCGTACCCACACGGCCTGTTGGGGCACGCGCTCACCCTCGACCGTGAGGTAGACGGGCCCGGGAACATGCCGCATGTCGAAGCTGCGGCCGCCTCTCCAGTACTCCTCGGAGGTGTCGGTCATCGTGCCCCGGGGCGCGGCGGTGTCGCGCAAGTACGAGGCGGAGCTGGGCAGTTCGGTCGGATCCGGTACGCCGACGGGGGGCTCGGCGGCGAAGATCGCGCCCGGCTCACCCGCGGCGAAGTTGGCGAGGCAGGTGTAGACGGGCTTGCCGTTCTGGAAGCCGCGGACCTGCCGGGTGGCGTAGCCGCGGCCGTCGCGCAGCAGCTCCACCTCGTAGCGGACCTCGGCGCCGATGTCGACCGGCCGCAGGAAGTAGGAGTGCATCGAGTGCAGCGTCTTGCCCTCGACCGAGCGCATCGCGGCGGCCGTGGCCTGGGCCACCATGTCGCCGCCGTACGCCTTCGGCCAGGGGCAGGGCTGGGTGGTCGCGGTGAAGGCGAGGTCGAAGTGCTCGGGCTCGACGGGGGTCAGTGCGATCGCATCGGTGAAGGTGGCCGAGGTCGGGCCGGAGCGGACGTCGGCGCCGGTGCTGGTGGATCGGGAGTCGGTCACGGCCGGTCCAGCCAGTCGCGCAGGTCGGCGTCGGCCACCTGTTCCAGGTTGACCACGATGTTCTCCGGGGTGCGGGTCGTCATCCAGGTCAGCGGGTTGTTGCGGTCGAGATTGCACTCGACGTGCGGCATGAACGGCGGGACGAACACCCAGTCGCCCTCCGACAGGTCGAGGTAGTCCTCGAACCGCTCGCCGAAGTAGATCCGGGCCCGGCCCGAGAGGACATAGCCACCGGTCTCGGCCTCGCCGTGGTGATGGGGGACGGAGCGGTACCCCGACTCGTTGCTCACCTTCCCGAACCACAACTTGGTGGCCGGCGTGTGCTGGACGGAGACCCCGGAGATCCGGCTCGCCCCGGCCGACTGGCCGGTGGCACCGACCTCCAGACCGGCGCGGGTCACGACCGGGACGACCAGACCGGACGCGTTGGCGTACGACGAGTTGTCGCCCTCTAGGACGTACTGGGAGAAATCGGGTTCCATGATCAGCTCCTGGAGTCGGTGAGACGGAGACGGTTGCGGAGGGTGCCGATGCCGGGGATCTCGGTCTCGACGAGATCGCCGTCGGCGAGATGGACCGGCGGGGTCATGCCCGACCCCACACCGCCGGGGGTGCCGGTGAGCACGAGGTCGCCGGGACGCAGCACCGTGAAGGTGGAGACATAGGCGAGCAAATCGGCCGCGTCGAACACCAGCGTGCGCGTGTTGCCGCGCTGCCGCTCGACGCCGTTGACCCGGCAGATCACCTCGACGCCCGCGACCGGGTCCAGTTCGTCGGGGGTGACGACCACCGGCCCGAGCGGGGTGGTGCGGTCCCAGGCCTTGCCCTGGAACCACTGCAGCGTGCGCTTCTGCCAGTCCCGCACGCTGATGTCGTTCGCGACCGTGTACCCGGCGATCGCCCGCCCGGCCGTGTCCCGGTCCACCCCGCTCAGCTCGGCCCCGACGACGACCGCCAGCTCCGCCTCCCAGTCCACGTCCAGACCGTGCGGCAGCACCAATTCGTCCTCGGGGCCCGTCAGCGTGTCGGCGTACTTCGCGAAGAGCGTGGGGTGGGCCGGCAGCTCGCGGCCCATCTCGGTGATGTGGTCCGCGTAATTGAGCCCGCAGCACACGACCTTGCGCGGCGACGGCAGCGGCAACACCGGTGCGGCACCGGGCAGTTCGGCCCCGGCGAGGCTCGCGATCCGGTCGGGTGTCGTACTCGTCACCAGTGCGGAGAGATCCTCGGCCGGCAGCGCCCGCCAGCGGTCGCCGTCGAGGACGGCGGCCGTCCTGCGGCCTTCGTGGGCCACGGTGGCGAGCTTCATGGGCGATCTCCCTCGGGGTGGCGGCGGCCGGAGTGACCGGGCGGCGATATAGCGAGATTTTCACGACCGTCGAAAACAGTCAATAGATGGGTTACGCTGACCGCACCAGCCCGTCCGAGGAGGAACCCGCAATGACGACTCCGATCCCGGTGAACCCGCCCTCGCTCCCCGCGCCGAGCGGCTACTCGCACGGCACCCTCAGCGGCAACACGCTCTACCTGGGCGGACAGACGGCCCTGGACGCGGACATGCGGATCGTCCCCGGCGGCATCGTCGAGCAGTTCCGACAGGCGTTCGGCAACGTGCTCACCACCCTGCGGGCGGCCGGCGGCATCCCCGAGGACCTGGTGAGCCTGACGCTCTACCTCACGGACATCCCCGACTATCAGGCGCACGGCAAGGAGATCGGCAAGGTCTGGCGCGAGCTCGCGGGCCCGGTCTATCCGGCGATGGCGGGTATCGGCACCACCGCGCTCTGGCAGCCGGAGGCGATGATCGAGATCCTCGGCGTCGCGGTGATCCCGGAGGAGCGGCTCGTTTCTGAGCATTAGCGCCTGGCGGTACGGGGCTGCCGCAACTCGCCCGTCTGTGGACGGAGTTACCGGAATGCGAGGATTCCGCCACGGGAGCCGTCACTTCGGCGCTACGGTGAGTAGTCGCGTCGTTGGGGTAGGGGGCGGCTCACTTGTCTGGTGCCGCGGACATGCCGTCTCCGGGCGCGGTGCCCGCAGTGACGACGCCCAGGGGAAAGCGGCGGGTCTCGCCTTCGCGGCTTCGGATACGACGACTGCCGGCCCGCCGTGAGGCCGTTGTCCTGGCCATGTCCGGCGCGGGGTTCGGGACGTACGTACTGATCGTGACGGCGCCGGGCCGGTACACCACCACGACCACGATCCTGTTCTCGGGAGCCGTCGGCGGCCTGTACCTGGGCGCGGGGCTGCTGGCGCGGCTGCGGCGGCCCGGCAACCGTGTCGGGCTGATGATGCTTCTGGTGGGGATCGGCTGGTTCGCGGAGGACCTGCAGATCAGCCCGGATCCGGTCGTGCACACCGTGGGACTGCTCGTCCGTTCGGCGTCCAGCGGGTTCCTCGTGCCGCTGCTGCTGATGTTCCCGGACGGCCTGTTGAGGTCCCGGATCGACCGGGTACTGGCCGGTGCCGGGTATCTGACGGCCTTCGGGCTGATGCCGGTGAGCGTCCTGTTCTCGACATCTGTCGTACGGAACCTGCTGCTGGTGCACCCCGTGGACTGGTTGCGGCAGGCGACGGACGTGGTGCAGTTCGTCATGAGCGGAGCGGTGGTCGCCGTCCTGCTGGTCCGCTGGGTGACCGCCACCCGTCCGGCCCGGCGCGTGCTCGCCCCGCTCTTCGCCGTCGGACTGGTGGGCGGTCTCGCCTCCGCGCTGGACGGGATGCTCGGGACCGGGCCTTCATGGACGCATACCCCTCTCATCAACATCGCCCATGTGTCCGTGCTCCTGCTGCCGCTGGCGTTCCTGGCCGGGGTGTGGCGGGTCCGGATGGGCCGGACCGCGGTGGCCGATCTGCTCCGCCGGATGCCGCTCGCGTCTGAGGAAGACCTGCGGGACGCGCTCGCGAAAGCGCTCGGCGACAGCTCCGTAGAGGTGGGTTTCCCTGCCCCGGATGAGACCGGATACGTCGACAGCCGGGGCCGTACGCTCACGGCCGCGCCCGGACAGCAGGTCAGCCCGCTGGAACGCAACGGCCGGCGGGTCGGCGTCCTCCTCCATGACCCGGCGCTGCGCGAGGACCGGTACGTGCTGGAGGCGGTCGTGTCGGCAGTGGCCCTGGAACTGGACAACCAGCGGCTCGCCGCCGAGGTGCGGGCGCAGTTGGCCGAGGTACGTGCCTCTCGAGCCCGCATCGTCGAGGCGGGCGACGAGCAACGCCGACGGATCGAGCACGATCTGCACGACGGCGCGCAGTCGCGGTTCGTCACCGCGCTGGTGACGCTCCGGCTGGCCCGCCTGCAGGTGGCGAACCAACCCACGCTTGACCAGGACCTGGCCGAACTGCTGGACGGTATCGCGGAGTTGATGGGCGAGGGAATGGACCAGCTACGCGACCTCGCGCACGGAATCCACCCGGCGGTCCTCAGCGAGACGGGACTTGTGGCCGCCCTGGAGATGATCGCCGCCCGTTCCCCGTGCCCGGTCCGGGTCAGCGCGACAGCGGTGCCCGAGCTGCCGCGGCCTCTCGCTGCCACCGCGTACTTCGTGGCGGCCGAAGCGGTCACCAACGCCCTGAAGCACGCCCACGCGACGGCCATCGCCATCGATGTCCGGTACGAGGACGGCGTGCTGCGGCTCGCGGTCGCCGACGACGGTGTCGGCGGTGCCGACCCGGACTCGGGCACCGGGCTGCTCGGTCTTCGGGACCGGGTCGCGGTGTTCGACGGCGAGATGACGGTCAGCAGCGTGCCGGGTCGAGGGACGGTCGTGTCGGCCACGTTGGTGACCGGAAGTTCCGGGCCGTCAGGTTCCGAGGACGCGCGCCCCGGGCGGGCGGCTTCGGCCGAGGGGGAGGACGGACGAGGATGACGGCTTCGGGAACGCCGCCGGAATGGACACGGCCGGGAGAGGCGCCAGCGGCCCGACCTTTGAACATCGTGCTCGCCGACGACGAAAGGCTGTTCCGGTCCGCGCTGGCCGCACTGCTGGAGAGCAGAGGGCACCAGGTCACCGCCCAGGTCGGCGACGCCGACGCACTGCGCACGGCGGTCGCCCGCGCCGAACCCGACCTCGCGGTGATCGACATCAGGATGCCGCCCACGAAACGGCTCGAAGGCCTGCGGGCCGCGGTGGACATCCGGCAGTCCCATCCCGGTGTCGGGATCCTCCTGCTCTCGCAGAGCGTTCAGGTCACCCATCTCACCGAACTGACGGGCTCCGGCGTCAGGGGAGTCGGCTATCTCCTCAAGGAACGGGTGGCCGACGAACACTTCCTGGACACGGTGCGCCGCATCGCCCAGGGGGAGTGCGAGTTCGACCAGGAGGTCCTGCGCCTTCTCTTCAACGGCCCCCACCAGCACGACGGTCTGGCCAGGCTCAGCACCCGGGAACTGGAGGTGCTGAAACTCATGGCCCAGGGGCTGACCAACCCGGCCATCGCGAGCCAGCTTGTCGTCACCGTCAAGACGGTCGAGACCCATGTCGGCAGCGTCTTCAGGCGACTTGCTCTTCCCGACGAGAGCGAGGGCGAGTACCACCGGCGGGTCCTCGCCGTTCTGACGTATCTGCAATCCGAACGAGCCGTCTGACCGCCGTCGCTATTCAGAACTCCGGGCCGAGGTGAGGAGCCTCACCGCCCGTGCATGGTCGCCCGTGACCGGCGCCGTCCGTAGCGGCGAAGCGGGACAGTGCGGCGGCCGACAGCCCGGCCTTCGGCAGGAAACCGGCCGCCGGGGAGCAGGCGATCCGCCCGCCGAACTCGTCGGCCCCACGCACCGAACACAGCACGATCACCACGTCCGCCGCCAGCGCCTTCAGCTCCCGGACGGTGGCGAACACGTCCTCACCGGGCAGCCCCAGATCCAGGAGCACGAGGTCGGGCCGGTCGCCCCGGGCGATCTCCGTGACGGCGGCCGACGCCGAAGCGGCCTCCGAGACGGCGTACGCACCGTCGGCCTCCAACAAGGCGCGCACGGCGGCTCGGTAGGCGGGATCGTCGTCCACGACAAGCACGCTGCGGCCCATGACCTCATGCTGGCGGACCCCCCGGGCGAGGACATCAGGGCCAGCACCGAGAAGACCGGCCCGGAGACGGGTGGCTGCCCCGAAGACCCGCACCCCACTTCGAAACCACACTGGTCGGACAGCCCACGAACGCGGGCGCGACCCGGTGTGCTCAACCCGGCGTACGACCCGCGGATCGGGATTCGTTTTCGGGGGGGAACGTATGCGGGGTTCCATGGTGAGGCTATCCGTGCCGGTACTGCTCGCGGCACTGCTGGCCACCGGTTGCAAGAAGCCGGCCCAGGAGGTGACGGGTTCCTTCAAACCCGCTTTTCTGCCGGTGACGTTCACGATCGACTCGTCGGGAAACATCAGCGTCACCGCGGACGCGTCGATCGTCACACCGCTGGGCGAGGTGTCGGTGTCCGGATTCCAGCAGGAGCTGGGCAACCCCAAGCCGTACCTCGTGGCGGCCATCCGGCATCTGACGCGGGGTACGGCAGCCGACCGGAGCGCGTACGTGGACCGGACCACGGGGCCGGTCCACGTCGCGTCCGCGGGATACGCCAACTACACGGAAGAGACCGGGAGTTCGGTCTACTCGCTCTACAAGATCGAGGCGAAGGGCCGCAATGTCCGGCCCGCGCTGAACGGACAGCCTCTCGCCCTGGCGCAGAGCGGCACGATCGTCGTCGACGCCACGCGGACACGGTCCGGCAGCGTGACCCGGTTGCAGATAGCCGACGCCCCGAAGGAACAGGACTCGCCCGTGCCGACCAGTACGGCGTCCTCGTGCGCGGGAACCGACGCCGTCGGCATCACGCTCCCCGAGGTGTCCGCGGGAGCCGAAGTCACCGACACGGTCGCGGAGTTGACGGCCGATTGCCTTCAGGTGCAGTACGCGGCGGAGCCGGCCGACGGTACGGCGGAGGGCACTGTCTCGCGGGTCGTGATCCCGACCGAGGGCTCGGCCGACCCGGTGCGACTGCCCCCGGTCGACGAGGGCGCCCCGAAGCCGGGGGACCACGTGACGGTGAGCCGACGATCGCCGGCCACGGTGTATGTCGCGGCGACGGCGCCCTCACCCTCATCCTCGCCTTCGCCGAGCGGCAGCGACGAGCCCTCCGGCCAGCCTTCGGAGCAGCCCTCCGACACTGCCGTGCCGGGGACCACACCGGTGGAGGGCGCCGCGTACGCGCCCGTCCGCACGGACCCCGGCACGTCCGGAGAACTGACCAGCCACATCGAACCGGGAGGCGAGTACAACGCGCTGTGCGTCACCCACGGCGAGACGGTGGAGGCCCATGGCTATACGAGCGACCTGTGGGCCGAGTTGCTCCTCAGCGCCGGCGGTACCGGCTGGGTCACGGCCACAGCACTCACCGGCGGCCCTGACGGCCTGTCACTTCCCGACTGCCCGGACACCGGCACTGCGACCGACAGCCCTTCGCCGACGCCTTCGGATGCCACTCCGACCGTCTGAGGGCCGACGATCGCCCAACCCGGTGCACGCATCCCGGTCATCGCCGTGCGCGATGGCGCCTGTCTCAGCCGAAGTGCCGGACGCGCGCAGGGGTTTCGGGTGTGTAGGGCAGCCAGTCGTCGGCCGAGCCGGTCGTGACGAACTCGGTGACCGCGGTCGCGAACGTGCGGCCCAGGGCCCGTACGGCGTCGGTGGGGCGGCCCAGCATCGGGCTGTCCGGGTAGGTGTCGAAGGTGTTGAAGAGGAAGGGCAGTTCGGAGCAGTGGGTGGCGCCGAGGGCGTCCTCGTCCTCGGCCGGAAGATAGTCGAACTGGTAGACGTAGGTCGCGTTGCCGCCCGCCGCGTGGTGGTCGGCGATCCGCAGCGAGCCGTCGCGGAACAGCTCGTCGGTCTGCACCGCCGTGAAGACCTGCGCGGCGGTGGGTGCCTCAAGGCGGGCGGCGTACCGCTGGTAGATCTCGGGTGCCTCGTCGCCGACCTGGCCGGTCAGGAGGTCCAACGCGCCGTCGGGGGTGAGGTTCTGGATGTGTGGGTCGAAGGCGGTGAAGGCCGTCGCCTCGTCCCGGGTGGTACCGATCAGCAGCCCCTTGCCCTCCAGTGCACCGTCCGTGAGGGCCCGCTGCAGGTCGTGGGGGACACCAGGGGCGCCGAGCACCGGAAACATGGGCGGGGCGGCGTTGCCCGGACGCGCGAGTTGCCCCGCGAGCCGGCCGTAGGCGGACAGCAACTGTTCGGCGGGCAGGGCGCGCAGTGCCTTCGCGGCATCCGCTCCGGCCGGCACGTCGAGCAGCCGTAGATAGGCCTCGGCGTTCTCGGCCGCGCTCTGCGGGTCCTGCGGCACCAGACCGAAGGGGCCGCTCTGCAGCAGCACCCGACTCACGAATCCCGACGTCTTCGGGTCGAGCGCCAGCGACAGCGCCGAATACGCTCCGGCCGACTGCCCGCCGACCGTCACCTTGCGCGGATCGCCGCCGAAGGAGGCGATGTTGTCCCGCACCCAGGCCAGCAGGGCGGCCTGGTCCTGGGGACCGAGGTTGGCCGCGCCGATCTCCGGCATGTACAGGTAACCCAGGGGACCCACACGGTAGTTGGCGGTGACCACCACGATGTCGCCCAGCGCGGCCAGCCTGCCCCCGTCGTACCAGTCCCAACCGCCGGAGCCGCTGGTGAAGCCGCCCCCGTGCCACCACACCAGAACCGGGAGGGACGCGTTGTCCTCGAACGCCCCTGGAGGAGTGTGGACGTTGACGGTCAGGCTGCCGTCCTCGTTCCAGTCCGGCACCCGGTGCCCCATCACCTGTTCCAGGCGGGAGGCCCCCTGCGGGACAGCCGGCCCGGCCTGCACCGCCTCCCGCACCCCGGTCCATCCCGCGTGCGGCCGCGGCGGCGCGAAGCGCAACTCACCGACCGGCGACGCCGCGTACGGGATTCCCCTGAAGGAGATCGCCGCGCCCTGCGTGATGCCCCTGACCTTGCCGCGATCCGTCTCCGCGACAGCCGTCATCATGCTCACCTCTCTCGTTCCGGTTGCTCTGACACGTTTCTATCCGTGAGTATTGATCTGAGCCAGAAAGAGGAGTTGAAAGCGAGAATGAAGGACAGGAAATCCAGGGATACGGCGAAAGTAAGCCATCCGTTGAACGAGACGGACAGTCGGATCGCCGCAGCGCTGCTGGCCTCCCCACGGGCTTCGTGGCGCACCCTCGGACGCGTCCTGGGCATCTCGGAGCGCACCGTGGTGCGGCGCGCGGCACCGCTGTTCCACGACAAGACGCTGCGCGCCACCGCCGTACGCAACCCCGTGTGGTTCCCCGACCTGATTCCGCTGGCCCTGCGCATCCGGTGCCGCCCCAACCAGATCAGCGCCATCGCCGCCACCCTCGCGCGCCGTGCCGACACCATCTGGGTGGACGTCCTCGGCGGCGGCGACGAGATCTGCACCATCCTGTTCCTGTACGGGCCGGACGCGCGCAACTCGCTGCTGCTGCGCGATCTTCCGGCCACCCCCGCGATCCAGTCGTGGACCTCGCACGTCCTGCTACGGGTCTTCCCTGCGGCCTTCGACTGGAGCGGCGGCCTGCTGACGGAGGCCGAGCTGACCAGCCTGAGGCCGGACACCTCCGCCCCCGCCTCCCGCTCGGCCCTCCTGCCGCTCGACCAGGCGCTGATCACCGCTCTGGTCGAGGACGGCCGAGCCTCCTACACCGATCTCGCCCAACGCGCCGACACCACTCCCCTCACCGTCCGGCGCCGACTGGAGGCGCTGGTCGGCGACCAGGTCCTCAGACTCGCGACCGAGGTCGACCTCGCCCGGCTGGGCATCCGCGCCGAGGCGCTGCTGTGGATCACCGTGGCACCCGGCGGCCTGGAGGAGACGGGCCGGCAACTCAGCCGCCACCCACAAGTCCGCTTCGCCGCCGCCACCACCGGCTCGGCCAACCTCCTCGTGGCCGTCGCCGCCGCCGACCTCGACGCGCTCTACCACTTCCTGAGCGACACCCTCGGCGCCCTCACCCACATCACGACCGTCGAGGTCACCCCCATCCTGAGCGGCGTCAAGAGGACTGGTCTGGTGCGGCCTGGCAGTCTCTGAGTGGGTTGGTGGCGCGACCAGGCCCTGGGTGTGACGACTCGCCGCCTGCCGGATCGTCGGCGCCGGCCGCGACCGGGCCCGCTTGTGGGGCAAGCCCGCCGGTGACGCGATCATGGCGCTGCTGCCGGCCCGCGCAGACCGCGGCCGTGCCCCGCACTGGATCCAGATCGGAGCCATGGCCGGCCCGACCGTCGAACTTCCGCCTCCAGGGCGTCGACCAGGGCGCGGTGTCACCCGGGACGTACCTGGAGGAACTGCCGTCCCTCATCGACGAGATCGAGCACGGCGGCCTCGCGGTCACCGCCGACCCGGTCCCCCTCGCCGACGTCGAAACGGCGTGGAACGCACCCGACGCCCCGGGCGTACGCACCGTCCTGGTGCCCTGAACCCGGCTCGAGCATCGGCCAACTCATCCTGGAATCAGCGAAGTTGGCGAGACCACCGTCTCTCAGTCCTCGTCTCCGAAGGGCAGCGCGTCGAGGTCCCCGGTGAAGTCCTCGACCTTCGGGAACATCAACTCCAGGGCGTCGGAAGGCAGTTCCTCGCGGACACCCGAGGCGAGCAGTGACTGTTCCGTCCAGATGCATTTGCCGGTCGGTGTGTAGCGCGTGCCCCAGCGCTGGGAGAGCGCGGTGACCAGTTGCAGGCCGCGGCCGCCCTCGTCGGTGTCCGTTGCTCGCCGGATGCGGGGCATTGTCAGGCTGCCGTCGAAGACCTCGCAGATCAACTCGGCGCCGTGCAGCAGGCGCAGACTGACCGGACCCTTGGCGTGACGGACCACGTTGCCCACGAGCTCGCTGGCGAGGAGTTCCGTGGTGGCGGTCAGGTCCTCCAGGCCCCATGTGCGGAGTTGCTCGCGGACGTGGCGGCGGGCCTGTCCGGCCGCTCGTGGGTCCTCGGGCAGCGGCCAGGAGGCCACCCGGTCGCCGGTCAGGGCGTGGAGACGGGCGACGAGGAGCGCGGCGTCGTCGGCCGTCGGGTGTTCGGCGGGGAGCAGACCCGCCGTGAGGGTGTCGCAGAGCTGCTCCAGGTCCGCCACGTCGCCGGTCCCGGTGCCGTGCGCCGTGCTGAGCAGACGTGCGAGGTCCGCCATGCCCTCGTCCATCTCGCGCTTCGACGATTCGACCAGGCCGTCGGTGTAGAGCACCAGGAGACTTCCCTCCGGCACCTTCAACTCGACCGTCTCGAAAGGGGGTTCAGCCGCGCCGAGCGGCGGGTCGGCCGACAGCTCCGGGAAGTGCACCGTGCCGTCCGGGTGGACCACGGCCGGTGGCGGATGACCCGCCCCGGCGATGGAACAGATCTGGGTCGTCGAGTCGTAGAGCGCGTACAGACAGGTCACGTACGACTCCTCGCCCATACCGGCGACGAGTTCGTTGAGGTGGCTCATGATCTCGTCGGGCGGCAGCTCCAGGTCGGCGAGGGTGTGCAGCGCGGTGCGCAGCCGGCCCATCGTCGCCGCCTCGGGCAGACCGTGGCCCATCACATCGCCCACCACCAGGGCGACTTGGCCGCCCGAGAGGGGGATGATGTCGTACCAGTCGCCGCCCACGTCCATGCCCTGCCCCGCGGGGAGGTAACGGGCCGCCGCGGTACACGCCGGCAGCTCGGGCAGGGCCCGGGGGAGCAGACTGCGCTGGAGTTCACGGGACCGGGTGTGCTCGGCGTCGTAGAGGCGGGCCCGTTCCAGAGCCTGGGCGACGAGGGCGCTGAGCGTGGTCAGCAGGGTGCGTTCCTCGTCGGTGAGGCGGCGGGCGCGGTCGAAGGCCACGACGCAGACGCCGAAGGTGTGCCCGGACGCCGTCAGCGGCAGGAACGCCCACGCCTGTTTCGCGGCCCGGGACGGTCGGCCGGCCAGCTCGGGGTAGTGGGCCGTGTACTCCTCGACCGAGGAGAGGAACATCGGCAGACCGGACGCGATCACGTCCCAGGCCGGCTCACCGGCCGTCTGTGCGCGGCTGTCGACGGTGGCCAGGAAGTCGTCCGGGTAGCCGTCCGCTCCCACCGTGTGCAGCCGGTCGCCCTCGACGGCCTGGACGAGGAGCCCGGTGGCGGCGAACGGCGGCAGCACCCGGCGGGCGACCGCGGCCACCACGTCCTGCGAGGTCGTCGCCTTGGCGAGGGCGGCCGTCAACTCGCCCATCCGGACGGCGCGTCGGGCCGCCGCCAGCTCGGACGCCCGGCGCTCCTCCTCGTGCTGCCGCTTCTCGGTGACATCGGTGAGATAGAGCGTGACGCCGTCGGGACCCGGGACCAGCCGCAGGTGGTACCGGCGGCCGGTGTCCCCCACCTGGGCGTCGAAACCGACCGGCTTCTCCTCCGCGGCGGCCTTCCGGCAGCGGTCCTCCAGGCCGGGGACCTCCCGTGCCGCGGGCAGCTCCCACAGGAGGCGTCCGAAGAGCTCCTCCTCGGAGAGGCCGAGGATACGTTCCGCCTCCAGGTTGGCGAAGGTGATCCGCCACTCGTCGTCCACCGCGAGAAAGCCGTCGCTCATATGGCGCAGGGCACGGCTGAGCGAGTCCCGGGCGGAGCGGGACTCGTTGCTCTCCCAGCCGACGCCGATCATCCGCTCGGCCTCGCCGTGCTCGTCGTAGGTCGCCCGGGCGCGGGCCCGGGTCCAGCCGTACGTGCCGTCCAGGCGCCGTACCCGGTACTCGGCGTCGAACACGCCGTGGTCGCGGATCGCCCTCCCGACCGCGTCCAGTGTGGGCGCCAGGTCGTCGGGGTGGACGATCCTCATCCAGTTCTCGACCCTGCCGGTGTAGTCCTCCGGTCTGGTGCCGTAGAGCTCCAGGGCCGCCTCGTCCCACAGCAGATCGCCGGTGCGGATGTTCCAGTCCCACGAACCGACGCTGACCTCCTTCAGGGCCTGCCGAAGGCGGTCACGGTCGCCGGCCGACTCCGTCTGGGAGGGCCCTACGTGCGGCGGAGCCTGGCTCAGCCGTTCTTCGGCCCAGGCGACCAGATCCCGCAGGAAGTCCCACTGCCGTGGAGTGGGCTCGCCCTGCTCGCCCATCAGGACCGTGAGCGCGCCGATGCTCCGGTCCCCGCTGGACAGCGGTACGGCGGCCAGACCGGTGCCGGGCCACCCAGGGGCGCGGCCCACCGCCGGCACCCACACTCCACTGCCCTGGTGCAGCGCCCTCGCCGGGGCCGCCGGGCCCTCCTGGTCGATGATCTCCCAGGGGCCGGTGAGGGCGGGAGGCAGTCCCGTCGACGAGACCAGCCGCAGCGCGGACATCGGACCACGCAGGTGAATCGCTCCACCGAGGGCGCCCAGCTCGGCCACCGCGTGCTGCAGTGCCAGCCGGAAGACCTCGCTCTCGGTGACGCCGGGGTCCACAGCGTTGAGCAGGGCCAAACGAGCGTTCATACCGTAAATTTTACCGTTCCCGCCTCACGTAACGCGGTGCTGCGCACGATTCACACCTTTTGCACCGGCTGTCGGGCAGGGCCCCCAACAGCCGCCGTTCCAGGCCGAGTTGCATCGGCGTTCCACCGATGTCGCCTCGGACGTCCGGGTGACAATACTCGGCATCCGGGGGAACCGGACCCCGGAGATCAGGGTCCGCCGAGGACCGGGGACCCGGGCGGTGGCCGGGTGCCGCCCGGCAGACCGGGACCGCACCGCTCGACCCCGTTCGCGGGCATCCCGGAAACCCTCCGCGGGCATCTGGAACCCCTTGATCACACGCGCACGTTGTCACACCGTCAGGTTCTTCCCCTGTCCACGAGGAGCGGCATGGACATCGGCGTATTCATCCCGATCGGCAACAACGGCTGGCTGATATCGAAGAGTTCGCCCCAGTACCGACCGAGCTTCGAGCTGAACAAGGCCATCGTGCAGAAGGCCGAGGAACACGGACTCGACTTCGCGCTGTCCATGATCAAGCTCAAGGGGTTCGGCGGCGAGACCGAGTTCTGGGACCACAACCTGGAGTCGTTCACGCTGATGGCGGGCCTGGCCGCCGTGACGGAACGCATCAAGCTGTACGCCTCCACACCGATCCTCGCGCTGGAGCCCGCCATCGTCGCGCGCATGGCGGTCACCATCGACTCGATCGCCCCCGGCCGCTTCGGCATCAACATCGTCACCGGCTGGGCACCCGGCGAGTACTCCCAGATGGGCCTGTGGCCCGGCGACGCACACTTTGGCAACCGCTATGCCCGCGCCGCCGAGTACGTCACCGTGATGAAGGAGCTGTGGAGCGAGGGCGTCAGCAACTTCAAGGGCGAGTTCTACGAGATGGACGATTGCGTGCTCTCGCCGCGCCCGGCGGACGGGCACATCGACATCGTGGCGGCGGGACAGAGCACCACCGGAATACGGTTCGCCGCCGAGCACGCCGAGTACAACTTCATCCTGGGCAGCGGCGTCAACACCCCGCTCGCTCTCTCGGACACCACGGCCACGCTCGTGGACGCGGCGGCGGAGACGGGCCGTGACGTCGGCGCGCTCTCCCTCTTCATGGTCATCGCCGACGAGACGGACGAGGCCGCCCGGGCGAAGTGGCAGGACTACCACGACAACGCGGACCTCGCCGCGCTGGCGTACATGGCCGGCGAGTCGGCCACCGACACCACCGCCGACGAGACGTCCACGGCCCGGACCATCGTGCTGCCCGAGGGCGCGGTGAACCTCAACATGGGCACGCTCGTGGGCTCGTACGAGACCGTCGCGAAGATGCTCGACGAAGTCGCGGAGGTCGCGGGCACCAAGGGCATCATGCTCGTCTTCGACGACTTCCTCGAAGGCCTGGAGAACTTCGGCACCCGCATCCAGCCCCTGATGAAGTCCCGCTCGCTTCCCCGGTAGGCATCGCACGAAAGGCGTCATCATGGCCGATTCCCAGGAGGAGGACTACGAGCGCGCCGGGCTCGGCGGGCGGCTCACCCCCGGTACCGCCCCCGCTCTTCTCCTGGTGGATCCCGCCCGTGCCTACGTCGATCCCGACTGCCCGCTCTACGCCGGTGTCGACGCGGCGGTCGACGCGATGAGGGTGCTGCTGGCCGACGCGCGCCGGGCCGGGATTCCGGTGATCGTCACACGGGTGCGGCTGCGGGCGGACGGCAGCGACGGCGGCGTCTTCCTCCGCAAGGTGCCCGCCCTGCGGGCGTTCGTCGAAGGCAGCCCCTTCGGTGACTTCATCGAAGGGCTGGCCCCGGCGGCGGACGAACTGACCGTGACGAAACAGAGTCCGAGCGCCTTCTTCGGCACCGGGCTGGCCGCACGTCTCACGGCCATCGGCATCGACACCCTGATCATCGGGGGACTGTCGACGAGCGGCTGCGTCCGCGCCACCGCCCTGGACGCCATGCAGCACGGCTTCGTGCCCGTCGTGGTCGAGGAGGCCGTCGGCGACCGGGATCCGGCGGTCCACGCGGCGAACCTCTTCGACATCGGCCACAAGATCGGAGAGGTCTGGTCGATCCGGCGGGTCCGTGAGTACCTCGCACCACCCCCCTGACAGCCGCCAGTTGCGCGGACAGCGATCGCCGTCACCGGGACGGGAGTCGTGCCATTGGCGGTACCTGACGTGCGGCACGGCTCGTCCGAAGGTCAGATGGAGGGCGTGCGAAGATCCATATCAAACCAGTCATCCCGTTCCTGGTACAGCCGCTCACGCCTGCGCCTGACCACGATCCTGTCCGGACTCCTCCTCACCGCCGCCGCCGTTCCCCCCGCGGCCGCGGCGACCGCCCCCACGCCCATACGCGGCAGCGCCTACATGGGCATGGGCGTCATAGCCCACGAGGGCACAGCAGGTACGCCCGACGCGATACCCCCGGCCACCCGTGCCGGGCAGACCGAGGGCGTCGACGTCTCCAGTCACCAGACGAACGTCGCCTGGTCCACCCTGTGGAGCAGCGGCACCAGGTGGGCCTACTCGAAGGCCACCGAAGGCACCTCCTACCAGAACCCGTACTTCTCCGGGCAGTACGGCGGCGCTTACGGCGTCGGCATGGTCCACGGGGCGTACCACTTCGCCACGCCGGACACCAGCAGCGGCACCGCGCAGGCCGACTACTTCGTCGACCACGGCGGAGGCTGGTCCCGCGACGGCCGCACCCTGCCCGGCGCCCTCGACATCGAGTGGAACCCCTACGGGGACTCCTGCTACGGCAAGTCCACCAGCGGCATGGTCACCTGGATCGGTGACTTCCTGAAGCGCTACAAGACCCGCACCGGCCGCGACGCCGTCATCTACACCGCCACCAGTTGGTGGACGAGCTGCACGGGCGGCTACCGCGGCTTCGGCTCCACCAACCCGCTCTGGGTCGCCCGGTACGCCTCCTCGGCGGGGACGCTCCCGGCCGGCTGGTCGGCGTACACGATGTGGCAGTACACCTCCTCCGGTGCGACGGTCGGCGACCACGACAGGTTCAACGGCTCCTCGGACACACTGCGGGAGTTCGCCACCGGATGACCGGGCCGGGCACCGGGTCCCGGAAAGGCCTCCGGGGCCCGGACCCGGCGTCACCGCCTTCATCCGCTCCGAGGATGCGGCGGCCCGGCCAGCAGAACCGGCTCGATGGCTTCGTAGCGGTTGCGTTCGCGCGTGGTGGCCCCACGGCCCGACAGGAGCGTGCCGAGCAGACCGCACAGGAAACCCACCGGGACCGACACCAGAGCCGTGGTCGTGAACGGGAACCAGTTGAAGTCGGCCTCGGGGAAAGCCGATTGGGGTGAGCCGGAGACGAGATTGGTGCCGGTCATCAGAACGAGGACGCTGACGGTGCCGCCGATGAGTGTCCACAGCAGGCCGGTCCGCGTGTAGCGGCGCCAGAAGAGGCCGTAGACGAGGGCGGGGGCGATGGCCGAGGCGCCCAGGCAGAACGACACGATGGCGAGCGGCTGCAGACTGCGGTGCTGGGCCAGCACCGCCAGTCCGATCACCGGGACGCCCACGGCGAGCGCGGCCAGCCGTGCCAGCGCCATCTCACGCAGCGGCGGGGTGCCGGTGCGGGCGACGACGTCGTGGGCAAGGGAGTTGGCGCACGCGAGCGTCATGCTGGCCACGGACGCCAGCAGGGTCAGGAAGATGGCCGTGGTGACGGTGGTGAACAACAGGCCCTCGGCGCGGGAGAGATCCGTACCGAACGCGGCCCGCGCACCGAGGAGATAGGCGGTGTTGCCGCGCGGATCCGCCGCCGCGATGGTCTTCCCGCCGATGAGGGCGGTGGCGCCCACGGCGACGACGGTCATGACCGCCATGAACAGGGCGACCGCCGAGACCGCCCAGGACATCGCCCGACGCACCTGACGGGTGCTGCCGGCGGTGTACATCCGCATGGTGACGTGCGGCAGGCAGGCGCCGCCCAGCACGATCGCGCACTGCGTGCTCACCATGTCGAGGGCGGGATGCTCGCCGCCCGCGAACTGGAGGCCGTAGCGCAGGTAGTTGGGCCCGGCCCCGCTGTTCACGGCGGCGCTCTGGAACAGGGTCCTGGGACTCCAGCCGAAGGTGTGCAGGATGAGCGCGGCGACGACCAGCCCTGACCCGAGGAGGATCACCGTCTTCAGGATCTGGATCAGCGCGGTCCCGCGCATACCCCCGATGGCCGCATACGTGATCATCAACGCGCCGGCCCCGACCACGCACCCGGTGCGCATCGAACTGTCGTCGAAGCCGAGGATGAACGCCAACAGCTGTCCCACACCGGCCAGTTGCACCACCATCATGGGCATCAGCGCCGCGAGGGTGACCAAGCACGCGGTGATACGCACCGCACGGCCGGGCATACGGCGCCCGAGCACATCGCCCATGGTGAACCTGCCCGTGTGATGCAGCGGTTCGGCCAGCAGGAACATCAGCAGGAGGAGCGAGAGCAGGGTGCTCAGGGCCAGGACGACACCGTCGTAGCCGCACAGCGCGATGATCCCGCCGACCGTGAGGACGGTGGCCGCGGAGATGTAGTCACCCGCGATGGCCAGGCCGTTGCGCAGCGGCGACAGGAAGCGGTAGCCGGTGTAGAACTCGTCGAGGTCCTCCCGGTCCGGACCGGTGATCACGCAGAGCAGGAGCGTGAGGGTCACGACACTGCAGAACGCCACGAGGGACCAGGACTGCGCGGGGCCGTTGAAGTCCGTCACGACGGCTCCCCTTCACGGGCCTGAGCGCTCTGACGGCGCACCCGGCGGGCGAGCGGATCGACGAACCGGCGCGCGGTGGTCTCGTAGAAAACGACGGCCAACCAGGTGACAGGGAGTTGCACCAGTGCGAGGAACAGCCCGGCGGGCAGACCGCCGGGGGCTGGGCGGGCCATCACCGAGGGGACTTCGACGGTGAGGGTGAGGAAGACGGCGAAGTAGCCGAGCGCGGCGAACGTGGCCACCCGCCGCTGCCAGCGGCAGGCCCGGCGCAGCAGCCGCAGATCGCGGTGCGGTCCCGTCCACGATCGAGCGCGGACCACCTGCCGACGGCTGATCTCCGGGGTCGGCGACCGCGGGGCCGGGGTGGGGGAGGCGTGCCGTCCGGGCCGGTGCTGAAGCGGGTATAACTCGGAGCTGTCGGAGGACATCCCAAGGTCTCCTTGCGGGTCGTGGGCCCCAAAAGGTGTGGACCGCGGGAACGCGTGTGCGGTCCGGCATCCGCACGCTATGCGGGTGCCGGACCGTGCGCAGGAGTTCCGGAGAACTTCCTGGTGAGGGCCGCTACGGCGCTCTGACCTCGGATGTTGTGGATGTGCAGGGTGTGATGGGGAGTCATGCCTGTGCCGTGTGGGGCGACCGGTACGTATCCTCCGAGCCGTGACAACGACATATGCGCTCGACGGCACGGAGATCAGAACGCTGGAGGATTTCTGGCGCGTCATCGGCGAGGCGATCAACGGCCCGGGAGGCTACTTCGGCCGAAATCTCGACGCCTTCGCCGACTGTCTGCAGGGTGGATTCGGAGCGCCGGAAGACGATGACTACGTCCTGCCATCGGCGCCGATCTCGCCGCGGCGAGGGAGGGACGCGGAGCGACCGTCTTCGACTGGCTGGTCGGGGTCTTCGAGAGGCGTGCTCCTGGCGTCCTGAGGCTCGGGTGAGGGTCAGGGCGTGGCGATGCCGGCCGAAGCACGGGGTGGGCGGGTGAAGCGGACCGGGACTCCGGGGGAGTAGAGGACGCTGACCGGTGGCCCGGCCGGGGCGGGCAGGCCCGCCGTGGTGACGAGGTTCTCCTCGCAGTGCAGAAGGTCGGCGCGGTGCAGCGGCCAGCGGGGATGTGTGTTGGGCAGATACCGGGAGCGGCCGAAGAAGGCGCTGTGCATGCCCCAGCGGGCGGTGAGGAAGTGTTCGAGTTCGGTCGGAACCTGCACCCGCTCGCCGATCCGTATCGCGAGGCTGCTTCGCGCACTGCGGGGACCGGGCCAGCGCCGCCTGCTGGTGTAGGTGACCGCGGTGCCCTCGCGGCGGATCTCCATCCGCGACCAGACGTACGGCAACCGGAACGCGGTCCGGCCGACGGCGACGGGGATCAGGCGGGAGGCGTCGAGGGAGCGGAAGACCACGCCGCGTCGGCCGTGGGCGTCCACCGAGTAGAGGCGGACATTGGTCTCCGGGAAGGTGCCGAGGTAGGGGACACCGGGGAGGCGGAACCATCCGACGCGGTGCATCCGGAAGGCGACGAGACCGACGTAGGTGGTGCCGTGCAGGGTGTCCGGCCGGGTACCGGCCGGCAGCAGCGGGGCGACGTCCGCCGGGTCGGCGGCCCAGTGGAGGAAGGCCAGATCGAGCCAGGACTGGGTGAGGAGGGGCCGGTCCGCGGTGTGCGGGGGATCGGCCGTTATCGGTTCGGGCTCCACGGCGAGCTGCGGCTGCGGCATGAGGCCAGTATGGCGAAGCCCCTGAGCGGAGAGTGCCCTGGGCGTCCGCTGGTAAAATGGGGCAACGCTTCGACGCCGCCGGGGCCCGTACCAAGGGGTACGGGCCCCGGCGCGTTGTGGCCATCAGACCGAGGAAGGTTCTCCATGAACGCGAAGCCGCCGGCGTCCGGGCC
>NZ_JBEXDX010000034.1:0-95415 GCF_040605995.1 Streptomyces sp. NPDC005492
GGCCGTCCGCGCCGCGCTGATCGCCGCCTGACCGACCCCCAGACCGCGGGGGCGCGGCCCTTCCCCCCGGCCGCCCCCCGGCCCCCCACCTCACCCTTCACGCCCGGAGACGGAGACGCCCATGCCCGCCACGCCCAACGCCCTCGCCGCCGCCCACCGCGCCCGCACCATCGCCACCATCGCCCGCACCCGCGCCACCTCCACCACCGTCGTCCTCGACGACAAGGGCCGCCGCGCGCTCGCCCTGATCGCCGACCTGCTCGACACCGCCGCGCACTCGCTGGAGACCGAGGAACCCGGCAACTGGGACGGCATCGTGATCACGAACACGATCGACTTCGACGCCTCGCACGCGTTGCTCACCGCCAACACGGTCGCCATCGACAACCCCGGCATCGGCTTCCCGCCCCACTTCACGCAGTACGTCACCGTGCCCGTGTTCGGCAACGAGATCGAGCTGCCCCCGTCGCTGTTCCCCGGCGGGCCCGTGCTGATCGCCCAGGAAGGCGACCTGTTCGCCCGCCTGCTCGCCCTCCACGGCCATTACCTCGCCATCACCGACGCGCATGAGAACCGGGAGAACACCACTGCCGCGCTCGAAGCCGCGTTCACCCTGCACTGGAAGCACGCCCGCCTCGCTGAGGCCGTGGCCGCCGACGTCGCCCGCCCCTGCCACCAGCCCACCACCGAGCCCGCCCCGGCTCCGGCCGCCGAGCCCGCGCCGCTCGACCTCACCGGCCTCACGCCGTACACCGTCGGCGTCATCCGGCTCGCCGAGAAGGAGGGACTGCGCCCCTCCGAGGGCGGCACCCGCCGGGGCGTCCGCCGGATCGTCCTCAACGCGGGCGGCAAGCACGGCACCTTCGGCACTCTCCAGATCGGCGCGCGCTCCGGCAAGGTCCTCCGCGTCGAGCTGATCCACGGCAACGACGGCACCCCCCGCCGCGCCCAGGGCCCCATGAACGTGCGCCTCCTCCTGTGCGCCGAGTACATCCACGCCTGCCCCGACGACTGCACCGCATTCACCACGAACCGCTGCCGCCCGTAGGCGCCCGCCGGGCGGGACGCGACGCAAGCCGCCCCCGCCCGGCCCACTGGCCCACAGCCACACCGCCCGTCGCGCCCCGGGGCCCGGACGTACGAGCCGCCCCGGGGCGCGACGCAAGCACCACCCGCATGACCAGATCACCCGGCCGGAGAGCACCGCGCCGGAACCGCCCGAACCGAAGGAACACCAGCCGTGACCCTGCCCGCCGTCGCCGAAGCGACCACCGCCGCCCCGCTCGCCGCCCTCCTGCCCGCCCGCCGGGGCAAGGCGTGGAAGGTCGGCCCGGCCCCGTACGGCATCCGCAACAACGCCGCCACGTCCCGGATCACCGATGGCCGCCGCGCCCTGATCCTCGTGGAGGAGGGCAACCGCGTCGAGCTGTACGCCGACCGGCCCAACCTGTTCCCCATCACCCCGGACGCCGTCGCCGACTCCACCGACCCGGCATCCGTCGCCGCGCTCGCCGCGCGCGCCCTGCGCTGGGCCCTGCCCGACCTGGACGCCGACGCCACCCGCGCCGCCGCCCACGACACCGCGAGCGACGGCATGCAGCAGTGGCAGCGGATCATGCACCACAAGGGCACGGAGCTGACGGAGTTCGGGTTCCACCTGATCGACCACGGCGCCAACCCCCAGGCCAGTGAGCGGTGCGACGGCCCCGGCCTGGAGTGGACGGCCGAGAGCGGCGCCGAGTGGGCCGTGTGGGCGTACGGCTGCGCCGGGAACTTCCACCTGACCTACGACGGCCCCGTGAGCGGCCTGTACGGCGCGCTGCCGGTCCTCCTGCCCCCGCTCGGTGGCCACACCCCCACGGACGCGGGGAGCGCCTTCACGCGGCACCTGACGGACCGGTTCCCGCAGCTCCGCCCCGTCGACGCCGACGAGGTCGAGTTCGGCGGCTACCGGGACCTGCACGGCTGGATCGCGCTCCCCTCCCGCGCCGAGCTCGGTGACCCCGTCGACGGCGACACCCGCGTGTGCGCCCAGGTCGGCGCCGTCGGCATCGACTTCCTGCTCTCCGCGTCCGCGCACCTGGTCTGACCCTCACCCCGCCCGGCCGCGCCCCCGCCTGCTCACGGGGGCGCGGCCCCCCTCGAAAGGTCCTCGCCATGACCCCGATCGCCACCGCCCCCGCCCGCCCTGTCTGCCCCGCCCAGACCCTCGCCGGAGGCGTCGCCGCACTCCTCCCGGAGCGGGCCGGCATTCCGTGGACCGTCGAGCCCTACGCCGCGTGGTGGACGGCCCGGTACCCCGCCGCCCGCCTCGTGCAGGGTGGCCGCGCCCTGGTCCTGGTCGCTCGCACCTGGGACACGCAGATCGGCTGGCAGCTCCCTGACCGTGAGCCGACCCGCCCCGACCTCCAGCTCGAGAGCCTGAGCCCGGCCGTCATCGCGCGTGAGGCGCTGCGCCTGGTCCTGCCTGTCCTCGACGACGAGGCCGCCGGACGCGCCGCGAAGGACGGCCCGCGCGTCATGGGACGGCTGGAGCTGCTGAACGAGATCGGGCACGCGATGCGCCTGCAGGGCGCGGCAACGTACAACCGGATCGGCCTCCTGGCGAACACGTCCACCCTGGCGTGGGGCGCGCCGTCCGGCGCCCGGTACTCCGTCACCCTGCACGGCACGAACCCCGTGGCCGATGTCCAGATACAGGGCCCGGTGCGCGCCGTCGAGAAGGCCGTGACCTACTTCCTGCCCCCAGCCGCCGACGGCCGCCCCGAGATCCCCCGCGTCCGCGGACGTCTGCAGCGCCGCCTGGCCGCCGTCCTCGCCCGGCACGGGCACGTCGAGCAGACCGACCAGGGCGGACTCGCGTTCAGCACTGGCCCCGGCCCCGGCCCGTACGGCTACGCCACCCCGGCCGCCGACGCCCAGGCCCGCGCGCACGACACGACCCCGGCGTCCGTCGACCTCCACGGCATCGGCGCGGACTTCCTGATCTCCCTCGCCCCGCAGCTCTGCCGCTGACCGCCCGGCGCCCCCGAGGCTGGCCTCGGGGGCGGACCCCACCCCTGGAAGGACACACCACGTTGTCTGAGTTCACCGTCATCGCAACGAACCTGGCGACCGGCCAGAAGCTCACGCTCACCGGCCGCGGAGACGAGACCGCCGACCGCGTCATGGAACGCGCCGCTCGGGAGGGCGAACTTCCCGGCGTCGACGGCGGCCTGCCGAACAGCCTCATGTGGACGGAAATCGCCGACGGATACGAGTGGCGCCGCATGCCCGCTGATCAGCCCGCGCCCAAGCCCGGCCACCGCCCCGGCGAGGACCCGCTGCCCGACGAGCGCCTGGCCGAGATCCGCGCCGCCGCCGACTCGTCGCCGGAGGTGCGCGACCTGCTCGGGGAGCTGGACCGCATCCGCCCGCTGCTCGACTCCACGCTCGAGGCGAACGGCGTCCTCCTGGACCAGTGGGCCCGGTACGCGGGGGTGGCCCCGCACCCGTTCCTCGGCGTGTTCTGTCGGACGTGCCGGACGGAGGTGAAGCCCGGCGAGGAGGGATGCCCGCGGCACGACCCGACGGTGATCGGGCGCGCCCTGTACCGGATGCACGAGGAGAACCGGACGCTCTTGGACGAGGAGGAGGTTGGCCGCCGCGCGTTCGCGATGCTGGACGCCGCTCTGCCGCTGCTCGCCGCGGTGCTGAACCCGGTGGACCACAAGGAGGGATGCCGCCCGCACGACTGCCGGTGCGCATGCGACCGTCGGCAGGACTGCCAGGACTGCTACCGGTGCGTGTGCTGGCGGTCGGAGTGCTGCGCGGAGAAGGCGATCCGGTGGCGCGCCGAGACGGAGTGGGAGCGGCTGACCGTCGAGGCCGGCCTCGGCGTCGAGTGATCCCGGGCGGTGCGCCCGGCCCCGACCACGCCGGGCGCACCGCCCCCTTATCGGAGTGCAGCCGTGCGATTCCATCAGGGTTTTTCCCTATTCCCGCGGTATACGAGTCTCATTGCTGTATTGTGTGGGGTGTTGGTGGAGAGCAGCCACCAACGAAGCCCGAACGAAGGACACCGCAGATGAGGGACCTGCCCGCCAAGGTCAAGACCGCAATCCACGTCGCCACGCTCGCCCGCAAGGCCGGTCTGCCCATCCCCGCCAAGGTCCGCCCCATCCTCGAAGAGGCCGCCGCCCCCTGGCCCGCCGAGTGGCTGCTCGCCCCGCTCCCCGGCGACCCGATCCGCGTCGTCGAGCTGTTCGCGGGCCCCGGCGGCTGGTCCGAGGGCATCGCCGCCGTCCTCGGGGTCAAGGTCGACGCCGTCGGCGTGGACATCTCCGAAGACGCCTGCGCCACCGCCCGCGCTGCCGGACACCGCCGCATCTGCGCCGACATCACCACCCTCGACCCCGAGCACATCGCGCTGCGTCACACCGTCGCCGTCATCATCAGCCCCCCGTGCCCGACCTTCTCCCCGGCGGGCAAGCTCTCCGGCCTGGAGCAGGGCAACGTTCAGATCCTGTGCGACGCCATCGCCTACGTCGGTGAGGCCGCCGGGTTCATCCCGATGGAGTGGCACCACAACGACTACGACGACGAGTGCGGTTGCGACCCGGACGACCCCGACGGCAAGGGGTGCCACGGCGACGGCTTCGCCCCGCGCTCTGGCGCCTCCTGGGACGAGGTCCGCGAGATGGCCGCCGACGTCACGGACCCGCGCATCGCCCTCATGCTCGAGGTCGTCATCTGGCCGCTCGCTCTGCAGGCCGCCGGTGCGCCGATCCGCTGGATGGCCATGGAGCAGTCCAGCAACCTGCCCGAGGAGATCCTCGACGACCTGTCGTGCGAGTTCTCGTGTGCCGAGTGGTTCTACACCAGCCGCGAGATCATGGAGGCCGCCGACTACGGCCTGCCCTCCCGCCGCAAGCGCGTCTACATGATCGCCTCCCGTACCTACTCGCCCACGGTCACCCGCCGCATCCGGCCGCTCCCCGCGACGACCATGGCGCAGGCCCTCGGCTGGCAGCCCGGCGAGCGCGTCAACACCCGCGGCACCCGCCCGATCGACCCGAAGACCGGCCGCGCCAAGGGCGGGAACTGCTTCTCCGCCGACGGCCCGTCCTGGTGCCTCACCGGCAAGTCCCGCACCTGGAAGCGCGAGAGTGACGGATACCGGCTCACCGAGGCGGAGGCCGGGCTGCTCGTCGGGTTCCGCCGCTCCTATCCGTGGCGGGGCAGCCGGACGAGCGCCTTCCAGCAGGCCGCCGACGTCGTCTCCCCGGTCATGGCCGCGATCGTCCTGTCCGGCATGTTCGGCGTCCTCGGCGAGGCCCTGGTGCGCGACTACCTCGCCCAGCTCTACGACATGGACAACATGCTCACCCAGGACGACTTCGAGCTGATCACCTAGCCCCGGCGCCCCGGGCACGCCCGGCCCCCGCACCCCGCGGAGGCCGGGCGTTCGCCGTTCCCGGACCCGCATGTCACAGCCTGGCGCCGCGCGCCGTTCCCTGTGGCATGAGCAACCCCGACCCGTCCGGCCCGTGTACGGCGTGGCCTTCAACCCGTTCGGGCCGCGCGTCATCCTGACCGCGACGGTCACCGTGAACGGCGAGACCGTCACGGCCCAGGACGAGGTAGACCGCGCCGCCTGGGAGTGCATCTCCAAAGATCCGCCGTACCGCGCCGCCTACGAACGGATGCTGCGCCAGAGGCTCGCCGCGGCCCTCGTGGACCACCTGAACCCAACCGTGACCGTCGACGTACCCGAGGACTGTCAGCCACTCGAACTAGGCTCCGAAGCATGGTGACCCGCTAACGGCCTGCGCAGCCCTGTCACTGCCCAGCAGGGTCGCGCCGGGGCATCTCCCCCTGCCGCCGCTCGTCTGCCCCCCTGGACGGCTGCGAGCCGCTGTCGTAGCCCTTCCGCAACCCGGGCTGTGGCCACTGGTACGTACGGACCGTGACCATGGTGTCCCCGCGTAGGTCCACCTCAACCTGATAGCGGACCGTCCCGTCCGCCCAGTTCTGCCGCGCCATCACCTGCGCGTACCGCCACGCCCCGGCCGACCACACCTTGAGCGCCGGGCGGTCGCTGTTCGGCCACGTCCACACCTCCGGGGGCGGCCCGTCCTCCGGGCGCCACGGGCGGGCCGGCTCCGGCTCCGGGATCGTGTTCATGCCCCGACTGTAGGCGTGCCGAACCGGGCGCCCGTCTGGCAGGGCGCGACGCAAGACCGTCCCGGCCTCCACGATCCGCGGCCTCATCCCTCCGCCTGGAAGGCCACGCCGTGACCAAGCTGCCCATGACCAAGCTCCCCGCGCCGGACGACCGAGATTCCCGCCTGATCATCTCCGTCGCGGTCGGTGCGCTCGTGCTCGCCCTGGTGCTCCTGGTCGCGCTCTTGGCTGACCATGCCGTCGACGACGACAGCGACACCAACCCCGGCCGGTGCGCCCCTGCCATCGCGGGCACCGTGGACCCCGTGACGTGCCTGCCGTACGGCGGGACGACCGCGGCCGCCGAATCCTCGAGGACCGCCCGCTCCGCGCCGAAGGCTCCCGCCGCCAAGGCCCCGGCCGCGCCCAAGGCTCCCGCCGCCCCGAAGGCTCCCGCCGTCAAGGTCCCGGCCGCGCCGCCCCGCATCTCTGTGCGTAAGTGACGGCGCGACACAAGCCAGCGGGGTCGGACACCGTCCGCGGTCCCAGTTCCCGGACGGAAGGACCCGCCGTGTCAGTCCCCGCCCCCAAGGCCCCCTGCAGCTCCCCGTGCACGACCGCGCTGGAGCCCGCCGAACTCATCTCGGACGGCACCTGCCGCCCCTGCGTGCGCTACAGCCGCGCGATCCTGGCCCTGCTCCTGGTCAACCTGCTCGTCACGGTCGTGTTCGGCGTGCTCGGTGTCCGGGACGGCTCGTCGACGAAGCCGGACCCGAAGCCATCGCCCACCGCGACGGCAACGCCGAGCCCGAGCACCCCGACGCCGTCCGGCGGCTCGATGCCCACCCCGATGCCGACCCCCACCATGCCCCCGGACCCGACCGCCAGGTCGTGCAACATCTTCGACCCCGAGTGCGACAGCGGCGCGACGGGCGGCATCTCCAGCGGCACCGAGGCGTAGCCCCTCACACAGCCCCTCCGCGCCCCGGCCGCACAACTCCGCGACTGGGGCGCAGTCGTACCCGGCACCCCGCCCTCCGTCATGGCAACCAGGGCCCCCGCGCGGGACGTGATCGACGTCTCAACGTCTGACCTGGGGTTTCACCGGACGTAAGCCGTCCGCAGCCGACACGGTGCGCCGTCGCCCGAGCCGCGCCCCGCGGCCGCCACTCGACGGCCCCGCGGCCTGGGCAGACGGGAGCACGTATGCAGCCACACGTCACACAGGCACTCGATTGCTGGTACGGGGCATGGGAGCTTCACCAGGAGACAGCACAGGAAGCCTTCACCGCAGCGTTCCCCGCCCTGAACCCCGCAGACCGCTGCCAGTGCTTCGGGCCGACCCTGCGCTGGGTGACGCCCGGGGAGGGACAGGGGAAGGTCTGCCTCGACGACCACGGGCGCGCCACGATCGAGTTCGAGAACGTCCCGAAGGAAGCCGTAGGCGCCGCCATGACGGAGTGCTGGGGCGCCGACTGGTTCGACGAGGGACCGGGCGGGTTCGCTGAGGCGGAGCCCGGCCAGTACCACTACGAGGACGAGCAGACCTACGCGGAGTACGAGTTCGACGTGAACGCCGACGGCACCGTCACGTTCGGGATCTCCTACGTGAAGGTCGACGACATCGTGACGATGCTCGACGCCCTCGAGCGGGCGCTCGCCGCCCAGCGGGCTTGACCCCGTGAGGTGAGGTGACGCGGTTCCCAAGCCCGTTCCGCGTCACCTGACCTGGGCAGCGCGGGTATGCGCGCTACTGGGCGCAGTTCCACACACGGCTGGACGCGACGTAAGCCTCCCCGGCGGCTCATGGTCCCGGCTCGCTCCCGCCGTCTCCCCGCGGCCGCCACCCCCAGGCCGGCCCGACGCGCGGGACGGGACGGAGACCCCGTGGCGGCAACGAGCCTCGCCCCCGCAGGGCAGGAAGCCCTGATACCCGTGGAGGAGCTGACCGGGCCCGAGCCGGTCGTGCACTGCGCCGACGCCCTCGACCACCTTCGGACCCTCCCCGACGCGTCCGTCGACGCGGTCGTGACCGATCCGCCGTACGAGCTGGGGTTCCTCGGCAAGGCGTGGGACGCCTCCGGCATCGCGTACAGCGTGGAGCTGTGGGCGGAGTGCCTGCGCGTCCTCAAGCCGGGCGGGCACCTGGCCGCGTTCGGCGCGACCCGCACCTACCACCGCATGGCCGTGGCCGTGGAGGACGCCGGTTTCGAGATCCGCGATTCCCTGCACTGGCTGTACGGCACGGGATTCCCGAAGGGTCAGGACGTCGGCAAGCTGATCGACCGGCGCCGCGACGACCACCCCGCCCGGCGCCGCTTCACCGCCGAGTTCGCCGAGCTCCGCGACCGGTGCGGGTGGACGAACCCGCAGATCGACGCCCTGTTCGGCTTTAACGGCATGGCGCAGCACTGGACGACGCAGCGCCGCTCCGCCTCTGTGCCGACCGTCGAGCAGTGGCAGCGGTTGAAGGCAGAGATGGGCTTCGAGGCCCCGGCCGCGCTCGAGGACCTGCTGCACGAGCTGAACGGGCGGAAGAACACCCCCGGGGAGGCGTGGGAGGACCGGGAGGTCATCGGCAAGGGCCACCGGGCGCGCGCCGGTTCCGGGGTGTTCCCGCAGCTCCAGTCCGACACGTTCGACGTGACCGCCCCGGCGACCGCGGAGGCCGCGCGCTGGGACGGCTGGAACACCGCCCTCAAGCCCGGCCATGAGCCGATCGTGCTGGCCCGCAAGCCGCTCGAGGGCACGGTCGCCTCCAACGTCCTGGCGTACGGCACCGGTGCGATGAACACCGCGGCGTGCAAGACCCCGCCCGGTGACCCGGAGGGGCGTTGGCCGACCAACGTGCTGCTGTCGCACGCCTGGACGGTCGACGCGGACGGCTGGATCGTCGACGGTTGCGCGGACGGCTGCACCGAGGGGTGCCCGGTCGCCGAGCTGGACGGTCAGTCGGGGCTGCTCACCTCCGGCGCGAACCCGCGGCGCCGCGGCTCGGACAAGTTCCGCGACATCTACGGCGACTTCAAGGGCCAGACCGCCTGCAGGCCGATCCGGGGCGCGGACTCCGGCGGCGCCTCCCGCTTCTACCCGGCGTTCCGCTACCAGGCCAAGGCCCCTACCAGCGAGCGGCCGCGCCTGCCAGACGGCACCGTGCACCCCACGGTGAAGCCCGTCGCGCTGATGCGCTGGCTGGTCCGGCTGCTCACCCCGCCCGGCGGGCTCGTCCTGGACCCGTTCGCCGGCACCGGCACCACCTTGGAGGCCGCCCGCCTGGAGGGCTTCGACTCCATGGGCGTGGAGGCCAAGGCCGAGTACGCCGAGCTGTGCCACCTGCGGCTGCGCCGCGACACCACCAGGAGCAACTGATGCAGAAGATGACCGGCTTCAACTGCACGCGCCTGCCCGGCGGCGTGTACCTCGTCTTCCAGCGGTTCGCCGACGAGGGCGCCATCTCCCGCAGCTGGTCCCTGAGCGGGCGCGGGGCGCCGAAGCTGTCGCTCAGCGTCCTGGTGCAGACCCGGGATGAGTATTACGGGCCCCCGGGCAACCGGCCGCCGGGCCTGTGGAAGCGAGTGCTGCGCGCGGTCGCCAAGAGCAACGGGCGTACGACGTCGTACTACTGCCCGGACCTCCCGCCGTCCCGGTCGGGGATCGCGCTGGCCGTGCCCCGCTACCTCGCCACACTGCGCTGGGATGGCCGCCGCTGGAACCAGAAGGTGACCGAGCACCTGAAGCGGCCGTGCCCGACGTGCACCGCCGCAGGATGGCGCCAAGCAGAGGACGCGACGTAAGGCGCGGCCGCCATCCACTCTCCCCGCCTCGCCCCGGGCGCGATCACCTGGACTGCGTTCCCTGCGGTCCGGCGTCCGGGGCAGACGAGGAGACCAGTGCTGTGGCACGACGACGGACCGGCCCCACCGATGTGGTGAAGGCCCTCGTGTTCGAGCGGGACGGCGGCGCCTGCGTGCGCTGCGCCTCGCGGCAGGACCTGACCGTGCACCACCGCGTGAACCGCGGCATGGGCGGGGCGCGTGAGCCGTGGATCAACCAGGCTCACAACCTGCTGACCGCGTGCACGACGTGCAACGGCTGGTTCGAGGACCACCCCCGGGAGTCGTATGAGGCCGGGTGGAAGGTCCGCCGGCCGGAGCTGCCCGACGAGGTCCTGGTGCGCTACCCCGACGGCCGCGAGTACCGGCTCACCCCCGACGGTGTTCGCTCCACGACCGTGGCGGCCGCCCGATGAGGCGCCTCGACCGGTTCTGGCGACGGCAGTGCCCCACCTGGGCTCACTCCTCGGTCCGTTTGCGCTGCCAGCGGCCCGCCGGGCACGACGAGCCGCACGGTGCCTCGTACTCCGAGCGCTCGACCATGCACCACTCCTGGGCGGACGGCGCGGACTTCTTCGGGTACCGGTGGCTGCCCGGCACGGTCCGCTACCGGCCGACTCTGACCCGCTCCCGCGCGTTCCGCGTCGGCGAGTGGACTGTGTCCGTGCTGCTCGCCCTCCTGCTGTGGTGGGCGGTGTCCCTGGTCACGGCCATCGTGTTCCTCGTCGGTGAGCTGTGGCTGTCCGTCCGGCGGCCGCACTTCGTCGACGTCGGGCGGTTCACCGCCGGCGTGTTCTTCGTCAGCCGCAAGAACTATCCGCCGTCCTTCGCGGTCGGCTTCACCCGGTACGGGCCGGAGGCCGACGCGAGGCGGAGCGGTCTGCAGGTCATCATCGGGCGCCGCTCGCTGATGGCGTGCGCACTGCTCCCGCGTGATGAGTGGGCCGACTACAAGCGGCGGAACGCCGAACGTGAGGCCCGACGGAAGGACAACGCCCGGTGAGCCCTCGGATCACGATGCAGGCCCGCGTGCGGCGGCCGCGCGGTCTGTGCCTTGGCTCAGTGCTGCTGTGGGCTGTCCGCATACCGAACGGCCTGAACCTCGGTGTAGGGCGGATCGCGGTCACGGACACCCCCCGCGACCCAGCCCCCGGCCAGACACTGGCACGAGACGGGCAAGGGCGCGTCCTGATCGTGGGCAGCGTGGCGTTCGCGGTGCTCCGGTGCAGGTCAGTGCCGGTGCGTCGCATCTCCCTCTGACACGGGAGTCTCGTTGCTGTACTCTTTTGGGCTGTGCGCAGGCGTGGGGGGGTACCCCAGTCGGCGCGAGGTGCAGAAGCGCCGCAGCTTGAGATGGGAATCGCCAGCCATGCCCACCGCCGGAATCACCTACTCGAAGAAGAAGATCGAGCGGACCGACTTCAAGGCCCTGCGCGAGCAGGAGGAAGGGGCCGTGAACGCGGAGCTCGGCCGGATCGCCCGCCCTGACGACCGGATTGAGCGCGCAGCCGACATCATCCGCCAGGCGGACGCCGAGATCGCCCTGCACCTCGAGGACCGTGACAAGGCCGTGGCCTCCCTGTGGTTCTACGAGCGTGTCAAGGGCCTCGCCACGACGATCGGCGTCACCCCCACCGCCTACCGAGAGATCCTGAGCAAGGCGCTGTACGGCAGGAACTGGAAGCGCACGGAGAGCGGGCACGTCGAGTTGGAGCCGGTTCCCGCCCACGTGCCGACCCCGGAGCTTGCCAAGCTCGCCGAGGAGGCCGGTGTGCCGCGCGTTGAGAATGCCTCCGAGGAGCTGCCGCGACTGGCCCGCGTCGTGGCCTCGGCGCGCGCCCGCCGCGGTGCCGCAGTGGTCTTCATGCGGGAGGCAGCCCTCGTCCTGTCCGAGGAGCCCTATGGCTGGGACGGCGAGAAAATCGCCGAGCACGCCGGCGTGGCCAAGAAGCTGATCTGGCAGCAGCAGCGGACGGCCCGCCTGGCGCGCGAAAGCTGACTGCTCCTCGTCGTTCCAGCGGCCGGTCCCGAGCACCTTCGGGGCCGGCCTTCCCTTTGCACCGCAGGTCAGACCGGGGCCTGAAAATCAGGCGCCGGTCACCGGGGCCTGAAAATCCGGCTTCCGGTGTAGGGGCCGCCGGGGGACCGGGTGCCGGTGGATCAGGCGCCTTTAGTAACAAGATCAAGCACCACAATGAAGTAAGAGTTCCGATGCCTTCGCTTCGCTCAGGCATCGGCGCGCATCGACCTCCGAAGGCTCTCGAAACAACCACCGGACAGCCGCAGGGACAGGGCGCCGAGGAGGGGGGTGTCACAAAATCCGGCTGTTGGCGTTCCCCCAGACATGACGATGCGATCCATGCCCACGCGCACGATGCTTCCGCCGAACCTGACCCGGCACTTCTATGAGACCCGCCGGGCGTTCCTCCGGAGCGCCGGCCAGGAATCCACCCCGTGGTTCCGGCTCTCCCCGATGGAGCGCGCCGTGGTCGAGTCGGAGATGGAGATCTTCCGCCAGGCGATAGGGAGCGCCGAGGAGGAGCAGGACCTGATCGCCAGCCTCGATGCGACCCGCGCCGCCGCGGCCACCGACAAGTGCGCCGCCGAGGAGCCGGAGCCGGCCGCGTCCGCCGACGAGGCGGCCCGGGAGGATTGCTGCCTGGAGTGCGCGGCCGTCGCCGCGGTCCTGACCCTTATCGGGGGGCTGGGCGGGGATCTCGACGGCACAGTGCCGGGCGTACCAGTCACCCTCGATGCCCGCCCGATCAGCGTCGAGCGTCTGCTGGTGATGGACTCCCCCTTCGACGACATCCGCGCCGAGTTCTGGCGCAGGAAGCCCCCGATCACCGACAAGGCGTAACGGAATTCGGCGCGCGACGTACTACAGAGTGCGGCTGGCCCTCTGACCCCGATATCCCCTCGGGGAAAGCACTCCGGCCGCGCCCCCTCGGCCGGGGCGAAGACCCTCCTCCACCTCCCCGGTGCAGGGCCCTCGCCCCGGCAACAGACATCCGGCACAAGTCCCCTTGGCGGGGTGGCTTCGTTCTCGACGAGATCGTGCCGGACCCTCGCGGCCTGGTCGGCGGTCTGGGCATGGGCCCCGGCCAGGCCGCGACACTAGATCCCTGCTGGCGGCACCTTCCCCGCCATGTCCCGCACGCAGCTCTCGCCCCCCGCACGCTCCCGCGTGGTCCCACCGGCCCGGGACCTGCGAAACGGGCGTCAGCCCGGCGTCGTATCCCGTGACGCCTCCAACATCGCCGACATCCTGCTCCGCGCCCCCGCGGCCACCCGCCGCCACGCCTTCAAGCACGACATCACCGCCCGCGAACGGCCGCACGTCATGCGCGAAGTCGAGCGGGCCACCGGCTCGATGTACGGGCTCTGGCACGACACCCCCAGTGGCTTCATCGAGGACGTACTGGGGGAGAGCATTTGGAGCCGTCAGCGCGAGATCGTCGACGCCGTCCCCTTCAAGAAGCGCATCGCCGTCCCGGCCGGCTTCGGCGTCGGCAAAACGTGGATCGCGGGCAGGCTCGTCGCCTGGGCCGGAGCCGTCAACGCCCCCGGGACCATGGTCATCGTCACCACCGCGACGAGATTCCGGCAGGTCCGTAACCAGCTCTGGCCGCACATCAGGAAGACCGTCGCCCGCGCGGGCCTGCCCGGCTACTGCGACACCACCCAGTGGAAGATCCCCGACCAGTGGGGCAACGACGTCATCGTCGCGTACGGCTTCACCGCGCCCGAGAACGACGAAGCCGCGATGCAGGGCATCCACGGCACGCCCAAGCTGCTCATCGTCGTCGACGAGGCCGGCGGTATCGCCCGCACGATCGGCAACGGCACCAACAACCTCCTCACCGGTGACGCGAGGATGTTGGCGATCGGCAACCCCGCGATGGATGATCCGCGGTCCTGGTTCGAGACGCTGTGCGAGGAGGGCGAGGACCCCGATGAACCGTCCACGGTCACCATCCCCATCGCGACCTTCGACTCCCCGGCCATCACCAAGGAACGCGTCCCGTACTGCAACGACTGCCCCGACGGCGTCCCCCCGCACTCCCTCGCCATCCACCTCCCAGACCAGGACTGGGTCGACCGCACCATCCGCGAGTACGGCGAAGATCACCCGTACGTCATCGCCAAGGTCCACGCTAAGTTCCCCAAGGGCGGAGGCGGCCTCGCGATACCCGTGACCTGGGTCGAGGACGCCCAGAACAACGACGACCCAACCGGCCCCGGCTGGCACCGACTCTGCGACCTCGGCCTGGACGGGGAGACCGCCAAGCACACCGTGAAGGAAGGCGCCTGGATCAGGCTCGGCGTCGACGTCGCCGCCGACGGAGGCGACGAATTCACGATCTACAGGGCGGTCGGAGACGCCATCGAGATGCGGCACGCCAGCTCCGGCACCGCCAACGACAACCAGGTGAAGGTCGCGGAGAAGATCCTCGAGGAGATCCGCGCAGCACAACGCCTCGCGGCCGCCCTGAACTCTCCGCACCCCGTCCGCGTGAAGATCGACAAGAACGGCATCGGCCACGGCGCCACCAGCATGCTGGAGGTCTGGGCGGACAACGGCACCCACCACGCGCAGATCGTGGGTGTCATGGTGTCCGAATCCCCCAGCCAGGACGACCCGGGCGCCGTCATGCGCCCGTACCGCAAGCGTGACGAGATGTGGCTCGCGACCAGGGCACTTTTGCAGCCGGACCCGTCGACCGGCACCGGCCGGCTACGCCTCCGCGTCGACCGGCAGGCCGGTATCCAGCTCTCCACCCCGAAGCTCGGGTCGAATACCGCGGGGTACAGCATCATCGAGTCGAAGAAGAGCATGAAGGCCCGCGGCATGAAGAGTCCCGACCGGGCCGAAGCGGCCCTGCTGGCCGTGTACGAGCCGGAGCCGCTGAACCAGCCGCGCCGCCGCGGTCTCCTCAACTAGTTCATCGAGGCGCCGCACCCCACGACCAGCTAAAATTGCCGCTTCGCTCGGCAAGGCTGTGCGACACGCACCGCCTGCACGACAATGGCCGACGGGACCAGACGTCCCCTCGTTGCCCTATACGCCTTGACGCTCTTGGAGCCCTCGCCTTGACGCTCTCCGTCCCTCCCTCGCCTACCGCGCTCGACACCGTGTTTAAGCGGGTCGTCGAGCGCAAGGCTGTGCGCGCTGAAGCGACACTGCAGGCCGACATCCGCCAGTTCCTGCTGGAGGCGGACCTCAACCTCGGCGAGCACGACCTCCTGGACCCAATGCTGGAAGCGCAGGTGGGCGACGGGACCGGTCATCGCATCGATATTGAGATGGGCGCGACCGTCATCGAGGTCAAGAAGGACATCAGCCGGCCAAAGATCCGCAAGGAGGCGGTCACGCAGCTGGCGAAGTACGTGCGGGCCCGGACAGAGCAGCGCGAGCGCCGGCACGTCGGCATCCTCACCGACGGAGCTGACTGGCGCGCCTACACGCTGGTCAACAACGAACTGAACGAGGTAAACCATTTCGATGCGCGGGAGCGCAACGTCAAGGCGCTGGACCTGGTCCGGTGGCTCGAAGGCGTCCTGGCGACGTCCGAGGGCGCGGCACCAACGCCAGATACCATCGCGACCCGCCTTGGAGCGGACAGTGTCGCCCACTCCATCGACAAGGCAGTCCTCGCCGCACTGTACGAGGAGAACAAGAGTCTGCCGACCGTACAGCTGAAGCGCGATCTGTGGTCGCGTCTGCTGCGCAGCGCCCTGGGTGCCCAGTTCGAGGACAGCGATGATCTGTTCATCGAGCACACGCTCCTGGTGAACACGGCCTCGATCATTGCCCATGCGGTGATGGGCATCGACGTGAAAGACACCCCACCCGCCTCGCTGGTCTACGGCCAACTGTTCACACAGGCGCGGATCTCGGGTGTAGTCGAGTCGGACTTCTTTGGCTGGCCGCTGGAGACCGAGGGTGGCGAGGGCTTCGTCCAAGACTTGTCTCGTCGCCTCGCCGGCTTCGACTGGTCAAAGGTCGAGCACGACGTACTGAAGGTTCTGTACGAGTCGGTGATCGCCGCAGAGACCCGTAAGAAGCAGGGCGAGTACTACACGCCAGACTGGCTGGCGGAAGCGACAGTGGCCGAGGCTGTCCCCGATCCGCTGAACCAGCGGATGATGGACCCGTCGTGTGGTTCTGGCACGTTCCTCTTCCACGGCGTCCGCCGCTACCTGGCTGCCGCACGGGACATCGGGTTGCCACTGCGCGAAGCGCTGGAAGGCGTCCACGACCATGTTGCTGGCATCGATCTCCACCCCGTCGCCGTGGCGTTGGCCCGCGTCACCTACCTCCTCGCTATCGGCCGCGAGACACTTACCTCTGAGGAGCGCGGCCCGATAAGCGTCCCCGTCTACCTTGGCGACAGCCTCCAGTGGGACCAGCGCACCGACCTCATCGACCACGGCCACCTCGTTATCCAAACCGGCACAGGCAACCAGCTCTTCACCAACGAACTGCGCTTCTCCGAAGCCTTGTTGAAGGACGCAAGCCGCTTCGACGCGATCGTCAACGAGCTAGCTGACAAGGCTGCCGACCCGCACCGGAGTCAAGGCAAGTTGCCCTCCCTCAATGCCCTCTTCAACCGGCACGGGGTCTCCGACACCGATGACCGGGATGAGCTGACAGAGAACTTCCGCGTCCTATGCGACCTGGTCGACGAGGGCCGTAACCACATCTGGTCCTACTACGTGCGAAACCTAGCCCGCCCCATGTGGCTGTCCCGCGCCGAGAACCGTGTTGACGTTCTCGTCGGCAATCCGCCCTGGCTGTCCTACCGGCACATGCCCGCGTACATGCAAAAGACCTTCAAAGCAATGATGCAAGCCCGGGGTCTGTGGAAGGGGTTCGAGGTCGCCACCCACCAGGATCTGTCGGGCCTATTCATTGCCCGCGCGGTCCAGCAGTACCTACGCGTGGACGGTACGTTCGCCTTCGTCGTGCCCAATCCCGTGCTGGATCGCCCCTATTGGACCGGCTTCCGTAGCGGAGATTGGGCTGACCCTGACCACCCCGTCAAGGTCAACTTCACTGGGTCCTGGGACCTGCGCCGACTGCGTCCGCACTTCTTTCCCCGCGCCGCCGCCGTCGTTTTCGGACGCCGCCGCTCCCTTGCTATCGGGCAACAGGGCAACAGCGCCGTCGCACTGCCCAGGCAGACCGAGATCTGGACCGGGAAGATCTCCAAGAGCGCCGTTGACTGGGAACGCGCCAAGGGCTGGATCACCCGGCAGAAGGGCGAGCTGCGTTACCCCAAGGAAGGGCTGATCAGTTCGCCATACAGGGACCGCTTCATGAACGGGGCAACCATCTTCCCGAAGGTGCTCTTCTTCGTTGAGGAGCAGACTGCCAGTCCCCTCGGTCTCGGCGGCGGTCGAATCTCGGTCCGCTCCCAGCGCAGCACTCTGGAGAAGAAGCCCTGGAAGGAACTCCCTGACCGGGAAGGATCGGTCGAGAAGCAGTTCGTCCGGCCCATCCTGCTCGGCGAGCACGTCGTCCCCTACCGGATCATGGGTGCCGATAAGGTCATCCTGCCCATCGAGGGGACGAATACCCTCATGGACGGTGAGCATGACCACCTCGACCGTTACCCAGACTTGGCGAAATGGTGGCGCGATGCGGAACGACTCTGGGATGACAACCGCGCCAGCGAACGGCTTTCTCTGATCGAACAGCTCAACTTCCGGAAGAAGCTGACCGATCAGCTCCCCGGCGCACCGCTGCGGGTCGTGTACGGAGCTTCTGGGATGTACGTCACGGCGGCTCTGGTGGACGACCCGAACGCGGTCATCGAGCACAAGTTGTACTGGGGAACCGTTGCCACTCGGCAGGAGGGCATGTACCTGCTGGCGGTACTCAATTCCCCGTACACCACCGAAGCTGTGCGCCCGCTCATGTCCTACGGCAAGGACGAGCGAGACATTGACAAGGCCGTATGGGAGCTGCCCATCCCAGACTTCGACCTGGCCGATCCCAAGCACGTTCGAATCGCGGAGATCGGAGAGGCGGAGGCCGAGCGGATCGCGGAGCTGAAGTTCGAGGACGGCAAAAGCTACATCCAGATTCGCCGCACTCTGCGCGACTTCCTCCTTAGCTCCCCTGACGCCGAGGAACTGGATCTACTGGTCACCGAACTACTGGGCTGAGAAGCGTCCACACTTCAAGCGTTCCCTTCCTTGGCCCCTTCGCCGGCCGAGGGGGGAGCACACTCCCTGGTACCGTCCTCGCATGGATCTTGCCCAGGTTTCGGCCCTCTCTGTGCCCCTGGCGGCCACCGAGCACGATCAGGTGCAGCGCGCCGCGGCCGCCGCCGGGCAGAGCGTGGAGGAGTTCGTACGGGCCGCGGTCCTCGACGCCGCCATAGACCCCTTCCGCGACGCCCTCGATCAGGCCGCCGACGCGGTGGCCCGCGCCGCTGAGGACCGGATTCAGCACGACTACGCCGACTGAGCTTCTGACCGCGACGGCCCCGGAGATCGGCTCTCCGGGGCCGTCGCGGTCAGAACACCTTGAGGGCAGTCTGTACGGCGCCCTGGTCGCGAAGGATCATGCTGGAGCCGCGCCTTCCAGCGCCTTCTTCCGTAGCGGAAGCAGCAATGCGTGCAGGGTGACGATCTGCGAGGCGGTGGCAGTCCCCGTCTCAGTGAGTTGCCGAACCAGGTGCAGGAGGCTACCTGGCCCCTGCAGGTCCTGCCTGTAGAGCAGGACCCTGGCGTTCTGATCGCGAGGGAGCTGAGTCGGGAAGTGCCCGATGTTCGCCGCGGCCAGCCCCTGCTCGATCCTCTGGAGAATCCGCGCTCCGGCAACTTGCTCCCCAGCTACGGCCAGCAGCTCGAACACGCCTGTCTCGCGGTACCCACCGTCCGTCTCAACCATGGTGGCGTAGTTCTTCCAGCGTGTGTCCGTCATCGCGTAGTTCCTTCGGTGGGGTCGAGGAGTCGCCAGGAGTCGGGGAAGTCATCGTTCCCGGCGTAGCGCTGCAGGAGAATGCGCACGGCGTGCCCGTAAAGCTCGGTGGGCCGCAGGAAGGCGAGCAACTGCTCCTTGGAGTCGAGGTCGGCGAGGACCGCGCGCGGGTCCTGGCGCTCGACGTGCTCACCGACGGCCAGGTCGCCGTCGCCCGGCAACCGGGTCGGTAGGGTGGCGACCTTGCGGCCCTGGTCGTCCTCGACCCACAAACGCCAGTCCCGGGTGTTGCCGAGCTTCCACGTTCCGCCGTCGACCGCGGCGGCCGCGGCGATACAGCGCTCCTCCGACCAAACGTCGCGGAGGTACTGCACCATAGCGTCCAGCTCCGACGAGCTGGTCGGCGCCGGGGCCGGGTACCCGCGGAAGGATGACTCCGCGGCCGACACGAACGAGGCGACCCACTCATCCATGTCGTCTTGCCTAGGGTGCGGGTTGGGGTCCGGCGGGCTGATCAGGCGCAGATTCGTCCACAGCTCCACAGGGATACGTTCCGGCCAGGGCGCGAGGCCGCCGTCGGCGTAGTCCTCAGCCACGGCTCTCGCTCCGAGCGGTAGCCCGCGACAAGGCACTGATGCTGTTCAGCAGTGACTCCAACTGGTTGACCGTCGCGTTCTCGCCGTCGGCCGGGTCCTGGATGGCGAGCTGGTGAATCAGGCTGAGGACGTAGCCGAGGCCCACGTGCTCTTTGCTGTAGAGGAGCACCCGGCGCGTGCTGTCGGTCGGCAGCTTGGTCGGCAGATGGCCGATGTTGTTGTCGGCCAGCTTCTGCTCAATGCGCTCGATGACGCGGGCGCCGGCCTTCTGCGCCCCGATGAGGCGCACCAACTCCTCGACGTCCCGTGCGTCGTACCCCTTGACGAACTTGAGGGTGGCCGCCAGACGGGCCCACTCGTCCATACCGGCCCACTCGTTCTCTTGCACGTACTTCCCCCCTGGTTGGATCTGACGTCTCGCCACAGTAACCCCGTAGAATCCTCTCCGAGGGCGGAGAGCACCGCCCGGAAGCCCGAACGAAGGACACCGCCATGCGGAACCTGAAGCTGTTCGCGTACGCCCTCGGTCTCCTGGCCCTCGCGTACCCGGCCATCGTCCCGCCCGCCCTCGGAACGCTCGCCGTCCTCGGCGGCGAAGCGCTCGCCGTGGTGACCTGGGCCCTGACACACCTGTCACTCACCCTGACGGTCGCCGCCGGCATTCTCATGGCGCACACATTCTCCGGTCGACTCGGCCGCATCGCTCGGTGGTTGGGCCGTGCCTGGGTCGCTTCGGTCGCTGTCGTCTTCCCCCGCCCGGCCTGATCGCTGACTGCATTCGATCTGTTCGATTCTTCGCTGAGAACGATTCTCCGCTCAGCCCCGCAAGACGGTAGGGCGCCCGTTGTGGCGCCATCCGGCGGAGAGCAACCGCCGCAAGCCCGAAGAAGGAGCCCCGATGCGACGCCGCGTCGTCACTGTCCTGCTGCCTCAGCCCGAGCCGGAACCCGCGTACGGCCAGCGTTGGCGGCTCACCGAAGCCGGTACCGCCGCCCTGGAGGGCTGAACGCGTGGTCCGCTTGACTGCCAAGCAGTACCAGGAAATCCTGGCCCGCCGCCGCGGGGCTCAGTCTTCCGCGGCGGCTGCGGCCCCGAAGAAGTCAGCTCCGAAGAGACCGTCCGCGAACCCGGGCCCGCCGTCCGTCCCTCCCCCACCCGACCTGCAGCCGCTGCTCGTCGGCCTGGCCGGAGTCGGCCGCACCTGGACCCTCCTCATGCCGTACGTCGAGGAGATGCTGACCAGCAACCAGCGCCTTCACCACATGGCAGAGCACCGGATCAGGCGGGAACTCCGAAAGCACGCAGCCCAGATGGCCCGCTTGCAGCGCCTCCCCCGGCTCCAGCGAGCGGCAATCTTCTACGTGCTGCACCCCCGCCCGATCAAACGGCAGCGCGACCCCGGGAACTGGGCACCGACCGCAAAGGCGTACGTCGACGGACTCGTGACCCCCGACCCGCATCTCCCCCAGGAGCGTCATCTACTCCCCGACGACGACCACGAGCACCTGCTAGGCCCAAACCCCGTCATGGCGAGCCGGTGACTACCGGATTCGCCCGAATGTCCCTCGTCATCGTCGAACTGTGCGGCCCTGCGTCCAGCGGAAACGGCGAAACCGTAACAGGAACCGGCAGTCCGACGTACAGGAACTGAGGGCTGGCCCGCCCTCACCAGAACAAGGAGATGCCCCTCCATGCTGTCGTCCGTCATCCTGTCCCCGGCCGCCGACGCCGCGCATGACGCTGCCCACGAAACCGCCGCCCGATTCCGCCAGGGCGCCTACGCGGTGCAATGCCCGACATGCCACGTCCCGGCGGGCGTGCTCTGCCTCGCCCGGCGCAGCATCCACGCCGCCCGCCGGTACCTGTACCGGCAGAACACCAAGTTGACCGGCCTGGTGCCGCTCCTCGTGGCGCGTGGCCAATGAGCACCACGGCGGCCGCGGCCGCGCGCCACGCAGCTACCTGGGCGGAGCGCGCAGAGAACCACCACAAGGCGGCAGGGAGCCGCCGAGAGAAGGCCCACGAGATGGCGTCCCAGCGCTACAGCGCCTCCGCGCGCGACTGGCACGAGCGCGCGGACAGCTCGGAGGAGCAGCGCGACACGGCGGTGGCCATGGCGAACATGTGGGTCGGCGTCTCCCGCGTCCTCCACCTGGTCGAGGATGGTGAACCGTCGTGACCGCTCTCGCCGTTGAGGCCCCGGCCGGGCCGGAGTGGTCCGGCCGCCTGGTCGTGCGCGCCGCGGGCCGCCCGGTCCTGCACATCGGCGCCGAAGGCGTCACTGCCCCCGCGGTGCCGGTGTTCACCGTGGCACTGGAGTGCGCACCGGACGCCGAGCAGGCGCCGGGTGTGCGGCCGTGGGACGGTCCGGTCACCGAGTCAAGCCTCTGCCCGGCCTGCCTGCGCTCCCTGCGCGGAGAGCCGCAGCCCGAGGCGCCCCGCCTCGTTCCCGCCGGCGTCACCGAGGCCCTTCCCGAACCGGTACCCGAGCCGGACCGCCACCGCGGCCGCCTTCGGGCTGTCCCGGACCTCCCGACGTACGCCGAGGCGCCCCCGCCCGCCGAGCACGCCGGCCGCCCCATCACCTGGTCCGGTTGGAAGACGGCGCCGGTCCTCTCCCACTACGACCCGTCATGCGAGTGGTGCGGGGACCCGGGCCCCGGCGAGATGGCCGGCGGCCGCCAGGGCAACCCCATGTCCCAGACCGACCCCCTGCGCCGCTACGTCGCCTACCGCTGCACGGCATGCCAGTTGATGACCGCGTACGAGCAGGTCGGCAGCGAACTCAAGACCATCGCACACCACAAGTCGCGCGCCCCGAAGGACTGCAACCGATGAGCACCACCCTTGCCCTGGTCCCCGACACCAACGCCCTGCAGCAGCGCATTGCCCTGATCGCGTGCGGCGCGAAACCCGGCAAGACCGAAGCGTGCGACAGCCACCGTGGAAAGGGCGCTGCCCTCCTGACCATCGCCCAGACGGGCGCCGCCGACGCCCTCGCGGCCGCCATATGCGGCACGGGGAAGGGCCCGGCCTGCCACGGCTGCAAGGACAAGGCCGCGGAGATCATCCGTGTCTACAACGGGGAGGCCGAGTGACCACCGCAATTGCCTTGCCGAACACCGTCGCCGTCGCCTTCGACCTCGAGGGCGGTCTCATCAACGTCTCGAAGATTCACCACCTGGCGAAAGACGCCGCGGCGTTCCACGCCGCGATGCTCGAATGCCCGCCCAACCGCAACGTCGTGGCCGCGGCCCGGCGCGCGCATGAGAGCGGGAAGACCGTCCTCGTCATGACCGGCGGGCAGCGCCGCCTGGAACAACTCGTCATCGCGTGGCTCGCCCGAAACCGTGTGCCGGCGGCCTTGGTCCTGATGCGCGGCCGCGGCGACTACCGACCCAGCGCAGTGGTGAAGCGCGAGCGACTGCGCGCCGCACACCGCCAGTTCTGCAGCCTCACCGTGTGGAGCGCCGACCCGAGTGTGAACCGCCTGTCGGAGCAGGAGGGCATCGACGTCATACCGCTGCCCGGCTACTGGGGAGATGTCTCGTGACGCGCCCCGGGAACCGGGAGTTCGCCCCCGACCAGCTGACCGAGCTCATCGGGGGCGAACTGCTTCCCCCGCTGCCGCTCGAGGGCTGGCGCACCGTGACGCTGCACTGCCAGGTCGACGCAATCGGCCCGTCCGACCGGCACCCGGATTTGGTCAGGCTGGAGGTGTCGTTCCCTCCGGGGGCGGCGCTTGCCCCGCGGGGGCCTGAGCGGCTTCGTTGATGGTTCGGAGCAGCTCCTGCAGGCGTCGGCGGTCGTCGGCCAGATGCCGCAGCCGGTAGGAGTTCTTCGCGAAGAAGATGCCTTGCACCGGCTCGAAGAGGGCCTGCACACGGCGAGCCCGCTCCACCACTGGCAGTTCGGCCAACCACGCCCCCCGCGCAGCCACTACCGCTCCGGTCAGCAGCTGCTGCAGGTCCAACGGCCCCGACGGGTAGGTCAAGACGTACTGCTCGACGTGGTCGACCAGGTAGCGGGTGGACTCCTCGACCTGCTCCCCCCACCGGTCCCGCTCCCCCTGTACCCGGCTGCGCACGGGTTCTGGTGCCTCGGCCGGCTCCATGTATTGGAGTCTGGCCGTCGCGGACAGAATCGTCAGAACGTGCCCTGAGAAGGTGTCCCTCGCAGCCCAAGCTGCTTTGATCCGGACCGACCGTGCTTCCAGCCGCGGCGCAAAGCGCGACACCGCGAAGGTGGTCGCCAACGTGGTGACCACGGCGATGATCACCGTCTTCATCCAAGGGTCGAGCACTGGCACCCCGTACGTAAGCGCAACTGCCCCCCGCGCGCAGGACGGTGGCGGGGGATCAGCTTCTACCACGCTGGCCGAATCACCCCGGTTCCCCCTTCCGCCCCTCGCGGTTCTCGCTGAGAATGCCGATTCTCGGCGAGAACTTACAATTTCATCGAAAGATCGGCACAATGGGGCTGTTACTGATCTAGAGGGGGTACCAGTGGCGGACCAAGAGTCGCCTCGAGTCCTGCGGCTCACCTTCGAGTTCCACGTGCCGCTCGGGCTGCGCACCAACATCCAAGGCACACGCGTGAAGAAGGCCTCTGAGGCGATCACCAGCGCCGTGCAGGCCCTGGCCGGTCAAGTCTTCCCGTGGGCCTCGGAGATGCGGGTCCGTCACGAATGGTCGTACGCCTGGCACGACCACCAGCCGGAGCCCATCACCTTGCCGGCCACAGACAAGAACACGCCGAAGACGTAACCGCGGGCCGAGCCTGCACCACAGACCCACAACTGAACACCTGGCGTCATGGCCAGAGCACCCCGGCGGAGAGCACCGCCGGACCGCCCGAACGAAGGAACACCGCGATGTCCTCGCGTACTCCAGTCCCCTGCCGTCTGTCGACCCTCACCCTTTCGAGGTGAGGTGACGTGTTTCGACCCGCGGACGCGCCTGATCACGTCACCTCACCTGTTGAGAAGGTCCCTGTCGGAAGCCGCGCCCGCCAGGCCCTCGGAACCGTCTGCCGTCTGTGCGGTCGCCTCCGGTACGAACTGATCCCGGCTGCGGCCACCGCTGGCATGACGTGCCTGGGATGGCTGCACCACGCCGTCGGTGTCGGCCTGGAGGGCTGGGGCGGATACGGCCTGGGACTCGCTGCGGCCGGAGCGCTGACCTACGGCGGGCTCAAATTCAAGAATGCCCCCGCCGCCTCCCTCGGCGTCGCCTCCACCGGTGCCCTGGTGAACACTGCGGTCGGTGCGATGACCGGCCCGTCCGTCCCGTCCCTCATCGCGGGCGGCGTGGTCACGATCGCTTCGTACGGCGTCTACGTCCCGTGGCTCATCAAGACCCGGCACGAGCGGATCGCCCTGCAGATAAAGGCAGCGAAGACCGCGCCCCTGCCTGACGGGATGGGCGTCAACGTCAGCCAGCCCGGCGTCACCGGCGACTCCGTCGAGGAGACCGCCCTGCGGCGTGCCCTGGTCGCCCTCGGCGTCCCCGCTCAGGATGTCTCCCGGATCGTGTTCACCGACACCGGATGGCACGCCGCGGTGACGCTGCCGCCCGGCAAGAACACCTCCGCCGAGGCCGTCATAGCCAAGCAGACCCAGCTCGAGGCGAACCTCGACCTTCCCGGGAAGCTGCGCCTGGCCGTCGGAGCGCAGGCCAACCAGCTCATCGTCCGCATGCAGACGCACGACCCCCTCGCCGAGACGATCGCGTGGCCGGGGCCCGCCATCACCTCGGTGGAGCAGGCGCTGCCCATCGGGATCTACCCGGACGGCACGAAGGTGTTCATCGACCTCGTGGCCGGGCACGTCCTCATCGCGGGCGGTACGGACATGGGCAAGTCCGGCGTCATCAACTGCGTGATCGGCAACCTCGTCGCGTGCGAGGACGCCGAGATCCTGGGCATCGACATGAAGCCCGGAGCGCTCGAACTGGGCCCCTGGCGACGGAACATGCTCGCCCTGGCCGACGACGCTGACGGCGCCCGCCAGGTCCTCACCATGGTCAAGGCGGAGATGATCCGCCGCGGCAAGTACCTGTCGACCCTCCGGGGCCCGAACGGTGAGCCGGTCCGGAAGTGGACGAGCAAGCACGGCCCCTACTGGATTCTCGTCGTCGACGAGCTCGCCGAGCTGCTGCGCCAGGCCCCGGACGTGGCCTCCGAGTTGGTCACCATCAACCAGGTGGCCCGCGCCATGGGTATCCGCGTGATCGCCGCCACGCAGTCCCCCAGCGAGCAGGCGTTCGGAGGGAAGGGCACGGACGCCCGGCAGCAGTACAGCACCCGCATCGGCCTGCCAGTGTTCGAGACCGAGCCCATCAACATGATCTTCGGGCGGGGCGCGTACGGCCGCGGTTGGCGCCTCGACTGGCTCGACTTGCCCGGCAAGGTCATGGTCTCGTCCCGGCGGTACGAGAAGCCTCGGGAGGGCCGCGGCTACTACGTGACGGACAGCGACATCGTCGTCGTCTCCACCGAGCACGCCCGGTACGAGGACGTGGCCCCCGTCGAGCCCGCACGGCCTCACCCCGAGCCCGACCCGGAGCCGCCCACCCGGCCGCCCGGTGGTGGCGGCCCACGCGGCGGCCGGCCGCACCTTCGGCCCGTGCCCACCTTCCCGAACGGCTCGCGCATCCCCGACAACCGGCTGTCGCTGTGGGAGGCCCTTGAGAAGGCCGGTCCGGAGGGACTGACGAAGCCCGAGGCGGTCAAGCGCGGCATCTGCAACCACCACACGTCCATCGGTCCGTGGCTGGCTCAGTGGGTCGCCGCGGGCTGGGTCGAGGAGGCCGACAAGCGCGACCGGGCCGTCGTCTACGTCCTCACCGCCGCCCAGCACACCCCCGCCACCGAAGCCCCCGCCACCGACGAGGAGAACCCCGCATGTCCGGCAAGCCTGTGATCCCGGCCAACGTCTACCCGGGCCACATCGCCCCCCACGTCCCCATCGAGCAGTACCAGGCCAGGCACGGCTGCAACTGCGGCCACTCGCACGGCCAGGCGCCCGTGCAGCAGATCGTCATAAAGCAGTCCGACCCATGGTTGAAGTACCTGGCCATGGGCTTCGCCGGGGCTGGTATCGGCCTCATCGTGTTCGCCAGCGTCGTGGCCATGCTCATTGCGGGCGGCGCGTGCGCGCTCTGCGTCGCCGTGGCGGTGAAGGCGCTCCGCGGCCTGTTCAGCGGCAAGGAGTCCACGAAGTAGGCGCCCGCGGGGCAACTGCGGGGGAGGGCCCTGGCCGGGCGGCTGGGGCCCTTTTCGTGTCCATGTCGGAGGCTCGTGCGATGATCCTCCGTCATGGGGAGACACATCTGGGGGAAGACGGCCGGCGCGCTGGTCCTGGCCGTGATGACCGTGGCGGCCGCGAGCGGCTGCAGCAGCTCGGACGCCAAGGCCGACGCGAAGCCGGCCGCGAAGGCGAAGACCGTGGACCTGGGCAAGGCCACCACCACGTTCCAGGCCGCAGTAACGAAGTTCGACACGGACGGCGGGTGCCTCGAGCAGGAACCGGATACGTGCTGGGAGCAGATGCAGGCGCTCATGGAGCCGGCGCGCACTCTGCGGAAAGCGATGAACGCAGAGAAGTCCGTGGGCGCGGACTTCTGGACCGATGCGTACGCGCTCATCGACACCATGGAGAAGGGCATCGCCGTGGGCGAGGACCAGGGCGCCACGGCCGTGGGCACGAACCGGCCCGATGTCCTCGGCTCCGCCCACGATCTATCGGATTGGCTCGACGAGCACCCGATCAAGTAAGGGCTGTGCGGCGGCATCCGAGCGGTAGCAGCTCGGATGCCGCGCTGGCTTACTCGCCCTTCGGCTCACCCGCGGCCAGCCCGGGGGCGAGCCGGGCGCACCGTTCGGCATAGGCCGACAGGTGCCGGGCCTGGAACTCCTCGGCGTCCCAGTCTTCCGTGCGGACATCTCCGCCCGGCCAGACGTACGCCCACCCCGTCTCACCGGTGGAGAGCGTGACTTCCCGAAGGTCGTACCGCTCGTCCTCGAACGCGTCGAGGATGCGCCATTCCTCGTTGCTCAGGTCGGTGAGCACCACGCCGGGCGCCGAGCCACTGAAGGCCCGAAGGACGAGGCCTGGGTAGACACGGCCCTCGAGCGCGGCCGCGCGATAGCCGGGAGCGGACGCTGGCGTCCGCTGGGGTATCCGCCCCAACAGCGCCTTGAGGACGTCATCGAACTGGAGCGTGCCGTAGCAGAACAGCACGTCGGGGCCTTGCGCCAATCGGTCCCGGCGACCAGAGGTCTCCGGGACCGGGTTGTGCCTGGTGATCGTTTGAGGCATGTGCGATCCGGATTTCAGCGAGAGGGCAGGTACATCGCGTCGTAGACGGGCGACTCTGGGGCGTGCTTGATCTGTCCCATAATCGTGTACCCCCATCGCAGGTAAGCATCGTGGGCAGGCTGGTTGTCGACGATGCAGGTCAGCGTGGTGACACGCTCCGCACGGCCAGCAATGACCGTGTCGTGGATCTGCCGTCCAAGCCCCTGGTTCTGCAACTCGGGAAGCACCATCAGTTCCCGAAGCCAGAAAACGCCCCCGGCGTCGGCCAAGTCGATCAGATCGGCGGGTCGCCGGTTGCCGAGAGAGCCCCACCAGGGCTTGTCTGCCGGCAGCGTCGCGCCGTGCACGTACCCGACGATCCGGCCGTCTAGACGGGCCGTCACGGTCTCGAACCCATCGGTGTCGTACGCAGCTTCCAAGCGGTCGCGGAACGAGTCGACCGAGAAGAACGGGTCACCGATGTATGGGGGAACGTCGTACACCTTGGCGTAGACGTCGACCAGTTCGGAGGTTATGTCCTTCGCCGACTTCGCATCGTGCCGCTGGAACTCCGGGTCCACGGTGTGCACTCTCCTTTGCAGGCTCACGCGACGTGAGCACGGATTTGTTCTAGTAGGTCCCCAACTCCGCGGGCGCGGCGGTGGGGAAGCATGCCGTCATGCACGATCTTCAACTGTTGGGCTGTTCGAGCGGAGGACATGCCGCTCGAGACGAGTCGGAGCGCTTCGGAGGCGGCCTCCATGCCGTGGTCGACGTCGCCGTTCGCCACGGCCGCGGCCGATAGCCGGCCGAGGCACATGCCCCGGTTCCGGGAGTGAGCGACGTCTTGCAGCGTCTCGGACCGAGCAAGGAGTGTCTGCGCTCGGGCCGACTGGCCGAGGTCGAGGCGGCACATGCCCTCAAGACAGGTCAGCTCTGCGAGGTTGAGGAAGTGAGCCCAGTCCGGGTCTCGGTCATTCCCTCCGCGTTCCCACTCCTGCCAAGCCCGCTTGATTGCGGCCTCGCCGTTGAAGGCATCGCCGAGGCGGGCGTAGCCCTGCGCCTCGCGGATGGCGAGGAGAGCGGTGACGCGGCTGGGCGCATCCCACAGTTCCGCGTGCCGCTGGCCCAACTTGGCGAAGCGTACGGCTTCCCTCCCCTTGTTCAGGTCGACTGCCTGTCTGGCCATGTTGCTCAGCGTGCGGCTGGCCAGCACGTCGTCGCCTGTGTAGTTGGCGGCGTTCAGAGCCTCGGAGAAGTATTGGCGAGCCTGAGTCTGAAGGCCGGCGTCGTAACAGAACCATCCGAGCGACGTGGTCAGTTTCCCCGCCAGGGCGTGAAGCTGATGCCCCAGCGGCTCGTCATAGATACCCCGGTCGATCATGTGGTGCGTCCAGAGCAGATGTGCCCGGGTCGGACGCCATAGCCGATTCCCGCCGAACTGCTGGTCGATCGCGTAGCTGTCGTCGGCCGCTTCCGACAGGAACTCCACTTCCTCCGGTGCGATTCGCCACTCACTAGAGCGGTTGGTGCCGGTGGTGGTCTCGGCCAGCCACGGCGGCGCCGTATCAGTGAGAGGGATCGACCCGGCGGCGACCAGCACTGAGGACGAGGGAGCCTGACTGATCAGGGGCACCGGCGTGAGGACCAGAGGACCGTCCTCATCCGCGGCCGGCCGCAGCCCCAGCTCCTCTACGGGGCGCTTCCAGAAGGCGGCCAGGACCGCTCGGGCGTCGGGGTGAGGCCACGGGGGAGGCTCCTCGTTCTCCAGCTTGCGCAAGTGCCTGACGCTGAATGTGGGCGGCTTGCCGATGCGGTGCTCGGCGTGGAGGCACCTGGCAAGGGTGGTGAGTTCTTCCACCACCTTCTCTTGCGTCAGGTTCGCGCTGATGCGTAACCGCTTGAGTTCACGCATGGCCACCCCTCGCCGACTGGTTTCGCCCTCACGGTAGCGACTTCAGTGGCAGCGCGTGAAGGTTCGTCACCTGAAAGCCCTGGTCAGGGGAAAGTGCCGGTGAAAGGACCGCCAAAGTTCCGGTAGAAGACCGGCAGAGATCCGGGTAAAAGACCTGTTCACCGCCCGGCGGCTTCGCTGCACTGGGTCACGCCGCACACACAGTGTGTGCCGCCGTGATGCCGGGAGGGTTCATGGAAACCTGCGAACGCGCCGAAGCCGAGGCACTGTCCGCGTGGTTCGCCACAGCGACCCCAAAGCCGGAGACGGCGGTCAGCCTGTGGCGCGAGAACCCCCACCTCCCCCGGCGACTCAAGTGCGGCGTGACCTTCGACGTCGTGATGGCCGACCGGTCCCTGATCAAGAAGGCGTACGGGCTCCTCGCCCAGTACGAGCAGCCGCTCGGGCCCGCGGTGCTGTTCACCAGCCTGCGCTCCGCGGCCGTGCTCGTTCCGGTGGGCACCGCGCTCCGGTGGAACGGCCTGATGGCCACAGCCCAGTGGCCCGAGCGTCGCCCTCGGCCCGCCTGCCTCAGTGACGGACACATGATCATCGTCCCTGCGCCTCGGCCGGCCGGCCTCCTCGCGCAGTGGCTGGAGCCGCCTGACGACGAACAGGCCATCGGCGGGACACCTCTTCTGACCAGCCCGGTACCGCTTGCACGGTGCATCACGGAGGCCCAGGCCCTCCTCGGCCCCACAGAACGAACCCCACTGCGCAGGACGGTGTCGGCCGTCAGGTCGCTCCTGCACTCCCCCCAGAGGACGTGATGACGACGACAGCCGTACGGACGCCTCGCGCGGTTCCCCGCGAAGGGGCCGTGATGGATGAGACATTCCGTGTTGTTCCCCGCCGGCGGGGAGAGCCAGCCCGGCCTGAGGACGCGGCCCGAGTAGGCGTCGTGCGCCGCATCACCGCCGCGCGGCTCAGATACTGCGGACTCGGGCCAATGATGGACGACGTGATGGTGATCGTCTCAGAGCTGGTCACCAACGCGATCCTGCACAGTGGCACCTCAGAGATCAGTCTGACCGTGACCCTCGGGAAGGGCTTCCTCCGCATCAAGGTTCGCGACGGTATGGAGGGCAGCGCCCAGCCCAATCAGGCGAACGACACCGACGAGTCGGGGCGGGGCCTTGCGCTGGTTGAGGGCCTGGTGGAGGCGAACGGCGGGACCTGGGGCGTCAGCGACGACGGCACATCCGTCTGGTGCTGCCTCCTTGCGAGGGGGAACGAACAGTGACCTTCGCCCTCGCCCACCACGGCAGCGATACCGCGCTCGGATGGAACCACCCCGGCTGGGCCGGGCCCCTCTTCAAAGCCGTCGAGATGGTCGCCCGGTTGATTGAGAACGGCGTACTCGCACCTGAACCGGTGGACCTCTGATGCCTAAGCAGCACTATTGGAACGGCATGCACGTGCCGTACATCACGGCATGGACAGCGGAAGCCGTTCCCCAGCCGGAGGTGAAGCGGGTTGTTCGCATCGGTGGGGAAGGTATCGGTTACGAGGACGAGGTCCCTGTAACCGACCGCCGCCACGAGGCCCTGTGGGTCCGCTCCGCTCTCGCGCAGGGCCGCGGCAGGCCGGACTTCCGGCGCATCAGCTCCCCCCGGCAGAAGCGCGCGGTGAAGTACGAGCTCTGCCAGGTGTGCGGAGAGACGGTTCTCGGCTGGCGGGCTGACGAGCGAAACCTGTACCTGCTGGGCGGCAATGCCCCGATCACCGAAGGGGAGACCACCGCCGCGCCTCCCGTACACCCGTTCTGTGCGATGGAAGCAACCGAGAATTGCCCGCCTCTTCGACAAGGCCATGCCGCCGCACTCGTTGAGTACAACCCACTGTGGGGCGTGGCCGGCGTTGTCTACGACCCGGTGACGCTGGCTCCGTTACCCAACCCCGGGAAGCGGCCCGGCGAGCTCCAACACGTCCACATCAGCGCCAAAGAGATTCGTTGGACACTGGCCAACTTCACCGTGGTCAGCCTGCACGGCATCACGCCTGTGTCCGCGCAGGAGCTACGTGCCATGGCGGAGGAGGACACAGCGCGTGGACGCCACATAGACCCCCCTGACATCAATACACCCGCGCTGGCTGCCACGCTCCGACTGGGCATCGCCACTGCAACTCCCCCCACCGATCAACGACGAGGCCTTCCATGCCCGATTCGTTAACGACCAGGCCCACCTCCGCCCGCAGCGGAGACCGAGTGGCATCCCCCAATGACATGAACCTGATAGTGAGCCCCGTTGGTGCCGACACAGATCTGCGTGCGGCTCTAGAGGACCTGAAAATGGGGCGTTATCGGGCCGCTCGTGACCTGTTGGCCAGGACAGGCCCGAACTGGTCGTTGCGCACGAGGCGCAGCCAGCTCCTAGCCGCTCAGGCGGGAGCGGGCGGCGTCGTCAAAACGTGGCTTGACGAGGAACCTAACAGCGCGGACGCGTCAATGATGTGGGCACGAGTGCTCACACGGGCCGCAATCGAGGCCGATCGCAGCGGCAAGAACAAGAGCCTGGTCTCACGAGCCGCCGGTCTGGCACTGCAGGCCTGCATGCAGGCGACAGCCCTCTGGCCAGATTGTCCGGTGCCGTGGATTTGCCTCCTGCACCTGACCCAACTTCCCTTCGATCCATACCACTTCGACCCTCATTGGCGATCCCGCCCGATTCCGTGGGACCAGCTGGGCGACCCCACGATGCCTTACCGGGGGCCATGGCCGCTCCTGGAGGAGATCAACAAGCGCGATCCCGGCAGCCGGGAAGGGCACCACCGCATGCGGGAATTCCACCTCTACCGCGGCGGACCGACCGCCGCCATGAACTACGCGGCTTGGGCAGTCGCAAGCGAACCGAACAACCTCGAGTTGGACATGCTCCCCCTGTACGCGCTCATGGACGTCTACCGGGAGCGGCACGGCAACGGCCAAGGGAGTGCCCTGCAGTTCTGGCAGACCGCCCAAGTCGCCCACTACGCACGCCAGGCGCGGGACCGCTGGTTCGCGTCCGTCCCGCCCGTCCACCACGGATGGCTGTCACTGCTGGATCTCAACCACCTCGCGCACGCCCTGGTGGCCTGCGGCGAGGATGCGCAGGCCGTGTTCGCGGCGATGGGCCCCTACGCCACCCCGGAGCCATGGCAGACGATCAACGTCAGCCTGGGCCGCAGCTACGACTGGACCACGGAGTTCCTGCGCATCCGCGCCGCCGCCCTACGGGAGCGGCCGCTGTGGTGAACACTCGCGCGCCTCCGGCCAGCGTGATCAACGCTCCCCGGATCTGTCCCCACACCTTCCCTTCCCCTCTGAAAGTGAATCTCTGGTGTCTCACAGAAGTGCCAGCATGGCTGCACCAACGAACTCAGATGACGCGTTCCTTGCAGACCTCGGCATCAAGCCCGAGCTCTCCCGCCGGATGGGCCCCTTCGGGAACTTCGCGATCTCGTTCTCGGTCATCTGCATCCTGGCCGGCGGGATGTCCCTGTTCGGGTTCGGCCTGGGCCACGGCGGTCCCGTGGTCATGCTCGGCAGCTGGATCGTGATCGGCTTCATGACGCTGCTGGTCGGTCTGTCCCTGGCCGACGTCGTCTCTGCCTACCCCACCAGCGGCGGCCCGTACTTCATGGCCGACAAACTCGGCGGGCCCCGCTGGGGCTGGGTGACCGGCTGGCTGAACCTGCTCGGCCTGCTCGGCGCGATCGCCGGTATCGACTACGGTGCAGCCGCCTTCGCCGGAGCGTTCGCGCAGCTCCAGTGGGGCATCACCCCCACCGACGGCTCCACCATGACCATCTTCGGGTGCATCCTGCTCCTGCACGGCCTGCTCAACTCAGCCGGTGTGCGCCTGGTCAACCTGCTGAACTCGATCTCGGTGTACTGGCAGCTGATCGGCGTCGCCGTCATCGTCGGCGCCCTCACCGTCGCCCCGGCCAAGCACCAATCGGCGAGCTTCGTGTTCACGCACTTCCACAACGACACCGGCTTCTCCAGCCCCTTCTACGTGGCCCTCATCGGCAGCCTGCTGGCCGGATACACGTTCTGCGGCTACGACGCCTCCGCCCATGTGGCCGAGGAGACCACTGACGCGCAGATGTCGGCACCCCGCGGCATCGTGCGCTCCATATGGGTCTCCTGGGCCGCCGGCTTCGTGCTCTTGGCCGGGTTGCTGTTCGCCATGCAGGACTACGCGGCCACGCAGAACTCCGCGACCGGCGTGCCACCCGCGCAGATCTTCCTCGACGTCCTCGGTGCATCAGGCGCCAAGGCGTTGCTCCTGGTCGTCATCGTCGCCATGTTGTTCTGCGGAAACGCCGAGGTCGCCGCCGCCAGCCGCATGGTCTTCGCCTTCTCCCGCAGCCGCGCCCTGCCCGGCTGGCAGAGCTGGCGGATCGTAAACGATCGCACGAAAACGCCCACCCGCGCTGTGTGGTTCGTAATCGTCGTGCCGTTCGTGCTCGCCCTGCCGGCCCTGTGGTCGCCCGCCGCCTACGGTGCCATCACCGCGATCAACGCCGTAGGTATGACGCCGGCCTACGGCATCCCCATCTACCTCGCCCTGCGCAAGGGCCGCGCCTACCAGTCCGGCCGGTGGAGCCTGGGGCGCTGGCGAAAGCCGATCGGTGTCATCGCGGTCGCCTACGTCGCCGTCATCACCGCTGTGTTCTGCCTTCCGCAGTCGACCCCCATCACCACGGACTCCTTCAACTACGCCGGGGTGACCCTGCTAGCCGCACTGCTGCTGGCCTGGGGGACCTGGCTGACACGCGGCAAGCGGGACTACCAGCTCACCGCCGCCCACACCGCCCAGCGCAGCGAAGCCATGCTGGAGGGTTTTTGATGAACGCGCCGACCAACACCGCCGATACGCCCTGGCCCACAGGACCGGCGACCAGAGAGACGCTTCAACGCCTGCTCAACGACAGGTCTGTCACCGACATCATGCTGGCCGTACCGGACATCCAGGGGCGACTCCAGGGCAAGATCTTCAACGCCCGGGTCTTCCTCGAGCGGATGACAGGCGGGGCTGAGATGTGCTCGTACATCCTGGCCACGGACGTCGACATGACGCCTCTGGACGGGTTCGAGTTGACCGGCTGGGCCGAGGGCTTCGGTGATTTCCTCGTCACGCCTGACCTCGGCAACGTCCGCCTGCTGCCACACCGGCCCGGCACCGCCCTGGTATTCGGCACTCCTGTCCACGACGACGACACGCCCGTGGGCGTGGCTCCCAGGTACATGCTGTCAACACAGCTCGAACGCCTGCGTGAACTGGGCTATCTAGTGAAGGCGGGTGTAGAAGCCGAGTTCGTGCTGTACGCGGACGGGCCTTCCGGCCTGGCACCAGCATGGAGCGAAAACCTCGACTACGGCCTGCAGCACCCGCCTGTGGTCGATGACTTCTTCCGCCACCTGGGCGACGCTCTGAACGACGCTGGCATCCTCTACGAGGCCATCAAGACCGAAGGAGCAGCGGGGCAGACCGAGGTGACGTTCGCCTACGGCGACGCGCTCGCCGCATGCGATGACTATGCGGTCTTCCGGCAGATCGTTGCTGCCGTCGCCAGGCGGCACGGCATGACGCCGGTCTTCATGGCGGCTCCGGAAACTGGTGTCGGCAGTGGCCTGCACCTTCACCTATCCCTGTGGAACGAGCACGATCAACCTGCGTTCGCACATCGCCGGAGCGAGGATCTGCCACCCGTCATGAAGCACGCCCTGGCGGGGTTGATCTCAGCGACGCCCCACATGGCCCCGCTGTACGCACCCACCGGCAACTCCTACAAGCGCTTCCAACCGCACTCGTTCGCCCCCACCCGCTTCAACTGGGGCTTCGATCACCGCGGCTGCGCGATCCGAGTCACCGGCCACGGCAACGGCGCCCGCCTCGAGGTCCGCCTCGCCGGCGCCGACGCCAACGCCTATCTTGCGCTCACCGCCTACGTCGCCTCGATGGCCCACGGCATCGAGGAGAAGCTGACGGTGCGGTCGGCTCGCGAAGGTGACGCCTACCAGGACCGGGATTCCATCCCCCTCTACGCCGATCTCGCTGAGGCGGTCGCGTACTTCGAGCACAGCACCGTCGCCCAGTTCCTGCTCGACAAGGACGTCGTGCGGCACTACTCCCACGCCGCGCGAGCCGAGCTCACCTGGTTGCGCAGGCACGTCACAGACGTCGAGCGCCAGCGCGGGAGCCGATGAAACTCCCTGCCGCCGGGTGTAACTCCCCCTCGGCGGCAGGGGCAAGCAAGTCGTTCCCTGGCCGACGGCGGCTGGGGAACGCGAAAGTGGCTCCCCTTCGGACCAGGTGCCACAACACGCGAATCGAACCACTCACGACCACCGGATAGGACCCAGTGCCCCGCTTTATCGTCCTCGACGACACTCGCCGGCATCCCGAGCTGAGCGACCAGATCTTCACGACCCTGCACATCGTGGCCCAGCACGTGGTGGAGACGACCGGCCTGCCACTTCCGCCAGAGATCCGGTTCCGGCTGCTGACGCCCAAGGAATGGAGGTCGGCAGGGCTCCAGCACCGGGAGCGTATCCTCCAGCGCGACATCGCTGACCTGGAACTGCCGCCCGAGAAGATCAACGCCATGTTCGGCGCGCTCAGGATCAGCAGTGCGTTCACCACTCTCGTATGGCCCCTGGTACTCGGGCAGACCATCAAAGCCGCCGATGGCCGTACGGAGACGACCATCGTGCCGCGAGCCCTGCACCACAGCGGGCTACTCGCCGACGAACAGTGCCTTACCCAGATGATCGCGCACGAACTGGTCCACCATGCGCAGGCCGAGGCCCGAAGCGGTGTAATTTGGCACACTTTCTTCCCCACTGAGCGGAAGATCAGCAAACACGGCGTCGCGGTCTCCCTGGAAGGCCATGCCAGTTGGGCCGACCAACAGGTCACAACGCGTCTGTTTGGCCGGCCCATCGACCACCGTCAGCAGGCCCCCCGCTCATGGCGCTACCGGTTGCACGACAGCATCCCCGGAATCCGCCGCCTCGGCCCTCCTCGCGAGGCGTACGAGCAGGGAGCTCGGCTCATCGCTCACGCCGTTCAGACACACGGCACCGATCTGGTCAATCGGGCCTGGAAGGACTCCGCTCTCCTGCCCGCCACGGAGGAAATCACCGCCCCCGAGACGTGGTGCCGTCGCATCGCCGTCTGAGTCAGCTCAACCACCACCGAACTGGCCGACACACATTCCATTTCGCGCATATACACCATGGAGAAGCAGTAGATGCCCCTTACGGTTCCCACACTGGTCGAACATCAGGCGGACTTGTTCCGTGAGATTAGCCGGATCCTGGACCAGCACCCGGCTGGAAGTGCCTTCCGGCTTTTGCTCGCGCCTTGCGGCCTGGACCTCGCCACGGACGAGGTTCTCGTTCAGTCGGTCGACACAGAACGGCGTGTGGTGGAGCTGCGCCCACGCAAGCTGGCCGACCTGGGCAGGAGCGACGTGCTCCACGCGACGCAGGTGCACGACCCCGGAGACCGCGCCCTGAACGCGTACTCGCTGCAAGCACGCGCGAGCGACTGCTACAAGAAGGACGGTTCCCACTTCTACATCATGGCCGGGCAGGAAGGCTGAGTGATGGAGATACGGGACTCACCTTTCGAGACGGCCTCCGCCTTCCTCACCCCCCTGGCAGCGATGGCGCTCCCCGGCATTCGGCTCGCGCACGACCGTCTCACCCACGAGAAGGGAGTGTTCACCGAGGAGTGGCTCGCTGGCCGACCGCTGCCGCTGGCTGACGCGAGGCAACCGGGCCAAACGGTCGCCCTGGTCGACGGCGACGGCTTCACCCGCTCGCTCGGCGCGGACAGTGCCACTCACGACCATGATGTCCGGCCGAGGACCCGGGTGTACGAAAGCCTGCACGTGCGGAGCAATAGCTGGGTCAGCCTGACGGCGCTCCACCTGGCCGGCCTACTGCGACGCGATGTGGTCTGCACGGCCTACGAATCGCACGCCGGCGACCTCAACCTGGGCCCACACGATGACCTCTGGACAGGCCTGATCGTGCAGATATCCGGAGCGAAGCGGTGGTTGGTCTGGCCGAACCCCCAGGCCGCTCCGGAAGAGTTCGTGATGAGGACCGGGGATGTGATGGTCCTGCCGCGCCGCATGAAACACGACGTCAGCACCCCTGAAAACCCCGGCTACTCATTGCACCTGGTCTTCGCCATCACCGATCGCCCCATCGAGGCCTGGAGCGCCCCGCAAAGCAGCGGCGTGAACCATCTCGATAGGGACGAACGAGCCATACCAGTAGCCGGTTGAGGACTCGACTGTGAACACAACGAAGAGCGCCGTCAACCCCGGTGAGCTGGGCGTATGACGAGGCCTTGCGAGGAGGAGACCATGGCACCACCCGATGATCAGAGACTGACCTCCCTCTTACTCACCTTCTACACCACCGCGCGTCTCGGCCAAGGGCGGCTGAGCGACAACGGAGGACCCTTCGGGTTCGACATCTTCACTGCCCTACAGGTGGATTTCCTCATCGACGCGTACAGCTGCGACGGCATCGTCGAGACCGGATGCTTCCTCGGGGACACCACCGAGTACCTGGCGAACCGCTACCGGCAGTTGCCGATCCGTACCTGCGACATCGACGCCAACTCTGCAGGGGCCACCCGGCAGCGGCTGGCGGGGCACCAGAACGTAACTGTCCTCCAGGGAGACTCTGCGGCCCTTCTCCCGAGCCTTCTGTGTGGCCTGAAGCGCCCCCTGGTCTACCTGGACGCCCATTGGCAGGAGAAGTGGCCCCTGCGCGACGAACTCACTGCCGTTCGCGAAGGTGTGGTGGCCATCGACGACTTTTACATCGGGCACGACCGCTTCGGCTACGACCACTACGACGGCGTGCGATGCGGGCCGGACCTCGTTGCTCAGGCTCTACCCGGCGTCGACGAGTTGTTCGTCGGGAACCCGTACGCCAAATACCCGGTGCCCTGTTTGCAGACAGGACGCCGTTCGGGGACCGGGTATCTCGCGCGCGACCTTGACTCGGGAGCCATGGCCCGCTCGGACCTCTTCGTACGAGTCCCGCTTCGGCCGGAGGTCATGATGCCGCCGTGGGAGATATACGGGCCCCCACCGCGCAAGCCCGCGGAGGTGCGTGCCTGATGCCTGCTGACACCCACGTCGACGTCACGGTCTTGAACGGAATGCCCTTCCTCGACCGGGGCTTCACGGTGCCGCGGCTGTTCGGAGGGGTGGTGGCCGTGCGCCAGATGCATGGGGCCCGCATGAACGTGGAAGGACTGCCGGCGAAGGACGATCTGGCCGCGTGGCTCAGCCCAGAGGTCGCGGTTCTGACCCGACCGAACGCCTCGCCCGTCCCAGCCCGGCAGCTGTCGGTTCCACGAATTCGTCGTATCCGACGCTCCGTTCGCGAGCTCGGAGACCTCGTGCCCTTCTGGCGGCCCCTGATGGAGCTGCCCATGCGGTATCACCTGTTGGAGCAGGGCGACACGTCGCTGTCGGCCTCCACCTACCTGTGGCCCCAGCAGATCCTTCTTGGCGACGCCGCCTTCGACAACAGCCAGGCCCTCGACGAACTCCTCGTGCACGAGATGTGCCACCAGTGGCTCTACCTGATCGAGGAGCTGTGGCCCTTCGACGTGTCCAACGCACGCCGTGTCGCCCTGCCTTCGGGCACTCCCAACCGAGCCCCGCGCGAGGTGATCGGCGCGGCCCACGTGGCAGCCACGACGATCCGCATGTACCAGGCGCTCAACATCCACGATGGCCCCCGTGTCGACTACTTCACGTCGTACGGCCGCGGCTGCCTCGAACTGCTCGACCAGCTCGACGAAGACCTCACCCCGGCCGGCCGCATCATCGCCGGCCACCTCAAGGAGGCGCTATGACGACGACGCGAACCCATTCGACCACCTTCACGGCCTGGCCGACCGGCTTCTACCAGGCCGACCTGACCGCGATGGACGGCCCGGGGCTCGGCCTCGAGACGGTCCAGGAGATGAACTCCCAGCTCCGGACCCTGATCCTCGATGCCGAAGCGAAGCAACCGGAATACCGGTTCGGCGTCATCGGGGCGCAGAAGTCCAGCCTCGACATCCTGCGGTGGGACCACCCAGCCGTCGACTGGCTACGCGAACGCATCCTTCACGCGCTCCGCGACCTCACCCTCGATGCCCTCTCCGACAAGGAAGATCTGGCAGCGCGGGTATTCGAGAAGTCCGCGATCCGTGCCGAGGGCTGGGCCGTGGTCTACCACGAGGGCGGCAGCCACCGGCAGCACACGCACCACGACTCGGTGTTCTCCGGCACCTACTACATCGAGACCGGCGGCGTGGGCCCAGACGCCGGGCACCTCCAACTCCTTGACCCGCGGCCCGCCGCCGTCGCCCGACATGGCTCCCCAGGGGTGTACTCCGTCCAGCCCCGGCCCGGCCTCCTCGTCGGCTTCCCCTCCTGGCTCCCGCACAGCGTGAAGGCCACCCTCCACAACGGAGGGACCCGCATCTGCATCGCCTGGAACGCCGCGTTCGACACCTCGGAGGCCCTTTCATGAACACGATGCTGATGCCGGGCGAGAAGACCGTCACCCGCTTGTGGGAGACCGCCTGCGGCGTACGCAGGATTGACCTGGCGACGATCATCCGCCTCTTCGACATCCCCCTCGAAGGCCCGCAGCAGGAGTTCCTGCCCCTGGAAACCGCGCTGACCGACCCAGACACCCTGCGCGCTGAATTCATCTCCGCGATGGACGAGTTGGAGCAGGAGCACGGACTTCAGGGCGGTGTGCCGAGCTACGCGGCCACCGACGAGATGAGGCTGTCCGAGGCAAGGCGCCCCGACGGCACGATCAAGATGAGCGTCCAGGTCTGGCGCTGCGGCTTCGAGCTCCCCCAGTACGCCTCATCCTCCGATCTCTTCGGCTGGTGCTTCCTGCACGCCACCCAGCCGAAGCACGAAGACTCCGGGTCCGTGGCTCTCCTTGACCCCCGCGCGGGGAGCGAGGGGACCGCGATGCCCGGTCTGCCCTGGGGAAGGGAAGTCACCTTCCGTCCCTCCCCGGGGCTGCTGGCGGTCGGACCGGGCTGGCTGACCAGCACGGTCCGACCAGTGGAAGACGGCCAAGCCGTCGTGGTGGCGGTCGCAAGCAAGACCGCCTGACATCTATATCCCTTCGCACAACAAGGAGATTTCGCATGAGCGACACCGTCGTCGAATCGAAGAGCCTCGCCCTGGACGCGCCCGGCATGGGTGTGACCGCGGCGGACGTCGAGGAGTGGACCGAGCTCGCGGCCGGCGGTCTGGTGGGCACCGGCGCGAACAACTGCGGCGCCGTCCAGAACAACCAGGCGCTGCGCCCGGACACCACCGTGACCCTGAAGCCGTCGACGCCCACCGTCGCGGCCTGACCGCTCCGAACCGCCCTGAACGTGGGGCGGGGATCGTCGTTGGTCCCCGCCCCACCCACTGAGTGAGCGCGCATGCATGACGATGGGGCCGCACCAATCTGGTGCGGCGCCATCAGCATCAGCTCACACGTCAACGACGAGGACTGATCCCGGCACTGCAGAGGGTAGGAACCGTCGTCAGCACACTCACGGATCGACTCGTTCAAGGAGGAATGCGATGAACGCCGAATCAGTGCTCCGCGACCTGGAGGAAATGTTCACCACCTCGGCCCGCACCATCGAGCCGACCACTGAGGCCCGGCACCGCAAACCCTCGGGCCAGGGTGACCAGCGCGTCAACGAGGACGACTGACCCTCTGTCCTCAACGGGGCCCCTCCTTGCGAGGGGCCCCGTCCCAGTCCCGACGTAAGGAGTGGCTGATGCTGAGTATGCGGTTAGATGCCGCGTCGATCAGCACGTCATGGGAGTGGGCCGGTGACCGCTGGCGCAGTGGCTCGTCCTGGATCTCCCCCTACGATCATCCCGCGCTGGAAACCTGGTCGGTTCAGGACAGCCAACGTGTTGTCTTCCAGGTACGCGAGCGGACGCCCGGACGGCCGCTCCACTCACCAGGATCACCAAGGCCATTGAGCACACGGGCCTACAACGAAGCGGTCAGTGAGGCAACTTCGTGGGCGCGGGCACACCATCTCATCGAGATCACCCCCAACGGGATCACAGTCAGCACCGGAGCGCACGCTCCGGCTCCTGTCTACTTGACGGCGAATCACGGCATCTTGCACGGGCACTGGGACGTGACGCGCTTGCGCAGCACGATGCCGCACCAGCGTCTTGATCCCATCGAGATCGCCCGGCTGTTGGCTCTGACCGGTCACTACAGCACCCGCACCGCGTGGCAGGGCATATCCCTGCTCACCGAACGCTCCAGCGCCTGGTTCCACGATGGAGAACTCCGGATGCGGATGCCTGAGCCCGCTCACCACGATGAGCCCCGCGAACTCGCCCCGGACGCAAGGGTCCTCGACGGCTACGAACGGCTCCTCGACGCCGTACTGGCGGACCACCACTACGTACCCGAGCGGACCGCGGTCGAGTTGTCCGGAGGGATGGACAGCAGCAACGTGGCCATGTCGTTGGCCACCCGCCACGGGCCCGTCCTCTCCAGCGGCGCGCTGATCCAGGAAGGTGCTGCCGGGGAACAGCAGAAGCGGCGCCGGGAGGCGATGATCCGTTACGCCGGCTTCCAGGACACCGTGCTGCGCGCCGCCGACTACCTGCCGCTGGACCCGCGGCACGCCCCGCGCGTGCAGTTGGGACCCCACGAGGAGATCTACCTTGCCGGGCACAGCCGGCTGCTCGCCAACTGGAAGGCAGACGGCGTGCTCTGGGCCGCGGCCGGGGTGGGCGGGGACGAGATGCTGAGCCTGCCGCCGGAACCACACCCGCCGCTTGTGGCCTCAGACGTCCCGTGCTGGCTCACCCCCAACACGTTCGAGGCTCTACGGGACCAGGAGAGCGGCATTCCCCCGGCACCCCCGATCTCCGACTCCACACTCCGCGCCCTCGCCTGCGGTGCGCCCATGTACCTGCGGGCCGGGGTGTGGCCGCTGTACCCGCTCGCTGATCCCGTGATGTGGCGCTTCGGGCAGTGGCTACCGTTCTCCTGGCGTCGGAAAAAGCGCCTGGCCCGGGTCCGCCTTCAACGCCTCGGCTTCGATGCAGAGGTGACCCATCCGCCGCTGCGAGAGAACTTCCACGACGTGTTGCACCAGGCCCTCACCCGATTCGCTCCGGCCGCAATCCGCTCCATGCTGGAATCGGGCTCACCGCTGATCGATGGCAAGTTCATCGACGCAGACGAGTTGGCGGCAGTCGCCGTGCGGCTGGAGCGCCAACAGCCCACACAACATGACTCGATGGTGGCCCATGTACTGCGCCTGCACCATGCCCTGACCTAACGCCCAAGACTGAAGGGGCCCGGCTACTCAACCGCAGACCGGGCCCCTTCAGGCGTTCCCGAAGGGCTACAACTCGCCTCGTTTCCACAGCTCGAACTCGGCGTTCAGCGCCCCTTCGTCGACCGTGCGCTGCCGTACGGACTCGACCCACGCGGCAACAAGCCCACCGAAGACGTCCAAGTTCTCCGGGCTCACGTGGCCGTCGACCGCGTACAGCGCGAGCAGTTCGGCCGCGGCTGGGTCCCCGTGATGGCAACCCGGACACAGCACCGCTTCCCTGAGACCTGAGACGTCCCGCCCAAGGCCGTTCTTCCAGGCATGGGGAAACCGTGCGAGGAGCAACGTGGGGCCGCCGCACTGCGGGCAAGCTGGCGTGTCTTCGACCTTGAGGAGGATTGTCTCCTCATTGCGCTGCTCGCCTCTCACGCCACGCCCTGCCAAGCCTCCGCGCCGAAGGAACCCTTGATGTCGGACGCGATAGTTGCCGCGTTCACCATCGCCTGAAGCTGAAAGATGGTCGTCTTCTGCGGGCCGCGCACGGTCAGACGAACGGGGTTCTCCCCTGGGTGAGCTCCCATGATCCGTTTGAGTTCCTTCACCGTGGGCTCGTTGATGCGGTGGTAGGGAAGAGCGAGCTGGACAGGCGCCGCACCGTTGCGTTCGGCGGCTGTGACGTCGAGTACCTGCAACTCCTGGCCGAAGATGCTGACGGTGCCGTCACGATCGTTGAGCCTGCCAAAGACCGATACCACAGCGTCCTCGACGAGCGCGCCCATGACTAGCTGGTAGGAGGCCGGGAAGAACAGGACCTCTATGGTGCCGTCACGGTCGGCCAAATTGACGATGGCCCACGCGTTGCCCTGCTTGGTCATCTTCGGCTGGACACTGGTGATCAGCCCGGACAGACGGACCATGCCCTCCGTGCGGCCAGAAGCCAGCAGCTCGGGAATGGTGGTGTCGCGGTTCGCTGCCAGGATGTGCTCAGTGCCATCCAGAGGGTGCGCCGAGACGTACATCCCAAGCATCTCCCGCTCAGTGGACAGGAGCTGCTTACGCGGCCATTCGCTCTCGCCGATTGGCACGTCGAGGCCGAACCCGTCCCCTTCGTCGCCGCTGCCGCTGCCCATCCCTGCGAACAGGTCGTCCTGCCCGTATGCGGCGGCCTTCTTCAGAGGCACGACCGCATCAATGGCCGCTTCGTGAGCGGCCGTCAGACCCTTGCGAGTGTGGCCGAGTGAGTCGAAGGCGCCGGCCTTGATAAGCGATTCGACAGCCCGCTTGTTGAGTGCGGGCAAGTCGACCTTGTCCAGGAAATCAGCGAACGAGGTGAACTTCCCCTGGGACTTGCGGGCCTCGATGATCGCCTCAATGACGTTGTCGCCGACGTTGCGCACCGACCGGAGGCCGAAGCGCACATCGTCGCCGATGGCCGCGAACTCCGCGACGGACTCGTTGACGTCGGGCTGTAGAACGGTCACGCCCAGCTTGCGGGCGTCGGCCAGGTAGATGCCGGCCTTGTCCTTGTCGTCTCCGACAGAAGTCAGCAGAGCGGCCATGTACTCGGCCGGGTAGTTCGCCTTTAGATACGCGGTCCAGTAGGAAACGAGGCCATAACCGGCGGTATGGGACTTGTTGAAGGCGTATCCCGAGAAGGGGAGCATGACATCCCAGATGGCCTTGATGGCCTCTTCTGAGTAGCCGTTTGCCTGCATACCGTCGTGGAACTTCTGCCACTCCGCCGCCAGCACCTCGGGCTTCTTCTTACCCATGGCGCGGCGCAGCATGTCGGCGCCGCCGAGCGTGTACCCGGCGAGAGTCCGGGCGATCGCCATGATCTGCTCTTGGAAGATGAGCAGGTGGTGAGTGGACCCGAGGATCGGATCGAGAACTTCCTTCAGCTCGGGGTGGATCGGGTCGGGTTCCTGCTTGCCGTTCTGCCGCAGCGCGTAGTTCGTATGCGCGTTGGCGGCCATCGGGCCGGGCCGGTACAGGGCGAGGGCGGCCGCGATGTCCTCGAATCGGGTCGGCTCCATGAGCTTCAGCAAGGCGCGCATGCCGCCGCCGTCGAGCTGGAACACACCGAAGGTGTCACCTCGGCCGAGAAGCTCGAACGTCTTTTTGTCGTCGAGGGGGATGACGACTGTCTCTGTGTCGCCGTCCATGGGGTCAACGCAGGCGAGTTTGACGCCGCGGTTCTCACGGATGTTCTGGATGGCGTGGTCGATCACGCCCAGGTTCCGCAGTCCCAGGAAGTCCATCTTGACCAGCCCCATGTTTTCACAACTGGGGTAGTCGAAGCCGGTGATCTTCACGCCGTCGGAGGCCCGCATGTGCAGCGGGATACGGTCGGTCAGCTTGGTCTTGGACAGGATGACCGCGGCCGCGTGGACACCGGTGCCGCGGGTCAGGCCCTCGACGCCCTTGGCGGTGTCGATGACCTTCTTGACGTCCGGCTCGTTCTCGTACATCGTCCGGATCTCGGCGGCCTCGCCATACCGAGGGTGCTGCGGGTCGAAGATGCCATCCAACGGGATGGACTTGCCCATGATGTCCGGCGGCAGCGCCTTGGTGATCCGCTCACCATGGCTGAAGGGGTAGCCGAGGATGCGCGAGCTGTCCTTGATCGCGTTCTTGGCCTTGATCTTGCCGAACGTGTTCACCATGGCGGTGTACTCGTCGCCGTACTTCTCGGTGACGTAGCGCACCATCTTGTCGCGCTGGCGGTCGTCAAAGTCGAGGTCGACATCCGGCGGGTTGATGCGCTCAGGGTTTAGGAACCGCTCGAAGAGCAGGCCGTGCTCAAGCGGGCACAGCTCAGTGATGCGGGTCGCGTAGGCGACGATCGAGCCGGTGGCCGAACCACGACCAGGCCCGACCGGCACTCCGTTCTCCCGCGCGTACTTGCAGATGTCCGCGACCACGAGGAAGTAGCTGGAGAAACCCATGGGGCCGATGACCGACATCTCGGTCTCGAAGCGTTCCATGACCTCGGCGGGGATCGGGTCCCCGTAGCGCATGGCGAGGCCCTTCAGGCACTCCTTGCGCAGCCAGGACTCCTGTGTCTCCCCCTCCGGCACGTCGGGGAACTGCGGCATCTCGTCGACGTTCTCGAAGACCGAGTCATACGACTCGATCCGCTCCGCGATCAGCAGTGTGTTGTCGCACGCCTCGGGCAGTTCGGAGAAGAGGGCGCGCATCTCCTGCGCGGTCTTCAGGTAGTAGCCACTGCCCTGGAACCTGAAGCGCTTCTCGTCGGCCTTGTTCTTACCGACGCCGATGCACAGAAGGTTGTCGTGCGCGTCCGCCTGGTCCTCGTGGATGTAGTGCGCGTCGTTGGTGGCCAGAAGCGGAATGTTCAGTTCCTTGGCCAGGCGCAGCAGCCCGTCTCGGACCTCCCGCTCGATGGGCAGCCCATGGTCCATCAGCTCCAGGAAGTAGTTCTCCCGACCGAAGATCTCCTGGTAGGCGCCGGCGACCTTGCGCGCCTCGTCGTACTGGTTCAGCCTCAGACGGGTCTGGATCGCACCGGAAGGGCATCCGGTCGTCGCGATGATGCCCTCGGCGTGCTCGCTGATCAGCTCCATGTCCATACGTGGCTTACCGGCGGGGAACTGCCCGGTGTAGCTGGCCTCAGTGGACAGGTAGAAGAGGTTCTTGAGGCCCTGGACGTTCTGGGCCCACATAGTCATGTGGGTGAAGCGGCCCCCTCCGGAGACGTCCTTCGAGCCCTCGCCGTCATCCGACATGGCGCGCTGCCCGCCCGGGCCCCAGAACTCTTGCCTACGGTTGCGGCGCGAGGATGGGGCGACGTACGCCTCGATCCCGATGATCGGCTTGACCTTGTCGAAGCCCTTGGACACCTGATGGAACTCGTACGCACCGAACATGTTGCCGTGGTCGGACATCGCCACCGCTGGCATGCCTTGCCGGTCGACCTCAGCGAACATCGGCTTCAGCTTCTGCGCGCCGTCGAGCATCGAGTATTCGGTGTGATTGTGCAGGTGAACAAAGCTGTCGGCCACCGGGCGGGCACCTCCGAGATGGATCGTGGAATGCCCCACCCTATCCCTCTCAGAAGATCAGATCTGGGGGCTACACACGGCCTTCTGGCGCGTCGGAAACGATCACATCCGTGACCTTCAATGATCACTCAAAGGTGTTGATCCACTCCAGTGAGTTGCCCCAGATGGGCGACGTGTAACAGATCACGGTCGTTGACGTTTGGGCTGTGAAGGGGGTTGCACTTTGCGTCAACCCCGCAGCGCTCCGGAGGAACGGTGACTACCGCGATAGCTCCCCTCTCATCCGAGACCGACCACCGGTCGCACCTGCAAGAGAGCTTGTTCGCCTGGCTTGAGCCCGAGATGGCGCCCAAGGCGGAGACCAAGACGCTTGAGGCGTCCGCCCCAGAGCCCCCGTCCCCGCCAGCAGCGGAGGAGAAGCCGGATCTCTCGCACGTGTGGGTGGTGGCCGCGGAGATCGAGGTCACGCCCAAGGTCGCGAAGATCGCGGACTACCGCGGCAGCTTCAAGGCCGTCGAAGGGCAGCGCGTTGACGCCCTGGAGGTGTACTGCAAAGGCTGCCGACGCCCGTACGACGAAGTGCGGGGCGACGACTGCGCAGCCAAGATCGACAACCGGCATCTGATCGGCGGCGACCAGAGCACCCGCGCGAAGCGGAAGATCCCCGTACCGCCGAAGAACGCACGCGTCGTCCCCGGCGGCAGCATCCAGCGCCGCGGCATCGGTGCCTACATGTCCGGAGTGTCCCGCCCCCCACGCTGAGCACGCGACACTAACGCCGCCCGCTGTTCATGGTGCGCGGCGTGACTACTCAGCAACCTCAGCCGTCGAACGACGACCCGATTGTCGCCACCACCGACATCACTGGGTCGGTGCTCCCCGACGCGAAGATCGGCCGGGAGGCGTTCGGGTTCCTCCTGCTCTCGTTCGGTGTGCTCGGCGGCCTCGGAGCGCTGGGCGCCTTGCACTGGGCCGCGGGCCTGTCCGCCGCCCTCGTCGGCCTGTGCACCAGTGGTGTTCTCGTCCGCCGCAACTCCAAACGCCGATGGCAGCAAGACGCCGGAGCCATCGCCGCGTTCAGCAGCTACGCGGGACAGACCGCCGTTCTGTTCTATCTGTTGCCGCCGCTCGGATGGCTGGCCATCAGCCTCCTTGCCGTCGCCGCTGGCCTGTGGCTGTCCAGCGATGAGGGGGCATGATGCCCCGCCAACTCTTCCCCGCACTCCGCGGTCTCCTTGTTCCCAGGGGAGCCGTGGAACCCGCACCCCCGCCCGTCGAGACGAAGGACCTGCTCGCCGGGGGCGTCTACACGTCCATGACGCTCGCCGGCGTCACGAACGTCTGGGGGACGCCAGGCCGCGCAGACGGCTGGGATCTCGAGCGCGTCATCATCGAGGGCTACGAACGCAGCATCTGGACCTTCAAGTCCATCGAGGCGATCAGCAAGCACGCCAGTACCCTGCCGATCCAGATAGGCCGGGGAGGCGATGAACGGCGCTTCGAGGAGACCCTCGACGACCACCCGCTACTTCGCCTGCTGAACAAGAAGGCCAACCCCTTGGAGACCGCCGACGTCTTCAAGAAGCGACTGAGCGCGCAGCTCCTTCTGTCGAAGAAGGGCGTCTTCATCGAGAAGACCTACTCGCGCGGCGGCACCCTCACCCGGCTCGATCTGCTGCCACCGGACCGCGTCCAGATCATCCCGGACGACGAGAACGGCGACTACGTCAAGCACTTCGAGTTCACCAACTACGCCGGCCAGGTCCGGGAGCTGAAGCCGAAACACGTCATCTGGATCAGGGACCCCCACCCGCTCGATCCGTTCTGCGGTGTCACCCCGCTTGAAGCCGCGGGGCTGTCCGTCGACCTGGACGTCAAGGCCCGCACATACAACATCTCATTTATTGACAATGACGGCAGACCAGGCGGAATTGTCGGTATCGACCTGGACGGCGTCGACCCGCGCGAAGTCGACCGCATCCAGAAGCGTCTGGCCCCTGGCGCGCACAACGCCGGGCAGCTCACCCTCGTCGGCACCGGCCCCGGCGGTGTCACGTACGTGGACACCTCCGCCCGGCCGCGCGAAATGGCGTACGAGACGCTGGCCGGCATCTCCAAGGGCGAGATCCTGGCCGCCTTCGGCGTGCCCGAGAGCATCGTCGGCAACGCCTCCGAGCGCACGTACGCCAACGCGGACCGGGAAGAGTGGAACTTCTGGGACCACACCGAACTGCCCCACCTCAACCTGGTGGCTTCCGGGTTCGACCCTGAGCTGGACGACGGCTGGACCGTCCGGTACGACACCTCCCGCGTCCAGGCCCTCGAGTTCCCCCGCCGCCAGGCCCGGCAAGAAGCCCGGGAGGAGTTCGACAAGGGCCTCATCACCATCGACGAGTACCGGGAGATCGCGGGCCGGGAAGCCTTCAACGTCCCGCAGTCCCGCGCCCTGTGGATCAGCCCGCAGAAGGCGCCCATACCCGCCAACCCGCAGGACGCCGCGGCTCTCGGCCTCGGCCCCGACCCCGCCACCGGCGGAATGCCCGGCGCGGCGCCCACCGGCGCCCCGCTCCCCCAGGGCGCAGCTACGGAAGACTCCGCGGCCGCGGACGTGGCAGCCGCGCGGGCCGTCGGACCCGGCCAGGGCCCGGCGGCCGCCGTCGCCGCGGCACGAGCGCAGGCCCCCCTCGCACTGCCCGCAGGCAGCACGGCCACGGATGCCGTCGCCTCCGCGCGCGCCACGAACACCCCGGCCGCCCCGGGCGATGCGGCCGCCGACGTCGACCGCGCCCGCAGCGCACAAGAGCAGACCCAGCCCGGCGAGGCCGCCGAGGACGTTTCCGCCGCTCGCGACACGATCGAGAGCAAGGCACTCCCCCAGGACGACGGATACGAAGTCACAGACGACGACTTCGACGCCCTCTCCATGGCCGTGGCAGCCGCCGTCACCGCCCTCCTGGCGCGCCAGGAGGGCGTCATCCTGGCCCGGCTCCGCGCACCGAAGATCCGCAAGTACACGCGGTACTGGCAGCCGGAGAACGACAACGACGTCCGGCACGTCGACGCTGACCTCGACCAGAACCGCGTCGTCAGCGCCGCCCGCTGGGCTGAGGAGACCTCTCAGACCCTCACGCCGATCCTGCAACAGGCAGCTATCGCTACCGCCCGCAAGGTGGGCAAGGCCCTCACCGGCTCGGACGACGTTCCCCCCTCCGCGGCCGCGGCCGCAATCGTCACCGCGGCGTTCGCCGGCGAGGCCGTCACCGCGTTCCTCACCGAACTCGCCGCCGCCCTCGCCGCCGCGCAGAACGAAGCCAAGGACGTGGGCGACCTGGAGCACGCCGTCGTCAGCTACTACCACTCCGCAGAGCCCGCCCTGATTGCCCGGATCGCCGAGACCTGCGCTATCTCGACCATCAACGGCGCCGCAGACGCTGCCGCCGAACACGCCGGCCCCGGCGTCGTCCGCACTTGGATCACCCGCGGAGACGACCGCGTACGACCCGCACACAAGGCGCTGAACGGCAAGACGCTCCCCGTCGGCACCCCGTACACCGTCGACGGCTCCGGCCTCCGCTACCCAGGCGACCCCTTCGCGCCGATCGCCCTCACGATCAACTGCCGATGCCGCCTCCACTACTCCACAGACGAGGTGAGCTGACGTGAACACCTACCCCGCCACGCTCGAGCGCGTAGTCGACGGCGACACACTCGACCTCGACATAGACCTCGGTTTCACCATCCGCACACGCCAACGCGTCCGCCTGCTGGGCCTGAACGCCCCCGAGAAGAACACCGACGAGGGCAAAGCAGCGAAAGCGTGGGTCACCGACTGGCTCGCTCAACATGGCCCCGGCCTCGTCGTTGAGACACACCGCCGCGAAAAGTACGGCCGATGGCTCGCCACCATCACGTCCGGCGACGGCGCATGCCTGAACACCGACCTGATCGACACCGGCCACGCCGCCCCGTACGACGGCCACGGCCCCCGCTCTCTCCCCGAACCGAAGGAGTAGCCGCCATGTGGGCCGCCATCTGGATCGCCTGGACCGCCGCATTTGCCCTGGCCGAGGGCATCGCCCTGGCCAACAAGCGGGACGAGGACACCCTGTCGGAGAACGTCCGCCGCCTGTTCCGAACCCGTACCAGCAGAGTCGGCCGAGCCATATTCACCGCCACCTGGTTTGGATTCAGCGGCTGGTTCGCCCTGCACATCCTCACCGAGACCATGTGAGCGCCCGGGTACCCCCCCCAGCCGCACCATGCCCAGCGCGCGACGCTAAGCGCCCGCGCTCTGCATGGTCCGCGGCATGCTGAATCGCCCCACTGCACAGGCTGAGTCGCAGGACCTGAATCGCGACCTCGAGGTCAAGGTCACGCGTCGGCCGTGGAACCCTGCCCTACACCCCCGCGACAGCAAGGGCCGCTTCATCGAGACGGGTGGAACGGTCAGGCTCTGGGGCGGCAAGCTCGCGCGCGTCGTGCGCGCCCTTCCGCACGACCGCGTCCTCGTCCAGGACCAGAGCGGCCCCAACGAGTTCCAGGGACGCCGGCACACCACGAGTGCCAAGTGGGTGACGATGGTCGCCCGTCCTGACGGCACCGCGCCCACCGAGGACGAGAACAAGGTCGCCGCCGAGGACGAGCGTCGGCACCAGGACCCGCGCCGCGGCAACGGCGTTGCCCGGGACGACGACGGCGACCCGAACACCCCCAACGACCCCCACGACGTCGACGACCAGGGCCGCCCGATCGGCGACGACGAGAGCGACGGCCCCGGCCACGAGGACGACCAGGACGAGCCGCAAGACGGCGCCCACCCCGTCAACCTCGACGCGCTTCCCAACCATCAGAACGCAGCCGGAGCCCGGTACGCCGACACCGCGGCCGTCCGCCGCCACTTCACGCAGCTCGCCGAGCAGCCCGGCACCAAGCCGGAGATGGCCACCTTCCTGCGCTCGGTCGCCCACGACGACGACCTGCAGGTGACCCCGAACGGCCGCTTCGCGATCCTCCGCGACGACAACGGCCGCTGGAACCTGACGGCCACCGGCACCGGACAGCGCATGGACGGCGCCGGCGACTTCGACACCCCGCAGGACGCCGCCCGGTTCGCCGAACACCTCGACAAGACCGCCGTCAACGGCCAGATCACCAAGTTCGGCCAGCCGTTCGACTTCTCCGACCCGCAACTGGACCGCGCCGCCCGCGACTGGCGCTCCACCAAGGGCGAGAACATCCAGGGCGCCATCATCCGAGCCCGCAAGGAGTTCGACGCCACCCCCGCGCCGGCCACCAGCCCGGCCACCCCGTCGGCCCCGGCCGCGGACGGGCGACGGTTCACCACCCTGCAGGACGTCCGCACGCACTGGCAGGGCATCCGCGAGCGCCTGAGCCAGCACACCGACCCCATGTCCCGCGCCGCGCTCCAGAAGCTGGACAGCCTCATCGCCGACGACCGCCTCAAGCTCGTCGGCCGCGGACAGCTCGTCACCCACCGGGATGGAGACAGCAACTGGCGACTCGTCGCCACCGGTAGCGGCTTCACCCTGCACCCCCGCTTCGAGACCCAGCAAGAAGCACAGCGCTTCGGCCGCTTCCTCGTCGCCTCCAACATCAAGGGCGAGGACGGCAAGCCGCTGGACCTCTCCCACGTCACCGTGAGCAAGTGGCGGTCCGAGGACAACAAGTCCTTCCGCGAGGTCGTCGACGAGGCCCTCGCCAAGCTGCAGCCGGAACAGGGCGGTGGAGCCCCGGCCAGCCAGAACGCCCCGGCAGGCGACGCCCCCCAGGCTCAGAACGTCCCCGATGCCCCCCAGCAGCCGGAGGCCCAGCCGGAGCCCACGCCGGCCCTCCCGGACGGCGCACAGCCCGTCGACGGCGTCAACGGCTACCACTACGTCAACGACGGCGGCGCGATCACCCTGTACGGCCCCGACGGGCAGGTCGCCGCCACCAGCGAGCGCGGCTACCCGCCGAAGGCCACGATCAACGGCGTCGTTGTCCCCGTCCCGCAATACCCCCCGCAGGGCGCCCAAGTCATGGCCCGCCTCCACCTTGCCGCGCAGAACCCGCAGAAGCGGGACCGCGTCACCGCGGCGTGGGTCATGAAGCCGGGCAAGGACGGCAAGCCCGCCAAGCGCGTCATGGTCTTCCGCGGCACCATCAAGGGCGACCAGCGGGACTACAACGCGGTCGGCAAGGTCAAGGCCGTGAAGTGGGCCCCGACGATGGGCCCCGTCGGCTCCTGGCAGACCCAGGCGAACATGACCGACGCCACCCGGGACGAACGCATCTCGGAGGTCCTGAGCAATCTCGCCCGCCAGGGCCGCAACGTCCACGTCAGCGACGAGACCAGCCAAGGCGCCCCCGACGCACCCGGGGACGGAGGCGACGAGACCGCCGCGCTGCGCCGCGAGATCAGCGACGCCACCGACGCCCGGCTGAACACGATGAAGAACGAGCGGTACACCAAGTACCGCAGCTCCCGCTCCGAAGCCAACCGTCGGCGCCTCGACAGCGAGATCGACCTGATCGCCGAGGAGCAGAAGCGCCGGCGCAAGGAGCGGGACGAAGCCGCGGCCCGCGACGCCACCCAGCTCAGCGACGCCGACATCGAGGCCCGCGTCAAGGAGTCGCAGCAGGAACGCGGCACGTACGGCTCCCGCAGGGGCGAGCCCGCGAACGACGTCGAGCGCGCCATCTACAGCGAGCGGCGCCGCCGCTCCCAGGCACTGGCCGACGAGAACACCGACCTGACCACGATGGCCGAGGAGAACCTCGCCAAGGCCCGCGACGCCGTCGCCCATCGGGTCACCCTGCACCAGGCCACCGGCGACGACCACGAGGCCGAGCAGACCGTACGCGCCGCCCTGCAGAAGCGGCACGACGCCATCGTCGGTGAGCAGCAGCGCCGCCGCGCCGAGCAGATCGCCGACCGGCCGCCGGTCGCTGACCTCGACGACGACGCCCTGTCCGAGGAATACAACGAACTCATCAAACGGGACTTCCGCAAGGCGTCCCCCGAGGCTCAGCGGGTCCTCGAGGGCCGCTTGGAGGACATCAAGCAGGAGCGGCGCGAACGGGAGAAGCGGGCCATCACGGACCGGGACACCCCCGACGCCGTCGACTCCAAGAAGCTGCTCGACGAGTACACCGAGCTGCGCCGCGGCCGCTCGAACTACGAGTCGGACGACGTCAAGGCGGCCCGCGAGGCGCGCATGGCCGCCATCGAGGCCGAGTTGAACCGCCGGGACACCACCCCCGAGGTCGAGCAACTCCTCGCCCGCGTCGACAACCCCGACTCCAACGGGCAAATCAGCATCGACGGCGGCAGCGGGTACGGCTACATCGACTACAACCAGAACCTCGGCTACGGGCGGGACCGCCGAGAGATTGGCTGGACCTGGGGCAAGAACTCCTGGGGCCACGGCAACACGGCATACCCGTCGCGAGCCGCCGCCCTGGCCGCGCTGGTCCACGCGTACGACCAGGACCCGGACACCCGAGGTGAGCGCACCTGGGGCCGTGAGCGCCGCGTGTTCGTCCCGAAGATGTTCGTCGAGCTGTACCAGACGGCCCGCCTCGGCGACCGGCTCTCCAACGCATCCGAGGAACGCCAGTACCTCTTCCACCTGTTCCGGGACCGGTACGGCTGGGACGACGGCGTGAACCCGCTGGTGCCCAGCAGCAAGAAAGGCCACCACATCAAGGGCCGGAACCTGGTCATTCCCGAGGGCCTCCTCGCGGAATTGCACCGGGTGACGGAAGAACTGTCGCGGGACATGTCCGTGCAGGCCGCGGACCGCGACGCGGACAAGTCGGACCGGGCGAAGGCCAAGACCCGACTCAATTCCATCAACGTGGCACTGCACGCGATTGAGTCAGCCCGTGAGGCAGTCCGCAAGAATGGCGGGAACGACGACCAGAAGGTCATCTCCCGCGAGGAGATCGAGGCACAGCAGGCCGCGCTCCGTGCAGCGCTGGGAGGCGACGACGATGAACATGTTCAGTCCGACGGTCCGGGATCACTGGCGGACGTACCTGCCGCAGGAGTGGGCGGCGATGGACGATCCGGAGGCGTTCGTGGAGACGAAGGCCAGGGAGATCGAGAGCCGGATTCTGGTCGCGGAGCAGGCGCTGGAGGAGACGGTGCCGGAGCCGGAGGGCTACGACGAGAGGGTCGGCCGGCTCAAGCAGATCAGGGCGGACGCGACGGCGATGGTTCTGAGGGAGCTTCTGCCCGAGCCGGAAGAGGGCGCGGAGAAGGCGCCCGAGCAGACGCCGATGGAGCAGCACCTGCAGGAGATCAGGGACGCGATGTACGACGCGTAGCGCGGTTCCGGCCGGACCCGGCCGACGCGCCCAAGGGCGCACGCGCGCGTGCGGCCGCCAACGTCGAGGCCATCAAGGTCCTCAAGAAGCTGGAGGCCGAGAACCGGCCGGCCACCGACGAGGAGAAGCGCATCCTCGCCCGCTGGTCCGGGTGGGGCTCAGTGCCGATCATCTTCGCCAGCGAGCCGAACGAGAAGGAACCGCGCTACCAGCAGGGCGGCACCCGGTACGGCAAGTTCGCCAAGGACCACGAGCGGTGGTCCGAGTACAGCGACATCCGCAGCGAGCTGCAGCGCGTTCTGACGCCGGTCGAGTTCCGGCAGGCGTCCCGCGGCGTGCTGTCCATGCACTACACGCCGCAGCCCATCGCCGAGGCGATGTGGGATGGCCTGCACGCCTTCGGGTTCGACCGCGGCGACGTCCTCGAAGCCGGTTCCGGCGCAGGCACGTTCTTCGGCGTCGCCCCCGACGGCGCGCGCCTGACCGGTGTGGAGCTCGACCCGACCACGGCCCGGATCGCTCAGGCGATCTACCCGCACGCCAACGTCCTGAACGAGTCCTTCGCGGAGACCGACGCCCGGCCGGGGACCTTCGACGCGGCGATAGGCAACGTGCCGTTCGCCCGCGTCCCGTTCGATGACAAGCGGTACCCGGCGGAGAGCCTGCACAACGGGTTCGTCACCAAGGAGATCGCCCTCGTCCGTCCGGGCGGCATCACGGCCGTCATCACCTCCCGGCAGACGCTCGACTCCAAGGGCGACAAGGCCCGCCGCCAGATGGCCAAGTACGGCGACCTGGTGGGCGCCATCCGCCTGCCCTCCGGCGTCTTCAACGACGCCGGCACCGGGGTCACCACCGACGTGCTCGTGTTCCGGCGCCGTGAGGACGGCACCGAGCCGGCCGACACCTCATGGCTGGACGCCCCCGAACGGGACCTCAACGGCACCCCGCACCACATCAACGCCTACTTCGACGAGCACCCCGAGCACGTCCTCGGCACGCTGACCACCCAGTCCGGCCCGTACGGACCGGAGGTCACCGTCAAGGGTGACCCGGCCAAGGCCGCCGAACAGCTCCGCAAGGCGCTCGAGGACATGGCTGAGAAGGCGAAGGTCGACGGCCGCGGCTACGAGCCGCACCCAGACGGCGACGACCGGCCCCCGGTGCATCTGCAGACTGCCCGGGAGAAGCACGCCAACGACTGGACCGGCCGCCTCTACGAGGGCGACGACGGCCAGTTCTACCAGCACGTCAACGGCGCTGAGCCGGTCCTCATCGACCCGGCCGACGGCAACACCGCCCAGCTCCGCGACCTCATGCAGCTCCGCGACGTCGCCGCCGAACTGCGTGAGCTGGACCGCAAGAACGACGAGGAGGAGCGCGCCGACGCCCTCCGCGCCCAGCTCCGCGACCTGCACGCCGCCTACGTCGAGCAGTACGGGCCGCTGTCCAAGCCCGGCCAGCACCGCACCAAGAACGGCCGCCCGACGGCGTGGGGTTACTTCCGCGCCGACCCGGACGCCGCGGCTGTCCTCGCCCTGGAACGGTGGGACGCCAAGACCGGTGAGCCGGTCCTCTCCCGCATCTTCACCGAGCGCGCCGCGGCCCGCCGGCGTCAGTTGACGTCGACCGACGACCCGAAGGCGGCCCTGGCCGCGGTGGTCGCCGCGCACGGCGAAGTGGACCTCGGGGAAGTCGCGCGCCTCCTCGACGTCGACCCGCAGGAGGCGTTGAAGCGCCTCGGTAACGAGGTCTTCACCAACCCGGCCACCGGCCGCCTCGAGCTGGCCAGCGCCTACCTGTCCGGTGCCGTCCGCGACAAGCTCGACGCCGCCCGCAAGGCCGCGGAGAAGGACCCGGCGTACGCGGTCAACGTGGCCGCGCTGGAGGCGGTGCAGCCGCCGGAGCGGACCATCGGCCAGTTCACGCCCGAGATGGGCGCGCACTGGACTCCTCCGGAACTGCTGCAGGGCTTCCTGCGCGAGTACCTGGGCGACCGGACGCTGCGCGTTGCGCACGATGACCGGTACGGCTGGATTCTCAACACCGGCCGCGTGCCCGAGGCCAACAACGTCATGTACGGCGTCCCGGCCAACCCGGAGAAGGGCACCAAGGGCAAGTCCGCCGTAGAGATCGCCCGCGCGGTCCTCGGCTTCGGATCGCTGACCGTCTACCACGACGACAAGCGCAAGGACGTTGACGAGACGACCTCCCGTCTGATCCGGCAGAAGGCCGATCAGATGCGGGCCGAGTTCGCCAAGTACGCCACGGCGAACGCCGAGCGACTGACGGTCCTCACCGAGTCCTACAACCGCATCATGAACGGGCACGTCGTCCGTTCGTACGAGGGCATGTCGCCCACCCTGGAAGGCTTCACGCCCGACAGGGCCCCGCACTCCTGGCAGCTCGCCGGCGCCGCCCGGATGCAGTTCGAGCGGGGCGTGATCCTCGCCCACGAGGTGGGCCTCGGTAAGACCTCAACGCTCGTCATGGGCACCCAGGCGCTCAAGGCGTCCGGGCAGATCGAAAAGCCCATGGCTGTGGTGCCGAACCACCTGGCGAAGCAGTGGGCAGACGAAGCGCGGTACCTGTACCCGAACGCCGATATCCACCTGATCACCTCGGCGGACCTGGCCGGTGACCGGCGCTCCAGCACGCTGGAGTGGCTGCGCGCCAACAAGCCGGACCTGGTCATCTTCACCGAAGAGGCCTTCGGCTCCATCAAGATGAGCCCGGAGGCTCAGGAGGAGTACGAGTTCCGGGAGCTGGAGTCGCTGCGCGAGCAGCTTGACCGCCAGTACGAGGACGCCGACAACCCCAACCACCCGTTCATCGTCGCGAAGATCGAGCAGCGCATCGCGACGGTCCAGCGGAACATCAACAAGAACGCCGCGCCCATGCGGAAGCCGGGCGAGACGTACTGGGACGACCTCGGCTTCGACTACTTCGTCGTCGACGAGGCTCACCGCTACAAGGGCGTTGGCTTCCGCTCCAAGGAGGCCGGCGGCGACCCCGCGTCCATCCGCGGCGTCGACCTGCACCAGAAGACCACCGACCTGCACCGCCGCCGCGGCGGCCGCGCCACCATCACGCTCGCCACCGGCACGCCGCTGTCCAACAGCATCAGCGAGCAGTTCACCATGCTCCAGTTCGCGGCGCCGTGGGTGCTCGACGCCTACAAGGCGGGCGCCCCGGACCTGTGGGCCAACACCTTCGGCCGCAAGACCCTGCGTATCGAGAACGCCCCCGACGGGTCCGGCCTGCGCGTCGTGGAGCGCTTCTCCGAGTTCCACAACAAGCGAGCCATGAAGACCATGTGGGGCCTGGTCGCGGACACCAAGCGTGCCGACGACGTCGGCATTCCCCGGCCGCAGCTCAAGGGCGGCACCCACAACCTGATCCTGGTCGACGCGACCCCGGACCAGAAGAAGCGTCTCAAGGGGCTCGTCGCCCGCGGCCGCGCCATCCACAACGGTGAGCCTCAGCAGATCCGCACCCGCAAGGGCGCCCTGGTCGACGACAACATGCTCACGGTGTCCAACGAGGGCACCAGCGTGGCCCTGGACCCGCGGCTCGTCGACGGCAACGCCCCCGCGGGCAACAAGCTCAAGGCCGTCGCGGACCGGCACATCGAGCGGTACCACGCCACCAAGGACCGCGTCTACAAGGTCGCTTACGGCAGCGACGAGGATCACCCCGTCCCCGGCGCCCTCCAGATGATCTTCCTGAACGAAGGTGTCCCGGACAGCGACAACAAGGGCGGCTTCGACGCCTACGCCGAACTCAAGCAGCTCATGGTCGCCGGCGGGGTCCCCGCCGACAAGATCGCCTTTGTCCAGGACGCCAAGAAGTCCGGCAAGCCCGAGGACATGACGGAGCTGTTCCGCAAGGCCCGCGAAGGTGAGATCTCGGTCCTGATCGGTTCCAGCGCCGTCGCGGGCACGGGCATGAACGCCCAGGACCGCATGATCTCCCTCACGCACGTCGACCTCGACTGGGGCGCGGCGCAGATGGAGCAGCGCAACGGCCGCATCCTGCGCTACGGCAACCAGAACCCCGAGGTCGAGATCGACATTTTCGGGACCAAGGGCTCCATGGACGGCTGGAAGGCCGGGTTCGTCGCCGCCAAGGCCGAGGGCCTGGTCGACATCCAGCGGCCGGAGCCGACGGAGGGCGACACCAGCGACGTCGTCCAGGAGATCGACGGCGCCGAGTTCGACTACGAAACCATGGAAGCCGAGATGGGCGGCAACCCCTACATGAGTCATCTCATGAAGGCCCGCCGCCGTCTCAAGGACCTTGAGATCGACCAGCACAACGAGGCCGCCGAGCGTATCCGTCGCGCCGAAGCCCTCGATGAGCTGCGCCAGGAATCCCAGGCCACCCGCGACGGCGTCCAGCGCCGCGAGCAGGCTCTGCCCCGCATTCAAGAGGCCGGCGACCGCTTCACCATGACCATCAGCGGCTCTCCGTACGGCGAGCGCTCCGACGCAGGCAAGGCGCTGCACCGCCAGGTGACCGCCCGGCTCCTGGACCACAACCGCGAGGGCATGAGCCCGTGGCACGTCATCGGCCAGTTCCGCGGCCTGGACTTCGGCGTCCGTACGGAGCGGAAGGAGGACGGCAGGCTCGTCGCGCACGTTGGCTTCCCGGACCTCCGGAACTCTGACTTTGAGCGCACGGTCGAAGACCTCCAGAAGAAGGGCGCCGGGTCGGGCATGATCACCCGCCTCGGCAATGCTCTCGACAAGGCGCCTGCCCTGCAGGAGTCGGACCGGGCCAAGGTCCCCGAGCTGGACGAGCAAATAGCCCTGCTCCAGTCCGCACACGCCGCCGCAGATCTCACCCCGCAAATCGACCACGCACGGGCACGGGCCAACCTGCTCGAGGAGGTCGTCGCCCGCATCACCGACCTCGACGCCAAGCCCGAGATCGACCCCGACGAACTCGACAAGAAGCGGTACAAGAAGCACGACCGCGAGACGATCGCCAAGGAGCGGCGCGAGGAGCGGGAACCGCTGCAGGCCGCGGTCGACGAAGCCGTCGCGAACCTCCAGCGCTGGGACGAGCAGAACCCGGAGCCGGAGAGGGACGACACCGTTCACCTCACCGAGGACGAGGTGCGCGACACCCTCGCGCGTCTGACCCCCACCCCCCCTGCGCACGACGCCTCGCAGACGGACAACGGTGACGGTAACTCCACCGACACGACCCCGGACGCCGACGCGCCGGACCCCGAGGAGACGAACACCGCGGCGCCCGACAACGCCAGCGGTACAGGCGACGAGGGACAGTCGGCCGACACCCCGAGCACCAGCGACCTCGGCGACGAGAACGGCGACCAGGAGCACGACGACACCGTTCGCCTCTCCCCGGACGAGGTCAGCGACACCCTCGCCAGCATCCGACCTGACGACACGGAGAGCCAGGACACCGCGGACGCGGAGGAGCCCGGCGAACCGCTCAAGTACGCGTGGGACAAGCCCGAGGACTTCGTCACGCTGACCATGCCGGCGGCACTCGTCGACTTCCTCAACGTCGACGAGACCGCGGCCATGGAGGACCCGGACACCCGGAAGGCGCTCAAGGAGGCCAAGCCGGGCCGTAAGGGCACGCTCAAGGTCACGGGCCCCATCGAGGTACACCGCGCACTCCTGGAGTGGGCGTGGACGCTGGAAGGCGGCGAAGGGCTGGAGTCCGACCCGTCCGAGGTGCGCGCATACCGCGCCTACCGCAAGGCCATCGACGAGGCCGGGGCCGATCTGCGCCGCCGCCGCGAGGAGCGGGAGAACAACGACGGCGACTCCACCGACGCCACCCCGGACGTCGACGCGCCGGACACCGAGGAGACCAACACCCCGGACGCTGGCAGCGCGGGCGACGGAGGCAACGACGAGCCGCCGGCCGACGCCCCGGGCACCGGCGACCTCGGCGACCTCGGCGACCTCGGCGACGACAGCAACGACGACCAGGACCAGGGCGCCGACCAGGGCGAGGCAGGCGGCGAGGAAGGTAACGACACCGTCACCCTGACTCCGGACGAGGTGTCCGACCAGCTCGACGCCGTACGCCCCGAGGGGTCCAAGGCTCCGTCCTCGATGGACGATGGCGAGATCCGTGACGAGATCGTGGACCTGTTGGGCCGCGAGATGGCCAACGGCGGGGAACTGTCCGGCGTTGACCGCACCCGCCTGCAGGTCCTCGAAGCGGAAGAGGCCCGCCGCGCCGGCCGCGCCCCGAAGCAGGAGCCCAAGCCCAAGCAGACCAGGGAGGAGCCCGGCGGCCTCTTCGACGTCGACGAGCCGACCACTCGGCAGGCGGACAGCACCGCGGACCCCGACAACCCGGAGGACCGGCCTGCCGACGAGTTCGGCACGCCGGACATGTTCGCCGACGCCGAGGGCCGCGACACCAGCGACTTGCGCCCGGCGCAGATGCGGAACGCCGCTGACCTGGAGCCGGGCGACCGGTACACCGACGCCCACGGCCGTACGCACACCGTGGCCGAGCCGCCGGCGCGTACCGGCCGCGGCCGTACCCGCATCGTCACCAACGACGGTGAGGAGCGCTTCTATAACTCCTACGCTCAAGTGAGGCTGCGTTACCCGGACGAGGAGATCCCCGACAACCACAGGGACGAGCGTTCCGAGCCCTACGTCGACGAGACCAGCACGCCCGACACCCCCGACACCGACGGCACTCCCGACGTCGACGAGCCCGTGGTCGACGAGCCGGAGGCCACCCCGGACAGCGGCCGGAGCGACATCAAGGACCGCACCGACCGCATGTCCGACCTGGTGCGCCAGGCCACCGACGAAGCGGGCGGGGACGATCTTCCCGAGATCCGCGACGTCACCGACGCCGTGGGGCGCGCGGCGGACTCCGACGACCCCGACGCCGAGCTGCGCGACGCCGCCGACCGGCTCGACTCCCTCGCGGAGATGTACGAACTGGGTGGCCCCAATGGGGAGCGCGCGGCCGAGCGGTTCCGCCGCGCCGCCCGGATCGCGCGGGGCGAGGACGACGGCGGCAACGACCGCCGCGACGACGAGAACAACCGCGACGAGAACGGGACCAACGTCCCGGACAACACCAGCGACAGCGAGGAGGACCAGGACCAGAGCGACGAGGAACGCCGGCAGCACCGTGACGGTGACCTCGACGGCGGCGCCGCCGACCCTGACGGGAGCGGAGCCGACACCCCTGACGCCCCGTCCGACGACGAGGAGAACAGCAACAGCTCCGACGCGCCGGACAACGCCGACGACCAGCAGGACGAGCCGGACGTCGAAGACCAGGACAACGAGGACGAGCAGGACGACCGCAACCGGCGCCGGCGTCGCCGACGCCGCAACGGCGGCAACGGTGGCCCGGGCGGTCCTGGTGGCCTCGGCGGGCCCGGCCTGCCTCACCTGAACCTGCCCGAGCTCAACGTTCCGGCCGCCACCGGCACCGGTGGCGACGGCGACGGCGACGGGCACGCCCCCAACGGCCGCGACCGCCGCTCTCCAGTCCGCCACGGTGACGTGGACTCCCTTCGCCGCGCCTGGAGGAACGGCGAAGGTCTCACCGCGGCTGAGGACACCCCCGAGCGGCGCGCCGCTCTCGCGCAGGCCGCCGAGCGGGAAGGCATGGTTCTCTCCCCGGGCGGTGGGCTGGTCACATGGCCGGAGCCGCAGGACGACGGCACCACCCTGTGGCGGTTCGCTCAGGCCCGCAACGGCACCAACCTGCCCGGCCTGACCCTGCGCACCGACAACCCCGAGGAGGCCCGCGCCCTTGCCAGTCGCTTCGAGGAGATCACCGGCAGCGACGGACAGCCCTTCGACTGGCACCAGCCCTGGGGGCCCAGCACCGTCAGCCAGTGGCGCGACAGCGAGGGCCGCAACCTGCAGCGCGCGCTCCACGCTGCCCGTGACGACTTCGAGCAGCAGCGAGCCGCGGAGACCACCGACGCCCCCGTACTGCCTGCCGACCTGACTGAGCTTGACGACGACGCGCTTGACGCGCTCGTGAGTCAGCCCCTCAGCCAGGACGACATGATGCGCGTCGCGGCGGAGATGGACCGGCGCGACAACCCGGACCCGGTCATCCGCAACGCCGTTCCGGACACCCCGCCGGAGAACGCCGAGGAGGCCGAGCGCCGCGGCAAGGCCATGGACGAGGCCCTGGGCTTCGGGAATGCCGACATCACCCGGCCCCGCCGCACCCAAGAGGACATCATCCGCGCGGCGTTCGCCGACTTCGACGAGGCCCGCTACCAGCAGGCCATCGATGAGACGAACGGCTACTTCTTCAACCGCAAGCACAAGTACGGCGACAACCGGCCGGACGAGCGCTCACTGTTCTCCGGCGGCGAGCTGGCCAAGTTCGGGCGCTGGAGGGAGTACGCCAGTGAGGAGCTGATCAACTGGTACGACGCCAACGGCGGCCGCGTCACCTACAACCAGTTCAAGCTGCAGTACCGGGACAACGACCGCAGGGACCGGGAAATCTTCGAGGAGGAACAGCGCCGACAGGCCGAAGAGGAGCAGCGCCAGCAGGCGGACGCCGGCCAGGCCCCGGAGGAGCCCGCCACCGTCGATACCGAGCCGAAGGCCGACGGTACGAACGTCCCGGACACGGATGCGGCAACAGGCCCGGACGCCCCGCGCTTCGACAACGTCGATGAGGTCCGTGACCGGTGGCGGCGCGGTGAACTGGACGAGCCAAGCCACCCCTCGGCGGTCCCGGAGGAGCGGTTCCGCCACCGCTACGCGGACAACCCCACTCTCGAGCTGTCCGAGGGCGGACACCTGGCCATCCTCGGTGACGACGACCGAGGGGCAAGCTGGGACGTCATGGCACCCGGGTCCATGGAGCCTGTGGCCCGCGCCTTCAACCGCGACGACGCCCGCGCCTATGCCCGCATCCTCGAGGGAGTCCGTGACGAGGACGGGCGCCCCTTCCCATGGGATGCTCCGGACGCCGCGGAGCAGGCTCGTACCTTCCGCGGCCCCAACGGGGAATCACTCGGCGAAGCCGTCGCCCAGCAGATCATCGACCGCGGCGAGGCCGAGGGCCTGCACAAGTCCTGGCGGGAGGAAGCTCAGCGATACCTCGACCGCGAACGGCAGTTGGATGAGCACTACGACGCTTGGCGCGCCCAGCAGGAGGCCGACGGGTACACCATCCCTGTCGACGTCCGCGACGCCCAGGCCGGCGACGACATCTCTGCGCTGGACCAGGACACCGACCACCCAGTAAGCCAGCGCGGTCGTCTCACCGGTCCACTGCGGGCAAGGCACATGAACCGCACGGGCACCTGGCCGTTCACGAACGGCACGGACTACTCGGCGAACATTGACGCCAGAACGGTGGAGATCGACCCGGCTCACCCGGACCCGGAGAAGCGAGAGCGGGAGACCCCGTTCAGCTCGTTCAGCTTCCGGAACACCCCGGACCGGCCCACGGCCTTCCGTCGGCCGCGTCCGGGCGAGGAAGAGCAGGGCGACCGGGCGGAGACGCCGCAGGCCGAGCCCACGAGCACCCCGGAGCCCCCCGCGCGGCCGGAGCCGACCCCGGACCGGGCCCCCGCGGAGCCCGAGCCTGCGACGCCCGACGTCCCGGCCGAGGAACCGCAGGGCGTGCCCGAGCCCGTAGGTGGCCAGCCCGCGAACTGGGCCCGGGTCTCGGACCTGGTGCCCGGCGACATGGTCCGCATGGACGGCAGGACGAGGAACGGGCGCGCCGTCACGCGGTCCGGGTACGTCTTCACGGGCCCGGTGCGCGTGGAGGTTACCCGCAACGGCCGCACGGAGCACATGTGGAGTACGTACGTCACGGCGAACCCGGACGGCACCGGCAAGCGCGGCCACGTCTTCACGCCGCTCAACGCCACCGCCGCCCGCGCGGAAGCTCCGGACGACACCGTGCCGGGCTCTCCGGCCAGCGGCGCCCAGAGCGCCGTCCAGACCGGCAGCCTGCCCGACAGGGTGCCCACGGACCGCAACGGCCGCGGCCTGTTCCCGGGCAGCACCGTCACCGGTGTTGACGGGCTCCGCAGCCGGGAAGGCACCGTCACCGGCGCCACCAGCACCACCGTGTCTGTGCGCTGGGACAACGACGACACCGCCGACGGCCTGTCGCCCACCACCCTCACGGTGACCGGCGGCGACCGTCCCGACGGCTGGACCGCATCCGGGCAGCGCGTCACCCCGGGCCACATCGTGACCGACTCCGACGGTGCGCTGCTCGGGCCCGTCGACGAGGTCAACGGCGACCGCGTCACCATCACCACCGCTGAAGGCACCACCACCCGCAGCGCCGGAGACCTCCGCGTTGCCGGCGAAGTCCGGGACGACACCAACCCCGCCACCGCCCCGGTGACCGGCATCGACGACCCAGCGGCCGCGGACCTCAAGGAGGACGACGTCGTGGTCCTGGACCTCGACGGCACCCTCACCACCGTGGCGGTCACCGGCACCCAGCGGGACGGCGACCGGGTCACCATCGACTACGCGGACACCACCACGGGCGAGATCGGCCAGATCGACGTGGACGCCGCCACGGTCCTCCCACGGGCCCAGGGCGCCGACGGCAACGCCCCCGACCTCGGCCCGGAGGACGCCCCGGACACTCCGGACGACCTCACGGTGCACGAGCCGCCTCACCGAGTCGAGCCGGTCACCGGCCCGACTGTCGACCCTGAGCTGACCACGGGCGACCGGGACGTCATCGGGGACCTTGCCGACGGTCCGGACGATGACCTGGACGCCCAGCAGGGCGCCGTGCGCATTACGACGGATCTTCCGGTCACCCCGGAGCAGGCGGCCGCACTCGCCGCGCAGCTCCGCGACTCGGCAGACCCGTCGACGCCCGAGGGCCGTGCTGCACTGCGCGCCGCGGATCACCTCGACCGTGCCGTTGGCCGGACGCCTCCGGATGAACTCGGCCGTCCGCGACCGTCCAACGCCTCTCAGGTCGCTGAAGACGACACCATTGCCCTCCAGGACGCCCGCGGCAACGGTGTGACGGTCTACCGCGTTCGCGACGTCCAGGACGGTCCCGGCGGAGTCCGTTCCCTTCTGTTGGAAGGGGAAGACGGCCGTACGCGTCGGCGTGTGGTCCACGGTGCGATGCCGTTGTGGCAGCTCGGTGAGCCGCAGCCCGAGGGCGACAACACCGCGCTTGTTCCGGCTGGCCCTGGCTCCCCGGCCCTCCCGCCGGCCGGGGCGCGCCGCGACCCCAACCCAGCGCCGCAGGCCGACGCTGATCGGATCATCCGCGACCACGCCCGTAGCCTTGCCGTTCGCATCATCGACGAGGCCATTGCGGGCACCGAACCGCCCGGCGACATTCACGCTCTGCGCGAGCAGATTGCCCAGCGCCTCACGCCCGAGGCGCTGCAAGAAGCCCGTACGGCAGCGCGAGAGGACGCTCAAGCCGCCCTCGACGCCGCTGGTGTCAACGGTCCCGAGCGCTCCGCCGCCATGCTGGCACTCGGGGCGGTAGCGCAGGACTCCCACACCGCGACGGTTCGGGCAGCACTGCGCACCATCAACGACCTTGAGCCCCTGCCCGACGAGAGCGACGAGGACCTCGCCGCACGCGCCCGGGACTTGCTCAGCCTCATCCCCGACCGGATCGCAGGCACCCCCAACGGGCCGGACACCGACGGCGACGCGGACGTCAACCGCACCGTCGCGGGACACGTCGACGACGCGGTGAACGCCGTGCTGCAGCAGCTCCAGGCCGCGGGCGTGGACCCGGGTGACGCCGAGAGGATCGCCCGTGCCATCACCCGGCGCATGGATGGCTCCCGGCAGGCGACCGCCCGCCAGATTGCGCGGCGCGTCGCCGCGGCGTCGCCGCAGGCCGGCCGTCAGCCGGGTCTCCTCGCCCGGATTGTTGCGGCGCTCGTCCGCCTCGCCAAGCGCATCGCGCTCCTGGTGAAGGCCGGAGCCGAGAAGATTGCCGAGAAGTGGCGGGACGCCCGGGAACGCATGGCTCGACTCCGCGCGTTCCTCGGCCGGCTCGCCCGCCGTGTCCGTGACTGGCCGGAGTCCCGGCGTCTGGCCCGCCTGCACCGAGCGCTCGACCTGCCCGAGGCGGATGGCGAGTCCCTGGCCGCCCGGGTCTCCCACTGGGCCGGCCTCCTGCCGGAGTCCGGACGGTTCGGCCAGGCGCAGCGTCGCGTTACCTGGTGGCAGCCCACGACGTGGGCGCAGCTCGCCACCGGGCGGCTCCCGGGGCGCAGCGACCGTGTCCGCTGGTCCCCGGACCAAGCCGCGGACGGTGGCCCTGGCCTGACCGGGCTTCGCCACATGGCTGCCCTGCGGGCGGCCGGCGGCGACGTCGACCAGGCGGTGACCCGTCGTCTCGCCGACTCTCTCAGCGACGACTTTGGAGGCGACCCGCACGGCACGCTCCAGCACGCGGACGACTACGTGGCCACCACCGAGCGGCGCCTGGTCAACCTCCAGGCGGCGCGCACCAGTTCCACCATCCCGGATGACCCGGACCTCGAGGTGGAGATCGCCGCGGCGCGGATGGAAGCGGCGGCCGCGCGACGGGAGTGGGAGAACCTGCGTTCCCGGTACGCCGCTGCGGTGCCCGATGCGGTCGCGGCCGCGCTCAGGGAGATCCGCGACATGGGCCCCGGCGGCAACGCCGGCATCGTGTTCGGCCCGGACAGTACCCCGGACGCCGAGCGGGCCGTACGGGGCGTGCAGCGCCTCGTGCCGCGGTCGTGGCTCAACACCCCGGCTGCGCGCCGTGTGACCGCTGTGGACGGCGACGCGGGCCGCTACGAGCCCGGCAGTCAGCGGATCACGGTCGCTGACCTCGCCGACGAGGGGCTCGGGACCGCGGGGCACGCCCTCGCGCAGCATCTGGCGCAGCACCTGGACGACTTGGATGCCGCTCAGCGGATCTTCTGGTTCACCCAGACCCACACCGGCCGACCGGGCGCCCGCCGCATGCGGCGCAGTGCCCTGAGCCGTCTCCTGTCGCGGCAGCAGACGCAACCGGACACTGGTGACACCCTCGCGCGGTCTGTTCAGTCGATGTTTAACGGCGACTGGTACCTGGACGACGACCTTCGGGCGTTCCTCCTGGGCCTGCTCGCCACACGATGAGGAGAGCACTGATGCCGTTCGCTGTCACCGGAGCGTTCGACGACGGGGCGACCTACAGCGTGCAGGTCACCGGGCGTGCCGACCGCCCGGTGATCGGGTCGCACCGCGCCGCGGCCCTGGTGGAGCTCCACCAGGGTGAGCCCATCTCCCTGTCCCCAACCGGCCCCGTGCGGACGGTGGCCGGGGATGATGAGGCGACCGTGCTCGCCGTACTTCGCGAGCACACCCACGTGATCGACGAGGGGCAGGGTGCACCCCGGCAAGCACGCGTGCCGGAGAGCTGATCCGAGGCGCTTGCACAATTGTGCAAGAACGATCTTGGTCCGTGAGGTGACGGGGCGAGGCCGGGACACAAACGGCTTCGCCCCTCCATCCTCCGCCCGTGACCAGATACGGATACGCCATCAAGGCTCTCGACCCCAAGAAGGGCGGCAAGCCGTTCGGGGAAGAGGACGACGAACAGACCACGGACACCGGTGAGGAGACGCCCGACGAGGAACTCGACCCCGGGGCGCTCGCCGAGGAGGCGCCCAGCGATCCGGCAGAGCCGACGGACCCGGGCGCCCCTCTAGCAGAACCGGCCGCTCCGGACCCGGCAGCGTCGCCGGAGCAGCCCGCCGAGGCGCCCGCCGACGGGGCGCAGCCGCCCGGCAACGAGCCTCCGGCCGATGCCCCGGAACCGCCGTCCGACGACGCCCGCCAGTGGGCGGGCGATCCCTACGACGAGGGTGACGAGACGGACCCGGCCGACGCCTTTGCCTCCTACACCGGCAGCAACGGCGAACAGGCGTGGCTGGATCAGGACGCCGACGGCACACTGACCGGATGGGTGAGGGATGGGACAGGACAGGTGTGGCGTTACACAGACCCGGACGCGTGGGCGATCGACGTCGACGACGCCCACATGACCCGAACGCACAGCAAAGCCGACGAGGCCGCCAGCCCGCCCCAGGCCGCTCCTGCGAGCGACCGCGGCGTACAGGACTCGATGTTCCAGTAGGGAGCTGACGACGTGCAGTTGAACCGTGAGACCGCCCTGCGGGTGCAGCAGCAGGGCAAGGCCGCCTACCAATCCGGCGACCCTGGCGATGCCAGCCCGTACGACCGCCGCGGGAACGCGGAGCAGCAGTTCGGCTACCGCTACTGGATGCTCGGCTGGTCCATGGCGCGCTCGGAAGCTGAGGACGCCCAGGTGGAGCCTGCGGCCAGCACAGGACACTAGACAGACGCGAACGGCACGGTGCCCGGCGGCCCACTGTCCACCGCCGGAGGTTTCCCGCCGTGCCGAGCGCTCCACCTACAAGATCGTCACACCCAAGCACCCTGCGAGGCACCAGCCGGGCAATCTACGCCGTCACTGGTGTGGTCGACGAGGTCAACGACCTCATCGTCCCCGGCGCCTTCGCTCAGACCCTCGCCACCCGCCGCGTCAAAGCCGTCTGGCACCACGAATGGAAGGATGCCGTCGGCGTCGTCCTGGACGTCGAGGAGTGGATGCCCGGCGACCCCCGGTTCGCCGAAATTCCCAACTGGCCTGCCGAGGCCGGCGCCCTGGTCGCAACCGTCGAGTACAACCGCCGCACCAGCAAGGGCCGCGACACCTACGAGCAGGTCAAGCAGTGGTACGAGCACGGCGAAGCCGCCTTCTCCATCGGCTACCGCGTCCCCGCGGACGGAGCCACCCGCCGCGCTGACGGCGTCCGCGTCATCCACCGACTCGACCTGTTCGAGGTCAGCCCCGTCCTGCACGGTGCACACCCGATGACTCGGGCCCTCGAGGTGAAGGCCGCGGCTACCCCCGGCATGGAGTACAAGGCCACCCCGACCCCCGTCGAACTCGAAGCCGTCAAGGACGAGGACCGCATCAAGGTCGCGGGCCTGGCCCTCAAGGCAGCCGACACCAGCCGCGTCCTGCTCATCCAGCGCGCCCTTGAAGACGACGATCCGGCGGCCGGCACCTGGGAGTTCCCCGGCGGTCACCGGGAGAAGGACGAAGACGCCCTCGCCGCGGCCCTGCGTGAGTGGCAGGAAGAGACTGGCGCGGACCTGCCGGGAACGGCAAACATCGTCGGCTCCTGGACCGCCCCGAACGGCATCTACCGCGGCTATGTCGCGGTCATCCCCAGCGAGTCGGCCGTCTCGCTCAACCGGCCCTACGGCGAGCGGCGCGTGGCCAACCCCGACAACCCGGACGGCGAGGCCACAGAGGTCACCGCCTGGTGGCCCATCACCGCCCTCCCCGACATGTCGCTGCTCCGGCCGGAGTGCCGAGACACCCCCTGGTCGCTCCTGGCCGGTGCCACCCTGCCCCAGGGCCCGCCGAGCACACAGCCCAGCCCCGAAGCCCAGCAGTTCGCCGCCGGCCTCATGAACACCTACGCCGCCCTCGGCGGAGAGAAGAAGTCCGCGCGGGCCGTCGTGGCGGCTGCCCGCATCCACGGATCGCAGGTCGAGCACAAGTCGGCACGCGCCATGGTCGCTGAGGCCAAGGCCGCCGGGGGCACGGACCAGAACCGCGGCGACGCCGAGCAGTTGCGGCACTGGTACGTCCACGGCGAAGGCGGCGCCCAAATCGGCTGGGGCACCCCCGGCGACTTCGACCGCTGCGTCGCCATCGCCGGACGCCACATGAGCCCGGACAACGCCAAGGGCTACTGCAACCTGCGCCACAAAGACGCCTTGGGGATCTACCCCGCCACCCACGCCGCCGAGAGCAAGAGCGCTCGCCGCGCCGTCCTGGAAGCCAAAGCCCGCCTCGCTGCCCCTGGAGAGCCTATGAACACGATCCAGCCCCTTCCGGCCTCGTTCGAGCAGATCCGCGACCGACTCGGCCAAGCCGTCCGCACCCTCCTTGCAGCGGACGAAGACACGTGGGCATGCATCCAGGGCACCTACCCGGACCACGTCATCGCCTCCGTCCGCTCCGACGGCGAAGACGAGCAGCACTACCTGGTCCCGTACACGCTCGGAGGAGACGGCGACGGGGACGACGTGGCGCTGGGGCAACCGCAGCGTGTGGAGCTGGCAACCGTGGTCGTCCCCGATGACGACGACGGCCCGCGCGAGGCAGATGAGGACGAGGAGATCGACGCCCGCGTCGTGCAGCCCACTGTCGACGCACTCAGCGACGCCACCGCCCGCATCAGCACATCGGACGCGAACCCCGGCCAGCTCGAAGGCGTACGCGACAAGGTGCGCGCCCTCATCAGCGCCCTGTCCCGCAAGGGACTCGACGTCGACCAGCCGCTGAAGCGGCCTGCCCCGGCACCCAACCGCGCGGCCGGTCCGACCGGCATGGACCTGTGGGACGAGTACACCTTCGACGACGACGAAGTGCCCACCGAGGACGGGACGTCGAGCGAAGAAACGGCCCCCGAGGACGCCGTCGACCAGGACAAGCAGGACCCCGCCACGGTGCGGCTGGAGGCGGACGAGGTGAAGGCCGCACTCGCCTTGCTGCAGAGCTGAGTCGCGACTCAGCCTCTCGTCCACGACCGCGGGCAACCGGCCCCACATCGACGAAACCGCAGGTCACACCCTATGTGCTGCCCGCTCTTGACGAACTGAGCGGGCAGCACGCGACGTTAACCCCTCTCTCCCCTTTCCATTCCGCCTCGCGTTGAGGCTGTCCCGGTGCTGGCCGGGCGGAGCGACGCACGTCAACCGCACCCCAGCATCAGGGAGAGAGCAGAAATGCCCGACAACGCTCGCATCAAGGAACTGCAGCGGCAGCTCCAGGTGAAGGCCGCGGAGGCCGAGGAGATCAGCAAGGGATTCAAGGTCGAGGACGGTGGCGGCTTCGTCGTCTCCACCGAGCAGGCCACCAAGTTCCGCAAGGTCTCCAGCGAGGCGCAGGAGATCAAGGCCCTCATCGACGCCGAGCAGGGCCTGATCGAGGTCAAGTCGTACCTCGACGCCCCGGAGAACCCGCCGGCCGCGGCCACCCACTACGGGCAGACCCCGACCATGGAGCAGAAGTCGCTCGGTGACCTGTTCGTCGAGTCCGACTCCTTCAAGCGCGCCGCAGAGGCCGGCTTCCGCGATCGGCCGTACGTCCGTGCCGAGATGGAGGGGAAGTCAATCTTCTCCCTGTCCGCGGGCACAGTCACGCACCAGACCCTCGGCAGCGTCCAGAACCTGGGCATCGCCGAGCGGGCCTACCGCAAATGGCACATCCGCGATCTGTTCCCGAAGTCCTCGACGAAGAACGCCGTCCTCTACGGCGCCCGAGAGACCGGCTGGACCAACAACGCCCGACAGGTGAAGGAGCGCTACGCCGCCGACGGCGTCAGCCCGGCAACCGGCGCGGACTCCGACACCTGGGGCCGCGCGCCGCGGTCGAAGCTGTCGCTCACCCCGGTGATGTACCCGGTCGCCGAAGTCGCCCACCTGATCGACGCGCATAAGAACATCCTGAGCGACGAGCCGCGCCTCAAGACGTTCATCAACGGGCGCATGGTCGAGGGCGTCAAGTACCAGGAGGACTGGGACCTTCTCCACTCCGTCGGCGACGGCCAGTCCCTCACCGGCATCTACAACACCCCCGGAGTCCAGCAGTACACCGGCATCGCGACCGACAAGTACAGCGTCCAGATCCGGCGCGCCATCACCAAGGCGCTCCTGGCCGAGTACGAGCCGACCGGCATCGTCCTGTCCCCGACGATGTGGGAGCACGTCGAGGTCGAAGAGGACAAGAACGGCGCGTTCCGCGTCGCCGTCGCCGTCGCCATCGGCGCGGAGAAGAAGGTCTGGCGGCTCAACGTCGTCGAGACCACGGCCATGGCGGACGACGACTTCCTGATCGGCGCCTTCGGGTTGGGTGCCCAGCTCCACGACAGGGAGAACGTCAGCGTCACCGTCTCCTCGGAGAACGCGGACAACTTCGAGAAGGGCCTGATCACCTTCCGTGCCGACGAGCGCCTGGCCCTCGAGGTCCCGCGCCCCGAGTCGTTCGTCATCGGCACCTGGACCCAGCCGACCGGCTGACCAGGACGCGGGTGAGGGGGTGCGCCCGACCGCGGGTGCACCCCCTCCACGTACCACCATCACGACGACGGAGGACGCCGGTGATCGAGAAGCAACCCATTAGCCTCGCGGAAGAGTTGGACGCGCTCGCCGGCGCTCCCGCCACTCACCGGGGCCCCCAATGCAGCGTCGGCGCGTTCCTGGCCGTCGCAGATGAAGACGTAGCGGCCTCCCTCCGCGCGGCACTGGACTCCGACCGTGTCACCGCCAAGGCCATCGCCGACACTCTCAGCCGATACGGCGACCCGATCACCGCGTACACGGTGGCCAGGCACCGGCGGCGCGGTGAGTCCAACGGATGCCGGTGCGAACGATGACCCTGAACAACGACCTGCAGGCGCTGCTCGAACCCGCCTCCCCTGTACAGAGCCACGCCACTCAGGTGCAGCGGACACAGCTCACCGCCCCTCGCGGCTGGGAAAGCGGAGTGCGGTACGAGCCGGGCGGCACGATGGTCGTCACCGCCCCGCCCGCCGAGACACCGCCCGCCGGCGAAGCGGACTGGCGCGAGCGCGTCGAGGAGATGGGCCTCGCCATCCCCGAAGGGTTCCGCGTCCGCCTCGTCGAGGCCCGGCACGACCCGGCCGCATGGCACCGCGACGCCCAGGGCGAAGACGCCGTAACCCGCGCCGTCTGGCGCTGCCGCTACGTCATCGAGCCTGCCGCCCAAGCGTGGCTGTCCACCGGCGACGTCGACGCCCTCGTACGTGACGCTATGCGCCGCCGCCGCAAGCCACGGCCCGCCCTCGACACCGCGGAGCGCGCCCTGGTCGTCGTCTACGCCGACGCACAGGCCGGGAAGGTCGGCAGGGACGGCGGCACCCCCGAACTCGTCGCCCGGGTCGCTGAGCGGTTCGACCGGCTCGACGACCACCTGCGCGACCTCAAGGCCGTCGGTCGTGGCCCCACCGCCGCGTACTGGATGGACGCCGGTGACTGCGTCGAGAACTACGAGAACACCGCGCAGCAGGCGTACACCAACGACCTCGCCATGACCGAAATGATCCGCGTCCACCGGCGGATCACCTTCGAGGGCCTGGACCGTCTCGCCGGACGCTTCGGCCGAGTTGTCGCCGCGACGTGCGGCTCCAACCATGGGCGTGTCAGGCGCGGCCGCGAGGCAGTTGGGCCGCCCAGTGACGACTGGGGGATAGAGGTGTTGTCGCAGATCGCGGACGCCTACGCCCGCAACAAGGACGCCTACGGTCACGTCAGCTTCGTCATGCCGGAGCGATGGCGGGAGTCCGTATCGCTGGACGTCGCCGGGAAGATCGTGGGCCTGGCGCACGGGCACCAGTACCCGCGCCCGGACAAGGCCGTGGACTGGTGGCGTGGCCAGACGTTCGGCCGTCAGCCGATCGCGGACGCGGACGTGTTGATCACCGGCCACTTCCATCACTTCCGGACACAGCAGGTGGGCAACGGCCGCTTGTGGATTCAGGCCCCCACCCTCGACAACGGCTCCGACTGGTACACCGCCCGCAGCGGCGAAGTCTCCGCGGCCGGCCTTCTGGTGTTCAGTGTCGGCCCGGACGGCTGGGACGACCTTCGGCTCCTGTAAGGCGTCCAAGATCGTTCTTGCACAATTGTGCAAGCGCCTCCGAACCCAGGGCACGACGCAAGCCTGACCCGTGTCCCATCCTTCCGCGGCCACCACACACGGAAGCAGCGGAAGGACACCGATGGGCCTCTACCGAGAGAGCGGGCAGCGGATCACGAAGGCGGCATTCCCCGCCGTCGCCGTCTCCGACCCACCCATGCGCATCACCGAGAACGTCTACCAGACCGAGCCGTACGGCCGCGGCGACGGCCGCCCCGAGGGCTCCCGCCGCCACCTGCTCTACCAGCCCGGGGACGTCGTCCCTCAGTCCGTGATCGACCGGCTGTTCACCGCGGCGACCATCGGCACGATCACGCCGTCCACCGGCCCGGCCGTGGGCGGAACCACGGTCACCATCACCGGCACCGGTCTCGACGGCGTGTCCGCGGTGAACTTCGGCGCCACCGCCGGGACGTCGCTCGACGTCGTCTCCGCGACGGAGCTGCGCGTCAAGACACCCGCGGGCGCGACCGGGGCGGTGAACGTCGTCCTCGTCGACGACGCCGGCAACGTCACCAAGACCAACGGCTTCACCTACGCCTGAGCCCAGACGCCTGGACGGCCCCCAGCTCGGGCAGGGGGCCGTCCGGTGTCACCGTACGTCCGCGCGCCGCCCTCCAGTGGCAGGACGCGACACAAGCGCCGCCCGGTGTGCAGGGTGCGCGCCGACCGGAACACCACCCCGAGAGGGAGCCACCCATGGCAGGCACCACCCGAACCCGCAAGACCCCCACCGCGAAGACCGCCGAGACCGGCGACGCCACCGTTGCCGAGACCGAGCAGACCACCGCGGAGCCCACGGGCGACTCCAGCCCGCAGGAGACCGCCACCGCGGCCGCCGAGGAGACGCCCACGACCGACGCCACCCCCAAGGCGCCCGACGTGGCCCCGCTCGAACCGCCGACCGTTCACGAGGCGCCCGAGCCCCCGGCGGACACCGGCTACGTCTCCCCGACCGAGGTCATCCCCGACGACATCGCCGAGGTCATCCTCGACGACGCCACCAAGAAGCCCCCGGCCGACGTCGACGCCGTCTTCCAGCCCGTCACCCCGTACGGCTCCACCCTCACGTGCACGGTCCGCCTCATCGAGCGCACGTTCCTCGGACCGCACCGCAGCCCCGTCGAGCGGCTGCTGCAGCCCAAGGGCGCCCACGTCTCCGAGAGCATCGCGGCCCGCATCCGTGAGCGCCTGGTAGCACAGGCCGAACAGCTCGCCGCCCAGACCGACGCGGACAGCGACGAGAAGTAAGGGGGCCCGGGGTGGTCTTCGACTATGAACCCATGTACGGCGGGGCGCACTACGACCCCGAGCCGGCCGGCGGCGCAGTCAGCCGCCTGGACCTGTACGGCACGGCCGACCGCAGCGGCCCGGTAGTCGCCGCGGCGACCACGGTCACCCGGCTACGCCCCGGGGTGTACCGGTTCGACCTGCCCGAGGTACCGGCCGGCCGCTACTGGGGCATGGTCACCTTCACCCCGAGCGACGGGGTCCAGCCGGTCAAGGACACCAGCGTGCGCCTCGACCTGCCCATGGGCATGGGCCTCGTCGCCTCCCCGGAAGCCGTCGCCGATGCACTCGGCGTACCGCTCCCGATCACGGCCGAGCAGCGCAGTGCGCTCGAGACAGCCATCCGCAACGCACAGGCCGACGTGGTGGGTTACCTCAACCGTCCGGTCGTGCCGAAGGCCATCACTCTGCGCGCCGTCACGCCGTTCTTCACCGGCGACCTGGACGACGCCGACTCCTGGCCTCTGCCCGACCAGGACGACACCGTTCGAGTCATCGCCTACCGGCCGCACGCGGATGGCACCTACGACGTCGACTTCCTGGTCGGTCTCAACGGCGCCACCGAGGAGACCATCGTCCGCTACGTCACCGCGCACGCCGCGGAGTCCGAGCGGCAGCGACCCGGCGGCGTGGGCAACTCAGGGCGCCGGGTGTCCTCGGTGAGCGCCGAGGGGCAGTCGATCTCCTACGAGGCCGCTCCCACCGAGGGGCAGGCCGGGGCGCTGCCCGCGCTGGCATCCCTGAACCGGCTACGCCGCCGCCTCTACCAGCCACTCAACCGCCCGCCGCGCCCACCCTGGCCGTACTCCTCATCCCGTGGCCGCTACTACCGCTGAACCCGAAAGGAGCGAGCCCGATGGGCGACCTCTACCAGTCCTACGGTGAGATGGCCGGCGGCCAGATCGAGGGCATCGACTACCAACGGATCTGGCGCGTCTCCGAGGTCTCGACCTTGCTGCACCTGGCCATCCACGGGGGCGGGATCGAGACCGGCACGACCGAACTCGCCGATGCGGCCGCAGCCGACATCCACGACTTCTACAGCCTCGACGCCTTCAAGCCCGCCGGTTCCAACGGGGACTTGCACATCACGTCGACCCGGTACGACGAGCCGCAGGCCCTCGCGATGGCGCAGGCCGCCACGCACATCGTGTCGTGGCACGGAGCGACGGGCGCCACGGCGTTCACGTACCTGGGCGGGATGGACTTCAACCTCCGCGACCAGATCGGCCAGTGCCTCAAGGACGCCGGGTTCACCGTACAGCTCGCCACCGAGGAGCTGAACGGCAACGACCCCACGAACATCTGCAACCGGACCAGCCGCGGCAAGGGCGTACAGCTCGAGATCAGCACCACCCAGCGCGCCGCGTTCTTCCTCAACGGCGACATGACCCGGGCCAACCGCAAGAACACCACCGCCGCGTTCACTGCGTACGTCACCGCGGTCAAGCTGGGCATCTCCAAGGCCCTCGTCGTCGCCGGGGCCGGCTGACATGGCCGTCGTCCTCCCGAACGCCCTGCTGACCGTGTACGTCCTCGCCCACCCCTGGGGCCGGGACGCCAACGGTGTGCCCGTCCCCCCAAACCCGAACCAGAAGCCCGCCCCCCGCGGCACCTGGCCCGGGTCCGTCCTCCGACAGGACGACGGCTCATGGACGGTACGGCTCGACCCGCAGGCATGGCCCGTCAAGGAGGGCGACACCATCAGCGACGAGACCGGCCGTTCCTGGACGCTGACAGGCACCCCCCGCAACCACAAGGTGCCCGGCTGCCCGGATGTGGACTACGTCCAGGCCGCCGCGACCCTGAACCCGCCCGAGGCGCTGTGATGGCCGGCGCCAAGTTCACGCCGAACCAGGGGCTCGAGGAGGCCCTGGCCCGCATGATCGCCCCGGCAGTGCAGCGCATCGCGCACCAAGTCGAGATCGAGGCGAAGCGGCTGGCCCCGCCCACCAAACGATGGGTGACCGTCGGCGACGACAAGGTCCGCCCGACCCACGTCGCGGCGCAGGGGCAGGAAGTCCCCGGGAACCTGCGCTTCTCGATCAACTCCATGGAGTGGGACATCAAGCACCGCGGCGTGGGCGCGCAGACGTACATGCTGGAGCCCCGCGACGAGAGCTCCCGCGCTGTAGCCAACCTCAAGAACTGCCGCTGCACCACGCACAGCGACCCGGAGGGCATCGCCCGGCACATCAACACGGGACAGCCGGTCGTGGCCGGAAAGAAGGTCACCGTCACCGTGTCCGTGCAGGCCCCGAAGGTCGTCGAGGCCGAGGTCGGCACCGTCTACCCGGGCAACCTGCGAGCGGACGGCACACACTTCATGTCCCGCGCGGCCGCCATCGTTGCCGCCCGCCGCTGACGACGCGACACAAGCGGCCCCCGTCCGCACAGTCCCCGCCATGGCTACGAACACCACCACCAAGAAGCCCGCCACCGCGGCGGAGGAGAACACCGAGGCCGTCACCGAGACCGCCGAGGCCCGCCCGGAGCGCGCCCGCCGCGCCCCGACCGTCGTCGGCCCGCCCCTCGGTGAAGACCAGGAGCCGGTGACCGTCACCCTGTCGCATCACCTGCGCATCGACGGAGCCGACTACACGCCCGGCGCCGAGATCAACGTGTCCCCGGACTACGCCCGCCGCCTGCGCGTGCAGGGCTTCACCGCCCGCTCACGATGACCGAGCTGACCGTCGCGGACGCCGACCCGGTCTCCGTACTCCTGGCCTGGCTCCAACAGAGCGATGAGGCCGCCGACGCCCTCGGCGGTCCCGGCCGCGTATCCGGCATCCCCGAAGCACCCTGGCCGCACCTCGTCATCGGCCACGGCCCCGGCGGAGACCTGCGCGACCTGCGATGGGCCACCGCGCCGGAGGTGACGCTCGAGGTGCACGGAGACCCAGGCGGCTGGCCAGGAAGGGCAGAGCTACGCCGCATCCTCGTCCGCTGCGCCCAGGTCGCGCAGGGCATCGTCGAGGCGCCGCACACGCCCGGCCGGCCGGTCATCAACGGCGTCAAGCCCTCCGGCCTCCTCGTCTGGTCGCCCCTCGTCGACGGCCAACCCCGATGGCTCATGAACCTCTCCGTGACCCTCCACCCGTGACGACGCGACGTTAACCACCCCAGCTCTCCAAGGTGTCCGCGCCCTAGCACCGGACACCTTGGAGAACCCCGTCATGGCAGGCGAGACCACCAACAACAACCAGATCGTCATTCCGTCGATCACCCGGGTCTATCTGGCCCCCGTCGGCACGACCGCCCCGGCCGACGCCACCACGGCGCTGCCCGCCGCACTGCGCAGCGTCGGTCTCACCACCGAGGACTCGCTCAAGTTCAACTCCGAACCGAACTTCGAGCAGGTCAAGTCCGCCCAGTCCTCGTACCCGACCCGCACCTTCCAGACCTCCGATGCGGCCACCATCGAGGTCGACCTGCAGCAGTGGTCCGGCGAGAACTTCCGCGCGGTGTACGGCGGCGGCGAGATCAGCACCATCAGCGTCGCCGGGCCGCCGGCGGCAACGCACTACAAGTTCACCCCGCCGCGCATCGGTTCCCGCACCGAGGTGATGGCCGTCATCGAGGTCATCGACGGCGGCAAGCACTACCGCTACGTCGTCCCCCGCTGCATGCAGATGGAAGGCGTCTCCAAGGACCTCGCCAAGACCAAGGAGGCCGTGCTGCCGCTCAGGCTCGCGGTCCAGGGCGGCGACGACCTCGACGCCTGGTACGTCCTCACCGACGACCCGGCCTTCGCGCCCGCGACGTGACCCCTCGCGGCAGCGCGCGACACAAGCCCCAACGGCTTGCCACTGTCCGCGCGCTGCCGCACCACCGCGACTCAGCTACGCAGACACGAGAGGTCACACCCATGTCGTTCGTCATCGACCTGGACGCCGAACGCCGCGAGGTTCAGCACCCCGACGGCATCCCGGTCCTGTTCGGCGGAGAGCAGTTCATCTTCCCGGCGGAGCTACCAGCCGACGCCCTTGACCCGATCCTGTCCGAGGAACTGGACCTGATGGGCCTCCTTGGCGAGGTCCTCGAGTCCTCCGACGGCGACGCCGGCGTGAAGGAGGTCGTCAACGCCCTCTTCCGCCGCCCGTCCCTGCCGCTCAAGTTCCTGGAGGCCGTACGCCAGACGTACGCGATCCTGCTCGGCGACCAGCACGAGGACTTCCTGAAGGCGCGCCCGTTCATCGGCGACTACGTCCGCCTGACGATCGCCCTGATCCGGGTCTACGGGGTTGAGCTGGGGAAACTTTTCAGGTCGGACGACTCCTCCGCGAACGATTCGCAGACGTCGAATCCGACCTCTCCCGCTTCCACGGAATCGACGCCCGACGCGTCTGGCTCCGACCAGGACAGCCCGGATTCATCGGCCTCCGACGGCTGATCTCCCTCGTCGACGGTCTGCCAGACGACTCCCAGGTCCGCTCACGCCCCCTCGGGGGCTGGAACCGAGTCCTGGAGCTACTGGCGCTGATCGTCGAGGAGATCGGACTCCTCGCCGCAGACAAGCGGCGTGAGGAGCCGACCACCATCGTTCGCCCGCCGCGCTCCACCACAGCGAAGCACAGCCGCTCCGGCCCCCCGCCGCAGCAGCCGCAGCCCGAACCGGAGCCGCCGGCGCCCCGCATGACCGGCCACCGCCAGATGCTCATGGCCGCCATGCAGAGAGGAATGGTCCGCAGTGGCTGAGGGCCTGCAGGCCGGCCGCCTCGACGTGCCGGTCGTCGCCGACCTTGCGGGTTTCGCGGCGAAGCTGCGCAGCGAAGTCGAGGCGGCCGCCGAGGGCCTGGCCGCCAAGATCAAGGTCGAGGTCAACGCAAAGGGGCTCCGCAAGCAGCTCAAGAAGGCCGTGGAGGAGGCGTCCAAGGGCGTCACCGCCAAGGTCAAGGTCAAGGTCGACGAGGAGCGGTTCCGCAGTGAACTCGACGGCATCCGCCGCAGTATCGACGACCTCGACCTGAACCTGCCCGTCAGACCGGACCGCGACGGCGACAACGGCGGCCGCCGCGGCGGTCTCCTCAGCGGGCTCCGTAACCTCATCACCGGCGCCCAGGATGAGGCAGACCGCCGCCCGGTCAACGTCCCGATACGGGCGAAGATGCCCCGCGGCCGCGGGCTCCTCATCGGCGGACTCCTCTCCCTGTTGGAGCCCGCGGTCGCCCTCATCGGCCAGTACGGCGCCGGCCTCACCGCTCTGGTGTCTGCGGCCGCGCCCGCGGTCGGTGTCCTCGGCGCGATACCCGGGCTGATCGCCGCGGCGGGCACCGCCGCCATCGGCACGAAGATCGCTTTCTCCGGCTTCGGCGACGCGCTCAAGGAGACGCTGAAGATCCAGCAGCAGCATGCCGCTGGGACCAAGGTCACCAAGGCCGAACAGCAGAAGCTCGACCAGGCCCTCGGCAAGCTGTCGAAGTCGGCCCGCGAGACCGTCACCGAGGTCTCGTCCCTCTCCGGCGCGTGGAGCAAGGTCCGCAAGAGCATCAGTGAGCGGTTCTTCTCCAAGATCTCCGGGGACATCAAGCCCCTGGCGAAGTCAGTCCTTCCCCTGTTGAAGGACGCCCTCGGCGACTCCGCCTCACAGATGGGCTCCCTCGCCGACCGCGCCGCCAAGGCCATGAAGTCCGGCGTCTTCCGCAAGGACTTCAAGACGATCGCGGGCACGAACTCCCGCGTCGTCGGCAGCCTGGTCGACGGCCTGGCCAACATGGGCCACGCCACCACGGACTTCCTCGTCGCCTCCGGCCCGTTCGTCGAGCGGGTCGCCCAGGGCGGCAAGCGACTGACTCAGTGGTTCCGGGCCTCTGTGCAGGCAGGCCGGGAAACCGGCAGCCTCGCGAAGTTCCTCGATCACGCAGGGGACAAGGCCGCGCAGCTCGGTCGGACAACCGGCAGCCTGATCCGGGGATTCGGCGGAGTCGGCCGCGCGGCCATGGACACCGGCAACGCCATGCTGGACGGCCTCGAGGGCAGCATGAAGCGCTTCGAGCGCTACGCCAACTCGGGCGCCGGACAGAAGGCGATGAAGCAGTTCTTCAGCGACGCCGCCCCCGCCTTTCACGAGGTGAACCTCCTCTTCGGGGACCTCATGCGCGGGCTCGGCCGGTCCATGAAGGACGGCGGAATCACTGACCTGGTCCGGCAGATACGCCTCGAGCTGATGCCCGCCCTGGGCACCTTCTTCAGCTCCCTCGGCCAGACCGTGGGGCCCGCGCTCATCTCCGTGATCTCGAACATCGCCACGGCGATCGGGAACCTGTCGGCGGCCGGCTCCGGGCTCGGTGTTCTGCTGGTGACCTTCAACGGCCTGCTGCAGATCTTCAACGGGATCATGGGCGTGATACCCGGTGCGAACACCGGCCTGGCCATCTTCCTGGGCACGATGCTCGCCCTCAAGGTCGTCAGCGGCGTCGCCACTATGCTCCGTGGCTTCGGCACATCCGTCGTGGCCGCGGGAACCTCCGTGCGCACGCTGAACACCACGCTGCGCGGCACCGCGACCGCGTCAGGCACGAGCCTGAGCCTCTGGGGCCGCATGTCGGGTGTCTACAGCCGCGTCTCGCAGCAGGGCGGCCGCCTGACCGGCACCCTGCGCGGTATCGGCGCCGCCAACAAGGTCGCCGTACGGGCACTCGGCGGCATCACCGGTGCACTCGGCGGCCCCCTCGGTATCGCCATCACCGCCGCGACGATCGGTCTCGGCTGGCTCGCCTCCAAGCAGGAGGCCGCGGCGCGCGCCGCGGAGGCCCACGAGGAACAGGTCGAGAACCTGGCGCAGGCCCTGGCCCAGTCGAACGGCGAGGTCGACGCCAACGTGCGGGCGCAGGCAGCGGCGTACCTGTATGACGTCAAGCTCGCCGACGGCAAGGGCAAGTTGGTCGATGTTCTGCGCGACGCCGGCGTGAGCCTCAAGGACGTCACGAACGCCTACCTGGACCAGGGCGGCTCAGTCGACGACCTGCAGAAGAAGCTGACGAGCCTTGCCGACGCTACGAAGTATTACAAGAGCTACGCCGCCGACAAGGCGTCCGAACTCGTCTACACAGAGCAGGGCGAGAAGTACAAGGCCGCGGCCGACGCCCTCGGGGACATGAACGGCACCCTCAAGGAGACGAGGAAGAGACAGCAGGAACTCGCCGACGCGACGAACGGCAGCACCGCCACCGGCACCACGGCATACGACCGGCTGCAGACCGCCGTACAGGGCTTCGCCGACAAGACCAAGAGCGCGGACGAGCGGACCGACGCCCTCAAGCGGGCACTGGACGCCCTCAGCGGCAACACGCAGTCGTTCCACGATGCTGAGGCCCAGCTCAACAACGTGATGCTCCAGATCGACGACACCATGAAGTCGAACATCGACCACGCCGACGGCTGGGGCAAAGCGCTCGTTGGCAACGACCACCTGGTCGACACCAGCACGAAGAACGGGCAGACACTCAACAGCCAGCTCACGGAGCTGCGCGACAACATGCTGGCCGTCGCCACCAAGGCGCAGGAGGCCGGGGAGCAGGGCCTGATGCCCATGTCCGATGCGATGGACAAGGGCCAGGCCGCCATGGAGAAGGCCCGGAAGAAGGCGCTCGAACTCGCCCGGGACATGGGCATCCCGAAGGACCAGGCGAAGGCGCTCGTCGACCAGATGGGGTTCGTGCCCGACACCATCACCACCCTGGTCACCGCCAAGGGCATCCCGGAGGCGACGGCCGAGGTACTGGCCCTGCGCGGCAAGCTCGAGAGCATCCCGCCGGGCAAGGGCATCCAGATCAACGCGCCCACCGTCGCCGCCCGCGAACAGCTCGAAGCCCTCGGCTTCACCGTGCAGCGCATCCCCGGCAGCAAGAAGGTGACCGTCTCGGCCCCGACCGGGGGCGCGCGCGTGAACATCGCCGCCCTGGCGCAGGACATCGCCAACGCCCCGGACAAGAAGAAGGTCACCGTCCAGGCGATCATCCAGAAGGCCGCCGGCGACCTGAAGAACGTCCAGCAGAAGGTCGCGGGTCTGCCCAAGGGCAAGTCCATCGATGTCAAGGCACCGACCGCGGTTGCCCAGAAGGCACTCAAGGACCTGGGTTTCAAGATCCAGAACGTTGACGGCAAGGGCGGCAAGACGGTCAGGATCACGGCCCCGACCAAGTCGCCGCTGGCCAACGTGCAGCGCATCCAGGGAGCGATCAACGGCCTGACCGGCAAGACGGTGCACGTCACCGTCCAGTACAGCGAGTCAGGCAAGCCCTCCGTGGTCCGCACGCACGCGGACGGCGGCATCGTGCGGTACGCCAACGGCGGCATCCGGGCCGCGATGGACCGCGTCCGCGCCTTCGCGGCCGGCGCCGAGAACCACATTGCGCAGATCGGCAAGCCCGGCGAGTGGCGGCTGTGGGCGGAGCCGGAGACCGGCGGTGAGGCGTACATCCCCCTGGCCCCCGGCAAGCGCAAGCGCAGCGAGGCGATCCTCGAGAAGGTCGCAGAGATGTTCGGCGGCCGGGTCGTCTACTTCGCCAACGGCGCGATGCGCCAGTACGCCCAGGGCGGCGTACGGACGCGCGCCACCACCGTCAGGCAGCGAACGGCGGCCGCGCAGGCTGCCGGGTCGCTCGTCGGCGGTGACCTCAATCTGAACATCGGTGCGGTCGCATCGACGGGAACCGCACTGGAGGACGCCATGTTCGAGCTGCGCCGCATCCGCCTGGGAGGGGGAGGCAATGCGTGACGGTGAATGGCTCCTCGGCTACTCCTCCTACGACAACTATCCCGGGGCATCTCTGACGTTCGGCCGCGAGGCGCAGGGCATCTACTGTCTGAGCGAGCCGGACATCACGTTCGCCGACATGGACCTGGCCGACGCGGCAATGCCGGGCGAGGACGGCGTTCGCATGGGTCGCGACTACCAGCGCAACGCGACGGTGACGTTCGAGCTGGGCGTCGACGGCGTGGGCGGCCCCATCGACCTGCATTGGCCGATGCGCCCGTGGACGCGAGGAACCCGGGTCGGTGACTGGAGCAACACGGAGGCGGTGCTCGCGGCCTACAACAAGAAGGACCAGGGGCCGTATCAGTGGGGCCTGGACGGCGTGAACATGCTGCGCCAGGTGTGGCGGGCCGACGGCATCCGCGGAAAGGCCGGCCGGGCTGCCTGGCTGGTGCACAGCTCTGGGGGACGCACCCGCCAGTTGTACGGGCGGCCGCGGAAGTTCGCCGTCTCCCACTCCCGCCTGAGCCGTCAGGGCTACACGCCCGTTGTCTGCGAGTTCGCGGCCGTCGACGATCGGTTCTACGAGCAGACGGAGAAGGAAGTCGAGCTGTACGACCACCAGTTCATTGGGCTGCCAGGGCGGCCCGGCCGGATTGGGGGCGGTGCCTGGCTGTTCCAGTCGAAGAAGACCGCTTCCTTCCAGCAGCGCGGCACCCTCAACACATACCCCTACGTCGAGATCCACGGGCCGTGCAAGAACCCGAAGCTCACGGTGACGCCGGCGTTGTGGGAAGTGCAGCTCTCCATGACGATCCCCGACGGCGAGCACGTCACGATCGACGCCCGCCCGTGGGTGCGTACGGTCACCCACTACACCAGCTCGTCGTCGAAGTCGGTGGCGGACAAGCTGACCAGGTCGAGCCCGCGGCTGTCGCAGATGTTCCTCCCGCCCGGGTACTGGACGGCGTCGCTGTCCTACACCAAGTCGTCGGCCCGCGCCCTTGAAGGGCCGCGGATTCGGATGGCCTGGCGGGATGCGTACTCATGGTGGTGAGCGGGCGACAGTAGCGCCCGCGGCCTCTCACTCTCTCCTCTCCCGTACGGAGAAGGAGAACAAGTCATGGCGTGGGACGGCATCCCCTGGTTCGTCGAGGGCACGGCAGCGTCCGAGGAGACGCTGCGCCTGATCGTCGAGGCGGCAGCGTGCGGCGGTGAGGGCGTCATCGCCCCTGCCGATCTCCTCGTCACCGCGCTGGACGCCCCGGCCGGCGCCGTGCAGGTCGCGCCGGGGGCCATGGTCGCGAAGCGGCGCGCGGCCGCGGGCGGAGGCGATCAGTCGTACGCGGCCCGCATGCCGACGTCCGAGCAGGTGGACATCGAGCCGACGTCCTCGGACGGGGGACGGTCGGACCTGATCATCGCCAGGGTCGAGGACCCCTACGGCGGGGAGACGTGGCCAGCGCCCGAAGACCCGACGGTGGGCCCGTACGTCTACACCAGGGTCATCCCCGACGTGCCGCCTGGCACCACGAGCGTCCTGGACATCGACCCCGACTCCACCGCCATCACGCTCGCCCGGGTCGACCTGCCGCTGTCGACGACCGCCATCACCGCCAGCATGGTCACCGACCTGCGGCAGATTGTGCGGCCGCGCACTCAGACCTCACGCCGCTACCTGCCCGGCGCTTGGGCGTCCCCGGACGACGTCGGGCCCATCACTGACGTCTGGGAGCTGTTCCCGCTCGGTGCCACGTGGACGGAGAAGGTGCCGGAGTGGGCGACGCACGTGAGCGTGCACGTCCTCATCACGGGCTTGCTGCACCCGGACACCACGGAGGCCCGCGGGCAGGTGCGGGTGTCCTTCAACGACCAGCACGGTGTCGGCATGCCGTACGGGGTCACCCAAGCGGGCCGGCTCGCCGTCCAGGCCGGGCACCGGTTCCTCCTCGACCCCGCTGACCGCGGGCAGATGCGGGACATCGACATCGAGGGCATCGGCACGGCGGGCTTCACCGGCGTCCTTCGCGCGGACGCGTACACGGTGCTGTCGCTCGAAGTGACCTACTCGCAAGAGCCGGTGAGCGCCTGATGGCCTGGCGGTACATCGCAATGCGCGCGGTGACGGGTGACTTCCTCGACTGGGACGTGCCGTTCGTCGCGGACTCCCCGCCCAAGCGGGAGCTGAACGGGCCCGGCCAGATGACGGGGAAGATCGAGCCGGAGTATCTGCGGCTGATGGCCAAGCCGGACGGTCTACCGGTCATCTCCGAGTGGTCGACGGCCCTGTTCGCCGAGTTCGAGGGCCGCATCCGATGGGGCGGCCTGGTGACCAACCTCTCGTTCGAGGGCCAGGCGATGAAGGTGTCCTGTGCTGGATACACCGCCTACCCCAGCGGCATGCCCTACCTCGGGTCGGTGATCCGCTCCGGCGCCAAGATCGCCCAGAAATGGGCGTACGACGGCAAAGACAAGAACCACGACGGCTACATCGACGGCACCCACCCGAAGAAGAAGATGCCGAAGAAGCCGAAGGACAAGGTCAGCACCCGATGGGATGCGTACGACGTCGTCCGGCACATCTGGGCCCACCTGCAGGACTACAAGATGGGCAAGCTGGGCGTCACCCTCGACGGCCACGACTCCGGGTACAAGCTCGGTGCCTCGAACGGCGAGGACCCGTGGGAGCTGCTGTGGTGGGACAACCCCGACTGTGGCTCCACGATCACCGACGTCATGAACCTCGCCAAGGGCGACTTCCTCGAGCGTCACTACTGGGACGGTACGAAGGAGAAGATCCTTCACCACATCGACCTGGGCACACGGCGACTCGGCAAGGCCCGCTCCGACCTGCGATTTGCTCAGGGCGAGAACGTCATCGAGATCGCCACCCCCAACTATCAGGGGGACTTCTTCGCGAACAACGTCTACGTGCTGGGTAAGGGCAGCGGGCAGAAGACGGCCCGGGTCCGCGTCGTCGTCGACGACAAGCGGCTGCGCCGCGCGAAGATCATCACGCACAAGAGCACCGCGAACGCGAGGACGTTGACCGAGTACGGCAAGAAGGAACGCGCCCGCCACTCGGAACAGCTCACGATTCCGTCCATCGCGATCCGCCACCACCCCAACGCCCCGCTTGGCTCGTGGGTGCTCGGCGACCGCATCCTCCTCCAGGTCGAGGTGCCGTGGGTGGGCGAACTCGCCATCTGGCACCGCGTCGTCTCCGAGGAGATCGACCCCGCCGCCGGCACCGCGGTCCTGCAGCTCACGCGCAGCGACTTCTACGGATGACCAGGCCGCGACACTAACCCCTCCTTCCTTCCACTCTCCCGCCTGCCCCGGAGATCCCGGCGGCCGCGGAAGCAGTGGAGGGAGGACGGGTGTCGTCCTTCAACCTGGACGAGCGGGAGAAGGCGAAGCAGTTCGCTTTGTACTTCAAGCAGCTCGAGGACCGGCTGGCAGCGCTCGAACGGTCCAACCAACTCAACAACGCGAGCATCGAGGGCGGCAGCCTCGACATCTACGACGACGAAGGCACCCTCAAGGGCTCCGTCGGCGTGCAGCCCGACGGCGGCGTCGCCCTGGTCCCCGTCAACACCACCCCGCCCCCGACTCCCACCCCTCCGGTCATCGAGTCCAAGCTGGCCGGCCTGACCGTCGGATGGGACGGCGCCTGGACGGACGCCGCCGAGGCTCCCTCCGACTTCTCGCTCATCCAGGTCCACCTCGGCACCACCGAGACGTTCGAGCCCTCCGTCATCACCCAAGTCGGCACCATCACGGCTCCCCTCGGCGGCACCGTCACGGTCGGCACCGAGGGCTACACCAGCGTTTGGGTGCGCCTGGTCGCCGCGAACACCGCGGCGGTCACCGGGCCGCCCTCCACCGCCGTTGAGGGCAAGCCCCGCCAGGCCGTCAGCGAGGACCTCGTCGACGGGATGGTCACCGATGTCAAGCTCGCCCAGAGCGCCGTCACCGCGGCGAAGATCGCCCTCGGCGCCGTCGGGTCCACCGCACTCGCCGACGGCGCGGTCCTCGAGGACAAGCTCGCCAAGGCCGCGGTCACCGTCGGGAAGATCGCCAACGGTGCCGTCCTGATCAACGCCCTCGGCGGCGCCCTCAGCGACAGCGCAGCACAGCGCTACGTCGACACGATGAACGACCCCGCCGCGTGGACCGTCACGGACAAGGGCACCGGGGCCGTCTGGGATTACCGCTCCGGCGTCGCGGACGCCCCCACCAGCCAGAACGTTGGGCAGGCCACCGGCTACAACCGTCTGCAGGGCACCACGGCCATCCCGTACGAACCCGGCGTGCTGTACCGGCTGAGCGCCAGAGTCCGCCTCACCGGCCCGGTCGGAGCCACCGAGACGTTCTATGTCGGCGTCGCCGGCATCGGCGCAGACGGAAAGAATCTGGTCAACCGCAACGGCACTGCTGGTAGCCCGAACTCGCACTACTACGTCGCCGCGTCAGGCAAGCCCATCACGACCGCTGACGGCTGGGTGACGGTCGTCGGCTTCGTCAAGGACCGCGCCGCGGTCGGCTCGACCGGCCCGAACAACGACCCGCGGAACCCCGGCGTCGTACACAACGACGTCCGCTTCATCGCGCCGTACGTGTGGCTCAACTACAACGGGCTCGGCGGGACATCGACCAGCGTCATGCAGGTCGACTGCGTGACGCTCGAAGCCCTCAAGACCGGCATCGTCGACTCCGTCAACATCACGGCCGGGGCCGTGAACACCGCGGCGCTCGCCGCGGACGCCGTGACCGCCGGAAAGATCGCCGCAGACGCGATCAGTGCGCGAGAGCTGCAGGTGAACTCCGTCACAGCCTCCGAGTTGGCGGCTGGCTCCGTCACGGCGAACGCGGTAGCAGCAGGCGCCATCACCACGGACAAGCTGACGGTCACCGGCGGGTCCAACATCCTGCCCGACCCCTCGTTCGAGGGAGCCGTCACCGCCTCGCTCGTCCTCGGAATCTCGTACGCAGCGCAGGACAAGACCAAGGGCAATGGCTCCGCCGCTTCCGTCAAAATCGACTGCCGCTCTGCCACTGCGATCTACCGGGCCGTGCCCCTGACCCTGATCCCGGTACTCGCCGGTGACCAGCTGTACCTAGGGGCCGACTACTACCTGTCCGCGGACTGGGCCGGCGGCGGGGTGAACATCCACACGCGGTGGGAAGACGCCGCGGGAACGATCCTCGGCTACGGCGTCGCCGGAACACCGGGAACGCCCGCAGTCGGGACCTGGGGGCGGGTGTCCGGCACCTTCACAGCGCCGGCTGGGACCGTCCGGGCCAGCATTCGGATCGAGGCCGCCCAGGTCACTGCTGGCGACGTGTGGTTCGACAACGCGGCGCTCCGCCCGCTCGTCCCCGGGGTGCAGATCGCGGACGGTTCGATCACTGCGCCGAAGATCCTGGCCGGGTCCATCACGACGGACAAGCTCATCGCCCTGTCCGTCACGGCTGAGAAGATCGCTTCCCTGGCGATCACCACCGACAAGCTGGCGGCGCTGTCGATCACGGCGGACAAGATGGCCGTGAACAGCGTGACGGCAACCGCCATCGCCGCAGGTGCCATCGACGCCACCCACATCAAGGCCGGAGCGATCACCGCCGACCGGCTGTCCCTCGGCACTGACGGCAACCTCATCGCCGACCCCAGTTTTGAGGGCGCCATCTCGACCGGCCGCGCCTCCACGAGCACGTACTGGTCCATCGTCAGCCCCGGCAACAACACCCCGCAGGCCCTGCAGGTGAACGCCGCCAACCCCACGGCCGTCACCCGCTCCATGACGCTGGCCACGGTGCCAGGGATGCCAGGCCAAAAGCTGTGGCTGGCCATCGACTACTACGCCTCCACCGACTGGAACGGTCTCCGGGTCAGCCTCTACGGGCAGTGGCTGGACACGGCCGGGAACATCCTCGGGTACAGCACCGTGACCACCGGGGACAACGCAGCAGTCAAGGGCGCATGGACCACGCTGAGCGGCGTTCCCGACGATGCTGCCCCCGCCGGCACGACGCAGCTCCGCATCGCGTGCTCCACCGTCAACTCCAGCGTCGGCACCGTCCAGTACGACAACGCGAAGGCGCGCATCGTCCTCGCGTCCGGCTTCGCCGGAGCCCGCTCAGAAATCAGTCCCCGAGGCCTGCAGCTCTTTGACGACAACGGGGAGGAAGCGGTCTCCCTTCTGACCGGCCGCCCCAACTACCTGACGCTCAGCGCGGACGGCCTGCCCGTCGCGACGATCGACCAGACCGGCGGCGCCTACTTCCAGAGCCTGGCGGTCGCCGACACCCTCACCGTGGGCGGGGACCCCTTGGTCACAGTCCTCGACCAGCGGCCGCGCGGAATCATCTCCTACGGCGTGCCCGCCACGACCGTGACAGCAACCGGCACAGAGCTCGGCTACTTCGAGCTGCCCGTCACGATCGAGTCCGGCCGGATGTACCGCATCAAGTTCCACGCCACGGCCGACTTCGACAACAACAACGACGGGGAGGCCCGCCTCTACCTCCGAGACGGCGGCACCGCCACGCCCACAATCACGTCGACGCTGCGCCAGCACGTCATCCTCACCCCTTCACACACGGGCCGGTACTGGACAGCGGAGCTCGAGTACATCGTTCCGGGCAGCACGCTCGGCGCCGGCCTGCACCGATTCCTGCTCTCCTTCGAGAACTCCGGCAGCACCAGCGGCACGACATTCGAACTGGGCCTACCCACCACCGGCCGCAGTTGCGTCTTCTACGCCGAGGACATCGGCCCGGAGATCCCGAAGACCGGCGGATACAACACCGGAGGCGGCACAGCCACCCCGCCCGTCGTGCAGTACACCAAGACCTACTCCGCGACCTGGTCCGGGTCGTACTCGAACCGCGGCTCGTACAACAGCTACTGGGGCAACTCCTGCTATCAGGGCTACTACAGCTCCACGAACGGCATGCAGGCGAGCCTCATCGGCTTCTCGTCGTCCCTGGGCACCGATCTGTCCGGTGCGACCATCCAAAAGGCCGAGGTCTACCTGTACTTCGATCACTGGTACTACAACAACGGCGGTAGCGCCGTGATCAAGGCACACGGCTTCACGTCTCGCCCCTCCACGTTCTCCTGCGACCCCGAGTCCAAGACGATTTCCTGGGCCAAGAACGAAGGCAAGTGGGTGGACATCACATCGGTGTTCGACTCCACGAAGTGGCGGGGCATCGCGCTGGACCCAAACAACTCGAGCCTGACCTACTACGGCCGCGCACGCGGCTACGGCCAGACCAACCCCCCGAAGCTGCGCGTCACCTACACGAAGTGAGGAGGCCCCCCCGTTGCCCACCCTGCCGCTCCCGCTGAGCGCCCTCTGTGGTCTCGCCGACGAGCCGACGTTACTGCCGCGCGTCCGCCTAGCCATCGCCATGATCGCGCAGGAAGTCTTTGCCGAGTCTCCGGACACACCCGGCTACCCGCTGCGCTGGAACCTGGCCAAGACCGTGCTGAGCCCCACGGCGGCACAGACCGTGCAGATGATGGTCGGCATCGTCGCCTCGCCTCCGATGGTCGCCGCCGCAGCCGCCACCGGGACGACGGAAGCGCCAGCCATGGCCGCCGCTATCACGGATGACCAGATCCTCGAAGCGATCCGCACCGGCTGGAACGCAGTCGCCGGCGTCAGCCCGACATCCGCGCAACCGACGCTGACGGAGACATAAGCGTTCGCCGTGATGCAGGGTCCCGCGCTGCGGGGGGCCGCGGGCCTTCGGGCCCAGGCTCCCGCGCACCCAAGCTGACGACCGATGACCGAGGAGGCGCCCCGTGGAGTGGCTCACCTCTCTGGCGCCTGTCCTCTCCCCCTTCTTCGGCATGACCGGTGTGCTGGGCGGGGCGTGGCTGGTGTACCGGGGGAACAAGCGCAAGACCGACAGCGACGCGCAGACGCAGGAGGCCAACACCTTCGTGGCGTCCGTCCAGACCGTGACCGAGGGCTTCACCAAGCTCCTGGAGCAGCAGCGCGAGACGAACGCCAAGACCCTCGAGCGGGTGACCACGCTGGAGAACCGCGTCGAGCGCCTGGAGGAGGAACAGCGGCAGTGGCGCCGCTGGAAGGCCGCGGCGGTCGAATACATCCACCAGCTCCGCGCCCTGGTCGCCAAGCTGTACGACCGTCCCGCCCCCACGCCGCCGCGCGAACTCGCCGAGGACCTGGTCGACGGGCCCGGTACCTGAGCGAGCACGCGACACAAGGCACCGGCGCCGCGCACAGTCCGCCCGACACGCAACCCAGCATGAAGGGCAGGACCCATGAGCACTCTGCAGTCCCTGACGACCGGCGCCCAGGTGGGCGCTGTGCTCCCGCTTCTCACCGCGGTGGTGCAGCGCCCGGCCTGGCCGGCGAAGTGGAAGAAGGTCGTAGCGGTCGTGGCCGCGCTGATCGCCGGTGTCGCGGCCGTCGGCGCCGACGGGGGCCTGGACCAGTTCCAGCACGGAAAGCTGACGGCCGCCACCCTCCTCGGCGTCCTCGCCGCCTCCCAGACCAGCTACGACCTTCTGTGGAAGCCCAGCAAGCTCGCACCGATGATCGAGGCCCTGACGACCAAGAGGACGCCTCAGCAGGCCGAATAAGAGCGACGACGCCCGTCCGGCCCTCCGCCGGCGGGTACCATCAGCACTCGAGGTGGCTGTATCGCTGCCGCGACAAAGCGTTGAGACTGCCGTCAGGCGTTGGGTTCAGAGACACCGCGGTGTTCCTTCCCCAGGGCGCGCCTGACAAGTGCATCGAGACCACCGGGTGCGTGCAGAGCACTCGGGGCCGGGGAGTGGTTGCTCCTGCGATGAACCCGGCACACGCTGTCGCAAGGCTCGGTACGGCCACCTCTTGCTGCCCTAGCAGGCACGACGCGCACTTTAAGGCCCGAGAGCAGCGGGCCCGACCCGAACCGGAGGAACAGACCGCATGGCCGAAGCGCACGAGGTCGAGGCGGCGATCAAGCGCCTGTCGGGCATGGGGCCCGACGAGTTCATGAACGCGGTTGTCCGCCACATCACGGGGGCCCCCGACAAGCGCGACGCCCCGCACGACGTCCAGGCCGCCGCGTTGGCCGCGCCCCAGATGGCACCGCGGACCCTTGATGCGCTGGAGCTGGCCATCAAGCGGGCCCGCACCTTCCTGCCTCTCCAGGAGGGCGAGAGCAGGAAGCAGCAGGCGGCCCGCATCGCACCGTTCCGTGCCAGCCTGCAGGCGGCCATGCGTCCGTATCAGGACGTCGTCGAGGACCTGGCGCACGAGGAGGCCAAGCACCTTGCAGCGCTCGACGACGAGACGTTCACCCGGCGGTGGACGGCGTTCGTCCTCGACGAGCCGGTCACGGGACCAGTGCCGCGGCGGGTGCAGGCCCTCGCCTTTCGGTCACCGAGGGTAGCGGCCAGGGCGGACGAGGTCTGCCGCCTGATGGCGGAGGAGCCGGGCCGGTTCCTGCCGGCGGCCGCGCCCGACGAGAGCCGTAAGGCGCACGACGCCCGTGTCCGTGGTCTCCGCGACCGGGCCGCTGCAGAACAGCGCTTCCTGCGGTACGCAATCCAGTACGCCGAGGCGCGCTACGGCCGGATGCCGAGCGAGCCAAACGTACGGCTGCGTGCGCTTCGCCTCCTCGGCGACAAGCACCCCGAGGAGCTGTCGAGCCTCCTGCACCAGGTGCGTGCAGAGTTGCAGGAGGGGAAGCGGGAAGCGCGCCGGGACGCGCGCGCGGTCCGCCGAGCCACGACGAAGCGCGCGCCGTAGAGGCGCGCGGCAACAGGCCGGAACACCGAAGAGGGCGCGCCCAGCGGCGCGCCCTTCGTCGTCTCCGGGCGCGCCTCGACCACGAGCGCGAGCGCGCCGAGCCCGCGCGCTCGAGGGAAGCGCGCGGAACCTGACCGCGCGGCCGCGCCCCGCTCCACGTCGAGGGCGCGCGCTCGAGGGCCGCGCCCAGCCAGCCCGCGCGCCGCGCCAACCGTTGTCGATCACTCGCGCGGGCGGGCGCGCACCCACCGGGGAAGGGGGCGCGCCGTCGGCGAATTCGCAGGTCAAATGGTGCGCGCCTCCCGAAAGGTGGGGCGCGCCCCCAGCGGCGCGCTGTTCGTCTTGGACTCCGCCGACCAGGCGCCCATGCGGTGCGGGTGGGTCTTCGCGTAGTTCTTGACCGAGGCGGGGGCGCGCCGGTCGGAGTTGC